>JBEIHC010000013.1:0-39103 GCA_040381555.1 Bacteroidia bacterium
AAACTCTATAATAGCCGAAATTAACAAACCCACCAAAACACTATTAAATAAAATGAAAATATCTATTACCTAAAAATTTAGGGTTTGGGATTAAACTTTGCAATGCAGGCATTTAAACAGAATTATCCAATACAGAATGCAAGGAAAAGCATTCAATATGTCTAAAATCCATGCACAAGCAATTCATAAATCCATTAAAAATATAACCGCTTGGTGATAGCGCCGCTTGGTGATAGCAAAATAAAATGTCCAGTTACCTTTTGAGTAAGCCCTTCTTACCCACTTCCACTCAATTGAGACCTCCCCAAAAAACAAGGACTTAAGCTTTTGAGGAAATTCCCTCCCCAAAACTTAAGCCCTTATAAATAAGTTTAGAATTATTAATTAAAAAACTCCCGCATCCGGTCAAAAAATCCTTTATCAGATTTACCTGGGTCTGGTTGAAAGTTTGGAGACTGCTGAAGTTTCTGAAGGATTTCTTTTTCTTGGGAATTTAATTGGGTGGGAGTCCATACATTGATTTGAACCAACTGATCTCCCGATCCATAATTATTAAGATGTGGAATACCCTTTCCTTTCAGGCGCACCATTTTCCCGGATTGAGTGCCCGGTTCTACTTTGAATCTGGCCTTACCGGAAAGAGTGGGTACTTCTACGGAAGTACCTAGTGCAGCATCTGCAATACTGATATACAATTCAAATAGAACATTATCAGATTCGCGGACAAGATGTTGGTGTTTTTCTTCTTCAATCTGTATGAGTAAATCGCCTGTATCTCCGCCCCTCAATCCTGCATTTCCATACCCTCTCATGGAAAGCTGCATTCCTTCGGCTACTCCCGCGGGAATATTCAAACTTACGCTATCATCTTCCTGTTGACGCCCCTCACCATTGCAAACCTTGCAAGCCTTAGTTATAATTCTCCCTTCGCCCTGACAGGTGGGACAAGTTTGCACCACAATTTGCTGAAAGAATCCCCCCCCAACTTGCTGCCGAATTTCGCCATACCCATTACAAGTAGGGCAGGTTTGAAAGCTATTGCTATCATGTGCACCGATTCCATTGCAAGGCTGACAGGGTTTATGTCGGCGAATTCGAATATTCTTCTTAACTCCAGTTGAGATTTCTTCTAGGGTTAACTTAACTTTCACCCTCAAATCATTTCCTCTTTGTCCTCTTTTTCTACCGCCTCCTCTCGTGCGTCCTCCTCCAGCATTACTAAAGAAGCCTTCAAAAGCGGATCCCCCAAAAATGTCTCCAAATTGAGAGAAAATATCGTTTACATCTTGATATTGTGCTCCCCCTCCAGCACCTCCCATTCCGGCATGCCCAAACTGATCATAGCGGGCACGCTTTTGTTCATCCCCTAAGACATCATAAGCTTCGGCAGCTTCTTTAAATTTTTCTTCTGAAGCTTTATCGCCTGGATTTTTATCTGGATGATACTGCATGGCCATCTTTCGATAAGCCTTCTTAATGGTGTCTTTATCAGAGCCCTTCTCTACACCCAATATTTCGTAAAAATCTCTTTTTGCCATAATCTTTATGCTCCGACAATAACTTTTGCAAATCGAATTACCTTTTCATCGAGGTAATATCCCTTTTCTACTTCATCAATAATTTTACCCTTCAGCTCTTCCTGAGGAGCTGGCACACTTGTGATGGCCTCATGATGCTCGCTATCAAAAGATTGGTTTAGGCTTTCCATAGGTTTCAACCCTTTGGCAGAAAGAATATTTTTAAATTTATGATGGATTAATTTCACCCCCTCCTGAATCGCTGACAGATTGTCAGATTTTTCAATGACCAAAAGGCTACGCTCAAAGTCATCCAGCACAGGAAGAATGGATTTTAACAGGTCTTCATTGGCATACTTCACTAACTCAGATTTTTCTTTCAGCGTGCGCTTTCTGAAATTATCGAACTCAGAAGCCAAGCGTAGATACTTATCTTTCCACTCGTCTAATTCTTGCTGAAGAGTTGAGTTTACTTCTTGACTATCAGAAACTTCTTCCGCTTCCAAGGCTAGGCCTTCTTCTCCAGTTTCATCCAACTGAAATTTCTGATTGGCTTTACTCCCTTGTTCAGAATCCATTGATGTATGGGTTTCGGATACCGGCAGATCAGCACCTGTCGCATTCGATTCTTGTATGCTCATATTCTTTTTATTTCCGAGATATCAAATTTCATTCCCGGGGAGAAGGCTGAAAATTTTTCCGAAAATCGTCATAATTGACACCTTTCTCATGATTACGCTCCCCATAGTACTTCAACAAAGATTCCAAGGTAGGTGCATCGAGATAACCCGGAACCGGAGTGAGTACCTCTCCGGTAGCATTCATGAATACCGTAGTAGGGTATCCCATATTTCCATTCAATAATTTATAAGCAAACTGATTGCATCGTAAACTAGGCACAAAACTGTACTCTTTCCCCTTATACTCAACGGTGTCTTTACCTTCTGCATCAAACTTCACAGCATAGAACTTCTGATTGAGATACTGAATGATATGGGAATCTGTATACGTTTTCTTATCCATCACTTTACACCAGCCGCACCAATCTGTATAGAAGTCTATTAGAATTATTCGATCATTTTTTTCTGCATTTTTCAAGGCATACTGCATACTCACCCACTTGACTGCTGGAGGAGCCACTGGCTTGGTACTCTTAGTCGGGGTTTGCCCATAGGCAAGGGAGAAAATCCATAAACCGAATAGAATCCTATAAAATATTCGAACTGTCATCTTGAAAAAAATTAAGGTTGCACCACTAATTTTTGAGTGTAATTAAACTCCGAACCTTCCTCTGTTTTATACTGAAATTTCACCCAATAAAATCCGGAAGGAAGATTGGAAATATTCAATGGGATTTGTCTGACCCCTTGCTCTCGATAGCCTGAAAGGAGCTCTTTGATTAATTTTCCTTCTGCAGAATGTAATTCCACCCGTATATGGCCATTCTTGGGAAGTTTCATTTTCATATACACAATCTCATTAGCCGGATTAGGGTATAGTGTAATCCCTTGCCCTTCTGCCTCTGTCCAATCCCCGAGAAGTTCGTCAGGAATGCTATTGCCAACAGAATCTATGTCTGTGCGCCTTTTAAAATGAAGGATGAATTCCTGCTCTACCCAGGAGCCGGCAAGATCTGTAGCGCGCAGCCGAACGAGAGAATCTGCAAACAAAGAAACATTAGGATAACCTTGCAATTTCTGCTGAACCGAATTTAGATAGAGCCATAACGGACCTTGTTGGATACTGAGCTGTACAGAATCACCCAATACTGTATCGGGGTCATAAACAAAAACCGGGTAATCATATATTGTATTGGGATCAACTAGAGTATCAGGATAGCTCAAGATAACGGGAGCTGTATTATTAATCGTAAAATTAAAATCATAGAACAGCGTATCCTGCAATCCATAGCTATCCTCAACAATAACTTCCAGAATTGTATCTTGGATTGAGGCATACTGTGGCGTTCCGCTTATCACAATGTATTCATGACTGGTTTGAGTGGATATCCAGGAGGGTGAATTCAGAATATGCCAAGTATGAGTATCTCCATAGGCAGCATCTCCTTCCAACAAAAATAAAGTATCTTGAAGCGGTGAATTGAGGGCAACAACTGGGTTATAAGAATCCAAAAGAGGTTTACTATTATCTAACCCAGGTTGCAGAACGAGAGTCTGATGAACAGGTTGGGAATAGGGAGCAATCACCTGAAATGAAATCGTACGCAAAGAAAGATCATATAACATGCGTTTAACTGTGATGGAGTCAGTTGTTGCCGTAAATTCTGAAAGGGTGGAATTCCAATTCAAAAAATTGGGAAAAGTAATTGGGCTGACCCAAGTTGTATGGGGGATAGTATCTGGGTATAGATAAAAATAAAAGGGATAATATCGATAATTAGGATTTAAAGGTAGCCTAAAGACCGAATCTGGATAAATCAAAGGACTAGAATGAGTAAAAACAAAAGGGAAAGGACTATTGATTACCGTTGAGGGTTGACTTTCCTCACCATTACTATCTAGTGCAATAATTCTAATGAATGTAGGAGGAATACCCTGGTGATACTGAAACACCCAGAAAGTATCCTGGGTGAGGCCGATAAAGGTCTGAGGCGAAGGGGTAAACCCATTCATTTCCGCAGAACCATGCACAGCATAAGCAACAGGGGCCTTACCTGGGATTCCGGGATTCCAGGTAACAACCATATTGGAATCATTTAATGTTAAGGAGCCCAAGGAAGGCGCCATGACACAATTGACTGTAAATGACCAAGTATTCGTCCAAGGGCCCCATAAACCCTGACTATCCATGGCACGAACTCTCCAGTAATAGGTTTGTCCATGATTTAGAAATCCTGCCACTTCCTGCTTGAAGGCAGGAAAAGCCATATTTCCGGGAAGTATGGGATTAATGAATCGATCAAAATTAGAGGCTAGACAGAATGCCATATCCGGACGATCACTCAGCTGAAATTGATACTTCTGAGGGTAGTCTCCATCTGGATCCTGAGCATTCCCCCATCTGAATAAAATCTGAGCGGTATCGGTCGTAATGCCAATACCGGGATATACAGGGACATTGCTAATTACCGGGGGATTATTGTGATAAAACTCCTGCCAACCCAATTCGATTTTATGTGGACCCATCAAACTATCCTTTCGGGAAAACTGAAAAAAATTACTACCTGATTTCAGGTATGGCAGAAAAAATTTGCTATTCTGAGTCCGCGTTTGAATATGCAATGAATCCAACCCTGCTGACACCAAGGCATTAGCCTGTAGGACAGATATACGAATCCATCCTGTGTAGATAGCTGCATTGACCAAGGGTAAGATTTGCTGATATAGGGAACAGGAATCCTTACCTGTAAAAGGACCTGATTTAATATAGGCGGGAGACCAAGATAGACTGTCTAATGACCATTCTACCTGCAAGGAATCCTGAGAAGAGGGAAGAATAGCAGTATAGACTAATTTATGATCTAACTGTGGGAAAGGAAGATCTACCTTATGAACCAACTGAAAAGCTAATCCCGGATTTAAGGGTCGCATTCTAATACCTGTACCGGAAGTGTCTACTAGCAAATTAGATTCTGATTGAAACTGATGTCTGAAACCTAGGGAGTGTGGGTTTATATCATGATCCCAAAGTGCATTTGCTATAAGCTTATTAAACATTTGAGGGGTAGTTGGTGCATATAAAATCCTGTGCTCATGAACAGAATCCGGCTTGCTCCAAGAGAATGTAACCGTTTGCTCAGGCAGTAAAGTATAATACAACTGATGAGGATTTGGGTATCGATACACCATTCCATCAAAAGGCGTAAACATAGATGCTAAATGCCTACTAAAAACAGGGTCATATGGAATATTCTGACCATGATGCAAAATTCGACTAACCAGATATCGGTCAGATGTCAAATCAAACTTACCTGTAAGAGTAGAATTATCGTACCCTGGATAAAACACCTCCAAATCTGCATCCACAACCTTAGGGTTATTGAACGCAATTTCTGCAGTGTTATGCGCGGTTAATCCCCATTCAATGGCAGGCAGATTGGCGGTATGAGCCAAATTGACTAATGAGAATGCGGCATCATCACAAAGCCCAAAGCCATATACTCCCATCACTTTTACCGGCTCATGTGTTTCATCTAAGGAACCCTGTTCTGCGGAATAATAGTGTACTCTATTTTTTCGGACAAACTCAAATAAACTCAAACTCTGCTCTTTCTCTGTCAAGGCTCCCCTCAAAGCTTCTTCTGCCATTTCCTGTCTGCTGTACCAATTCCCTCTGCGATTCAACAGAAACTTAGCTCCGTGGGAAGGAAGACTATCTAGGTTAGTTATACGCAGATAACGCATAGATTCAACCCCGTAAGTTCTCTGGTAATTGTCCCCAATGTACCGGGTATTTTCAGGATCCTCTGTGCCACCAAAATAAATAGTGCCGGAATCTACTGCATGAGTAACAATCCAGGAAGTATCTTTCCATACCCCTTGGGCAGATAAGATTCCGGGAAACACTAGAGTTATACTCAAAAAAAGTAGCCGGTAGGGCAAATATGAATGATTACTTATCAACTTAATCGTATCGTAAAAAATAAAGAGCAACGACGCAACCTACAAATTTACTGAATTTAACGACTAAATATCTTAAATGGATGCGTGAGTATCTTGAAATGGTGCGTTTCTTGTTTTAAGATAAGTTCATTTGTGCAATCATCCTACCGAATACATTCCAATTGGTTTGCTTGCTGATAGGATGGTTTATTTCGAGTATGGGAAATAAAAAGTTCTTGATTTTGGTTTTGAGAAAACAACTCTTGAAATAACCCAAATGCAGCAATAAGAAAGTTCTAATACTTTGGAATCCTCGTCGGTAAAATGATTTTTTCATATTATATTTACCTGATGAGAAAAACGCTAGCCGCATTTTTGGCAATGCTCCTGTCCTTGACAGTCGCGTTAGGATTAGGAGAAGCCTTCATTCGACTAATTTATGGCAAGCAGATGAATATGTTTCCGAGATACCATAGTGCGGTGAATTATGGTCCCTATTCAAGTAGAAGAATACGCCCCAATACAGCATTTAACCATAAGAGCGAAGATGGGGATTTTTATTTTATGACCAACAGTAAAGGCTTTAGGGATGAGAAAGATATTGAATATACAAAACCAGAAGGAGAATATAGAATTCTGGTCTTAGGGGATTCGCATACACAAGGTTATGAGGTCAATCAATATGAAACCTATTCTGTATTATTGGAAAAATCCTTAATTGGTAAAGGTCATTCGGTTCGAGTATTGAATGCCGGCGTTTCCGGATTCAGCACTGCGGAAGCTTTAGTTTTCCTAGAGCAAGAGGGGTATAAATACGATCCTGATGCTGTTGTACTGGGATTCTTTGCCAATGATTATTCTGACAATATAAAAGACGGCCTATTTAAACTCAATCAAGATTCCTTAACAGAAGCTTCTACTTCATTTCAACCTGGAGTAAAATTGCAGGATTTTATTTACCAATTTGGCTTGGTACGCTGGTTGAGTGAGCATTCCTATTTATACTCGTTTGTGTTTAATTCTGTTTGGGATTTGAGTAAGCAATGGTTGATTCGCACTCAAATGGAGAAAGAATCCATTGGTAAAAATCCAACAAAGGTTCCTGAAAAAGAATATGCAATAGGCATGCAAGAGGCAAGTAAAGAGGAGGTAGAACTAGCCTTGGCGTTATTAGAAAGGATGCATCAATTCTGCCTAAGCAAATCTATTCCCTTCCTAATAGTGGATATTCCACAACTTCCCTTTCGATCTAGTATTCCTCTGAATCAAGAAAATCGTTTTCGGGAGGTTTCCGACACCCTACTCAGCAGTAGATCCATGCTTGGTAGCTATCGAAAACTAAAACAAACACATGTACCACATGGCCATAACCACATTTCTGCAGAAGCTCATGCTTTGATTGGGGTACAGATAGGGATGGTATTGGATGCTCGTATCCAGGATAAGTTGAAGTAGAAATTACCCTTACTATCTTTTTTCAAAAAGCCTCAATTAGCAGCTCTCCAAGCCAGATAAAAAACAACCAACCAAATAATTCCTTTAATGAGGAAGAAAAAAAATCCGGCTATACCGAATCGCTTTAACCAGGTTTTCCAACCAGCCTTCATCAGAGGGTAGAAGTTGCCTCTGGCTTTCGGATATTAGGGTTGATCCTATCGGATTCTATTTTACCATCTCTCAAGCGAATAATTCGATGGGCATATAGAGCAATATCTTCTTCATGCGTAACGAGAATGATTGTATTGCCTTGCAAATGTAGATCTGCAAATAGTCCCATGATTTCATAGGAAGTTTTAGAATCTAAATTCCCAGTAGGTTCATCGGCCAGGATAATAGAGGGGGAATTCACGAGGGCTCGGGCAACAGCTACTCTTTGGCGCTGACCACCTGAGAGCTCATTGGGTCGGTGTTTCATCCGCTCACCCAGACCTACAGAACGAAGTACTTCTTCTGCTCTGATTTTCCGATCTTTCGCCGATACACCAGCATAGATGAGGGGCATGGCTACATTATCTAAAGCAGAAGATCTTGCCAAAAGATTGAAAGTTTGGAAAACGAAACCTATTTCTCTATTTCGAGCATGCGCAAGTTCGGCGTCATTTAAGGAAGAAACATTCTGCCCATTGAGAAAATACTCACCAGCTGTAGGAGTGTCGAGGCAACCTAGTACATTCATTAGAGTAGATTTTCCCGAACCAGAAGGCCCCATAAATGCAACATATTCATTTTTCTGAATTGAGAGGGAGACCTCCCGAAGGGCAAAGATAATTTCCTCCCCCATTTGGTATTTCTTTTCTATTGAATTCAGTCGAATGATTTCCATGGGGTAAGTATTTTATAATCCGGCATCACGCCAGATTTTAACTTCTTCTGCAAAGGTATTGAGAATATTATTCTGTTGCTCCATTTCCCGAGTCAGTTGTGAAGCCTGAATAGCCCCATATCCAGCTTGCTCTTTCAACCCTGCTGCTGAAGAAAACGCTGCATAATATAGCCATAATCGGGGGTTTTGATCATTGCAGGAGATTGAATTGAAAAAGTATTCAGAAGCATTATCCGGGTTAGCTCCGGTCTCCTGCCATAAATCCCCTAATCTGAACAATGCGCGGGTATCGAGAGGATGTTCAGCAATCCAATCACGGAGTAAACTATCCGCTTCGGGAGTTTTCTTTGCCTGAATCCAATTTTCCGCCTGAAGCAACATTCCTAATTGCCCAAGAGTATCTTGCATTGGTTGATTCGGTTGGCATTCAGCCTTTTTCAATCGCAAACAGGCGAGTTGATAGCCTGCCTGCAACCAAGGGTTATTGGGAATATTCTCAAGACCATCTAGATAAGTTTGCAAAGCTTCGGGGTCTTGTTTGTCGAGATACCAGCGCCCGAGGTAATCATAGGGTTGCCAGGCAGAAGAGTCTAATTCGATTGCTTTTCGGAGCATTTCGATAAGCCAAGCTTTATTGCCTGCAGCAGCGGCATATTGAGCCCCGCGCATCCAATCGGAGTACTGAGCATAATCGAAGTTCCACTCTAAACTAGCGTATAGCTCCTGCCCATTAGCCAGTAAAAGCAGGGCTATTTCCTTGCGTACCTGATCTTGCCAAGTAGAAGAAAAAGCTCGAACACGCGTAAAAACCTTATAAGCAGAATCCTGATTCCCAATTTGAGCTAATACTATACCTCCCAGCATTTCGGATTGCAGGTTTCCCCAAGTAGCAGCGTCTTGATAAAACCGTAAGGCCATTTCAGGCACTTCTGCCTGATGATAAAACACGCCCATGTTGTGAGCCGCTAAGGCAGCTTGAGAGGGGGAAGATTTTACCAGCCAAGCATACCGGCTCAAAGCCTGAGGAATTGAATCCAACTGCATGCAGCGCACCATTTTATATTGCAGATATTCGGAGGGAGCCCCTTTTTTTTCCAGCAATTGGGCAATGGCATCTGCCTGGTCCATCAACTGATTTCTACTGCACCAGATTAACCCGTTATACAGAAAAGAAGTTGGGGCGTCTTCTTTAACCCAATCTGGATTCCATTGGATCTGTAGGGAGTCCAATCCTGCTAGTTGGGCATATAGGAGATTTCCATAGGGAGTAGGATCAGAGCCAGCAGATTCTTTAGCCAATTCAAAGAAGGCTCTAGCCTCTTTATGACGATTGAATTTAAGGTACAACAAGCCGAGGTTGCTGCAAGCAGATGCGTACTGTGGGTCAATGCGTAAAGCCTGCTGCAAACAGAGGACAGCTGAATCTGGATTCTGAAGCTTTAGATATAACCAGGCCATCATATTCGGGACCGTTCTATCGGAGGACTTCTCTTGGGTATTTCTTAATACTTCCAGAGCGTTTCGATACTTACCCATGAATGCAAAATAGGATGCAATTTGAATTTCTCCGGCTGTAAAATTTTCATCCGAAGTACTGCAAGCCTGAAGTCTTTCTAGGGCAGGAAGCGGGCTTTGACCAGGCTTCAAGAGCATCAAGCCAGAATTGTAATTGGATTTAGGATCGCCTGGAATAATTCTTAATGCAGTATCATATCTCAAACTGGCACTATCCTGCTCCCCCAAAAGGAGAAACATATCGGCAGAGCGAGAGAAAGAGGAGGCAGTCATCAACTGGATTGTTTTCCAATTTTTTTTCCCTTCAGCGATTCCGGTAATAATAGCCAAAGCCATCCATACAATGAGGAACCGAATCCGAATGGGCATGTGGAGAATGAAATAAACATTTTGCCTAGCAGAGAATACCTCAAAAAAATTAACCAGCCAATAAATTATTTGTAAAAATGCCATGATGGGAAACAGGAAAATGGCCATTCTAACAGCTTGTAGTTGAATGAGAAAATCCCCATTCAGGGCTGCATAAGCAAAGAAGAACAAGGCATTGAAAGACAATAAAAGAATGGATAATGTATAAGCTAAATTGGTGCCAAAAGCGGACTTTGCGGCATGAAAGGCATTCTGTGCGGTAAAGGGCCAAACTACCAAAGACAAAACAATCCAGCTAATGGGAATAACTTTTCGCACCGTCGCAGGAAACCAAGCATCAAAACCCAATAACCAAAGACTCATACCTGCCAGTAAAATTATCCAGGTTGAAAGAATCAAAGGGAAGGAAGCTCTGGATTGAACTTTCTTTCTATTCGTCAACAAAGCAGTTGCCAGATTTAAAGGCTCCTTACTAGCAAATAATAGGGCGGCACAGGCAAGTAGATATTGTAAAGAAAGAATAGAAGATTGAATTTGAAACAGAACTTTTTTACCGGAGAAAAAGTAAAGTGTGCCTAAAACTGCTAGGAGTAAAAACAGGAAAATAGAGAATACTATTAAAGTTGACCATTCTCGCCCAGCTTGTCTGAAATAATAAAGGGGGAGAAAAAAAGCCAGACAGATACCAAGTGTAACAAGGTAAAATGGGTCAGTGCCAGCGAGTAAAACCCCCACTTGTGCCTGACCAAGAAACAAGGCAAATAAAAAGGGGGGAAATAAATACCAGTATTGCTTCATACGGGTGGAGAGGGTAAGGGTACCAGCCCAAAAAAAGCAATAGGAAATTAATAAGACCCAAACGGTCCACTCTTCAGGGATTATTAATCCGGGAAGCTCAAGGGTATAATTAGAATACGCATTGGCTTGTAAGGAAGCATAAGGGATGTTGGCATCTTCTGCTGGCATCCACTCTAATAAGGTTGGGAGCATTTCTTCCTGAAAAGAATACTCCATTCCAGCCTTATTAGCTTGCAGGGTGCCTATAATCCAGGCTACAGAGGCGCATAAAATCAGGACAAAAAACACCTGAAATAATTTCTTTCCAGAGGGTGAAAACCGCTGGTAGAAGTTGAGCAAAGAAACGAAAGGGATAGGCTCCATGAGACGAAGCTATTGAATTATTTATCTTTATCTAATACACGAGGCACCCGGAAATAATCTGTATCATGATCAGGAGCATTTTCCAAGGCTTGTTGATGGGATATTTGCTCCGAGATGACATCGGCTCGCAAGGGAATTGGGTCTGAATGAATATGTACAAGTGGGGCGATTCCCTGCGTATCAATTTCATTTAGTTTTTCAATAAAATCCAACATGCGTTCCATATCTTGTCGAATGGCAACCTTTTCTTCGCCCTGAAATTCCAATCGGGATAGGTTTGCGAGGCGGTCAATGAGTTCTTCTGTAATCTTCATGATTGTAATAGGGTGCTAAGGTATTGAATAATATTTGTTGAACCTTATTTTTTAGACCTTCCAAATCATTTTCAGTCAGATTTTGAGTTGGAATGGGCTCATGTATAATTACCTTAATTTTTCCAGGATAAATGCTGAGCATGCCCTCTTCTGGGAGTACCCGGTCACTAAATATAATGGAAACAGGTACCACGGAGGATTTAGTCTCCAAAGCCACCTTAAATGCGCCATCTTTAAATTTACTTAGTACCTTTTTATGGGCGGCGATCGTTCCTTCAGGATAAATAACCATACTGATTCCTTCGCGAAGTTTTTCTGCTGCTCGCACAAAGCTTCGATAAGAATCCATCTTACTAGATCGATTCACCGTGATATAAAGTCTTTCATACATCCAACCAAACAAAGGAACTTTATTTAATTCCTTCTTTCCAATAAATCGGAAAGAACCAGGGAATGCCAGGTAGCAAACCGGTATATCGAGGTAAGAATTATGGTTGGGAACATAAACAAAAGGGCCTTCCTTCTGGAGATGATGTCGCCCAGTAACTTCAACCCGTATTCCACAAATCATCAGAATAGTTTGTGCCCAAATACGATTAAGCTGATGAGCTCTATTATCATTTCTAAGGGAGCGTACACTGAGAAGATAATAGTACAATGGGAATGCGAGCAGTTTAAAAATACTCAAGGTAACAGCCAGCCAGATACTACAGATTCTTGCCCAGATTTTTTCGGTGGTGGAACGAGGCCAATAGCTCATTACTTGCAGAGTTTACGAATGTAATCATAGGCGTCGGCATAGCCCATTTCTCCCGCGCGACTCATATCATCACAACCCGCATCTTTCTGTTTCAATCCCAATTTTGCCATTCCCTGATGACAGAGATTTCGACCATTTTTAGGATTTAATTCTATGCATTTTTTGAAATCATCTAAGGCAGTGAGCGCATCATTAAGTTTGAGTTTTACCACACCCCGGTTAAAATAAGCATCTTCATAATCGGGCTGCATTTCAATTACTTTGGTATAATCTTTTACGGCAGATCGGTAATCACCTAATCCTGCTTTGGCATCTGCCCGATTGAAATACGCTTCTTTATAATCCGGTTTTAATTCTATTGCACGCGTATAATCGGGCATTGCACCGGCATAGTCCAATCGATTATAGCGAATATTCGCTCGTAACATATAGGCAAGCGCAAATGAACCATTCAACTCAATTGACTTAGATAAATCTACTAAGGCTTCTTCAGGGGATGATTTGGTTTTCGCCAATCCCCGATAACTGTACCATTCCGGATTGGTTGGATCTTTGGCAATTGCCTGAGTTAACAAATCAATAGCCACTACCGTATCTTGAAGATGCATTTTGGCTATACCTTTTCGACCGATTGGAATAACCGAGGTAGGATCTATTCCTCGGAGTTTATCATAATCAAGAATGGCTTCAGAATAATCTCCAGTAGATAATTTAAGGTTAGCCCTTTGTTCGATTAAACCAAACTGAGGGTTAGCTGCAATCAATTCATCATAAATCGAAATCGCTTTTACAGTATCTCTGCTTGCAGCCAAAGATTGAGCATATCTACTTCCTGCATCTATATTGCCTGATTCACGCCGATACAAGGTTTGAAAGTCCTGAGTGGCTGCTGTAAAATTATTCGATTCAAAATAAGCCTTTCCCCGAATGAAAAGCGCTTCGGAATATCTACCATCCAACTCTATTGCTTTACTCAAATCCTGAATTGCCTGGTCGAGCTGTTTTTTCTGATAATATAAAATCCCCCTGAATGACCAGGCATCAGATAATTTTGGCTCTAATTTAATGGCCTCAGAATAGTCTTCTATGGCCTGATCTACCTTAGCAATACGAGATCGGGCATTTCCCCGAAGCAACCAAATTTCAGCTGCTGCTTCATTGGTTCGGTTTAAATACTCTGTAAAAGCTCTTTCGGCCTCTTCAAAATCGCCCATTCGCAAAGTTGTTTTTGCTAATTCCAGCCACGCTTCCGTATTGGCTGGATCTGCGATCACTGCCGCCTGATAAGCATCTGCGGCACCGGAGAAATCATCTAAGGAGGCTTTGAGTTTTGCCAACTTCATTGATACCACTTTATCATCCGGATTTAGTGCCAAGTATTGGGTAAAGTCTGCTGCGGCTTCGGCATTTTTCTCCTGATTCTCATAAATATTTCCTCGTTGGAGATAATCTTGTGCTCGTCCTTCTTTCATTCCTATGACTTTATTCAAATCCAATAGTAATTTATCCGCGTTTTGAAGAATCATCCAGCAAGTAATACGATTTCGTAAAATCTCCACATTATCCGGGTTTACCTCAAGCAGTTTGCTCAACTCCCCAATTGCGGCATCTGCATTTCCAAGACCCATTAAAGCCATTGCACGCCCAGCCTGAGCATCTGTATTATCCGGGTCTAGGCTCAATGCTTGTGCAAAATCCTTTTCAGCATTTTCAAATTGATTTTGCTTCAGACGATAATTACCTCTGATCAAATAAGGGTCGGAGAGCTGTACATTTTTAAGAATCGACTCATCTAGGTAATAATAGCCAGAGTCAGGCTGAGATAGGGCAATAAAGGATTTACCTAAAAAGTAAGCAATCTCCGGAGTATTACTTCCTGAGTTCCATAGTAATCTAAAAGATTGTATCGCAGCTGGATAATCTTGTGTGCGGAAGCTCACCTCTCCTAATCGAACCGCAGCAAAAGTATCATCTGGTTTTTTCTGCAGTATCGATTGATAATCTTTAGCTGCTAACTCCGTTTTACCGGCCTGCCAATAAGCATCGGCTCTTCCGGACAAAGGATCTTCGCCTGAGTAAGCAGCTTCAAGGCACTTAGTATAGGCCGAGATGGCGGTTTCATATTGACTTGATTTATGGGCAGCCACGGCCAATCGATAAACGGCTTGAATATTATCCGGATAATCGTTGAGATACCGGGTGTAATCTGAAACAGCAACTTCAAATTTCCCAACAGAGTATTCTACATCCGCACGCTTCAATACTAGGAATAAATTATTGGGTTGAATCTTCAGCGCTTCGGTATAGCCCCGAATTCCTCCTTCAAAATCTCCTGAGGCAACCTTCACATCAGCCTGACTAATCAGCATCTCAGGGTTGGATGGATTAATATCCAGGGCCTTTTCAAAATAGGGCAGTGCCTTTTTTTGTTGACCTAAAGAAACCAGTAACTCAGCTGCTGCCTGCCAAATGTCTCCTCTTGCTGGCTCCATGGTCAAGAGCATATCATAATCTTTCAGAGCATCGGCTTTGTTATTTTGAATCAAGAAAATTTTGGCACGAGCTTCAAGCCTGCTAGCCTTTGGGGGATAAGCCTCCAACAATTTAGTTAGATCTTCCAAAATTCCGGAACGATTATTTTGGTTGATGCGACACTGAAGGCGGCGATCGAGCAATTCTTCCGTAGCAGTACCGGAATTAATTAAACTACTAAGCATTTCTTCAGCTGCGGCAAATTCTTTCATTTGCACCAAAACACCTGAAGTGATAGACTTATAAGATGGGTCGGAAGGATATCGTAAAATGCAGGTTTGCAAATCCTGCAACGCACCCTTTAAATCTCCATTCTCCAATAAAATTTTACTTCTGACAGCATACAGGGCATCGGGCTTGTGGTTTCGTGCTTCAGCCCCAGCAAAAGCAGTTAAGGCATCTGCAGTAGAATTCGTTTCAGACAAGGCTAATCCCAAGCGAAAAAAATGCACTCCCTCTTCTGGAGCCAATCGACATAAAGAAGAGGCAACAGAAACAAGATCCGAATAGTTGCGGGTATTAACAAGTAAATCCGAAAGCAACAGAAAAGCGGGTTTAAAACTCGAATCCTGAAGTATGGCATTTTTACAGGAAGAAATTGCCGATGCCGTATCTACTTGTCTCAACTCCAAGATAGCTTTACTGTACCAAGGCTCAGGTTTGTTGCGAATGATTTCTAAGTAACGATTCCAGGCATCAATGGCAGGAGCATTCTTACCTTGTTTCTCCAGTGCTTGAGCATATAATTGCCAAGAATGATTGTCGGAGGGGGTGTGTTGCACAACCTGAGCCAAATCATCGCAAGCTTCTGCCCAACGAGAATCTTTACTATAAAACTCTGCACGCAGCTTACGAGGTTCGGGTAAATTAGCATTAATCTCCAAAGCCCTTTGAATGTCTTTTAGCGCTTGTTGTGTTTGATCGTTTTTAAAATACAACTTTGCTCTTTCGGTAAATCCTAGAGCATAATCAGGCTTCATCTTAAGTGCACTTGAAATCTCCCGAATACAGGCCTGATCTTCGTTTAATTCACGATAAGCAGAAGCAAGTTTAAGGTGAATCTGTGGATCTGCTGGTCCAATAGATTGTACCTTTTGAAAATCAGCTACTGCTTCATTCCAGGATTTTAACTCCATGAAGGCATTTGCCCGATGCAGATAACCCGATTTATCACCGGGAGATTGGGATATATATCGAGTTAAGTCCGAAACTGATTCTGACCATTTCCCTATCTTGAAAAAACCCTGACCTCTTTCCAGATATAAATCTGCAGGCTCCAACCCTAACTCAATTGCCCGAGTAAAAGCATGAATAGATTGAGAGTAATTTTGATTGAGAAACAAAATTTTTCCACTTAGGTACCAAGCCAAACTCAAAGTATCTTTTTGTTTTATCGCAACAGTTAAGTCCTCTAATGCCTGTTTTGTATTGCCAGATTTCCAGGCTGCGACCCCGCACCACTGAGCATACTCTGCATTGTATGGGTTTAAATCTCGGGCTTTCTGAAATGCTTCCAGGGCCGAGGGGAAATCATTGTTTTCCAAATTGAGTTTACCGATTTGAATGAATGCCATTTCGCTGGTACCATCCATAGAGGCAATTTTGCGATAATCCTCCTCTGCTTTATCTGACTCACCTAAACTAACTAAAAGAGGAGCCCTCTCTTCGTAATAACTGCGTGTTTGAGGCTTTAACTCGATTGCCGTATTTATCCAAGATAATGCGCGTGTTTTTTGATCCAAATTCTTGGCGGACAAAGCGGCCTGAAAATACTGCTCTGCAGATGCCGAATCACTCAGCCCCTTTTGATAAAACTGTATCGCATCAGAATAATTTTTTTGCCGGTAGCAAATCTCCGCAGCCATTAACTGAACATTTTTGAGATTCGGATTAACCTCTAACGATACTTTGGCTGCCTCAAGTGCATCCGGATAATTTCCTTCTGCATGATATATCCTTGCGATTTCTGCAGAGTACAAAGATTCGGAAGGGTTTAGCTTTTGAGCCATTCTTAAATCAGCCAAGGCATCCTGATTTCGTCCAAGTTTTTTGTGTAAAGCAGCCCGATTAAAATAAGCATCCGGATTACGGTTATCCATCTCAATGAAACGGGTAAGGTAGGTAATTGCATCCTGTGAATTTCCTCCTTCTTGTTTACATAAGGCCAAGCGATAATACAGCTCGGAAGATTTATATTTCAAGCGGACGGCTAATTCATAATCTGCAATTGCTTCTGATATTTTTCGGGATTCATAATTAAGGTTACCCCTAAGGAAGGCAGCTTCGCCATTTTCAGGATTTAGACTCAACACTCGATTTAGGTCTTCAATCGCTGAAGTGATTTCGTTTCGGGTGATTTTCAGTTTTGCACGATGCAATCGAATATCGTCATCTTCAGGCTCTGCTCCCAAATACCAAGAATAATCCTCTAGGGCTCCAGCCATATTTCCACTTCTTTCCAATAGCAGCCCTCTGTCTTTTCGGTAAATAGAACTATTAGAATGACTCAAAACAAGTTGATCTAAATCACTAATAGCTGCCTGGATATTTCCCAGAATAGTCTGTAAAGTATATCTTTCTTTTAATACTTCCGGATTTTCAGGATTAAGCTGATATACTTTATTATAAGCCTGCAGCGCGGCATCTAAGTTTCCTTGAGCACGATTAGTTAAAGCCATACCCATCCAAGCATCCTCATAGGTTGACTTCAAATTAATTGCCTCCTGAAAAGCGACAAAAGCGCCGTCAAATAATTGGCTTTTATAACGCGCATTTCCCAAAGCCCACCAAGCTTCAGGGGAATCTTGTTTCAGCTCTACTGCCTTTTCCAAATCAGCAATCGTTCTCGAAAAATCCTGTTTATCAGTAAACAAAGAGGCTCTCAATAAAAGCAAATCAGGGTTCCCTGGTGCAATTTTAAGCGCCTTTTCGACATCTTTCAATGCCTCTTCGTTTTGAATAAGCGTAACCAAAATTCGAGCTCTTTGGTAATAATATTCCATCTTACCAGGATCTGCCTGCTGCAATTTTAAATACACTTTTTCAGCCTCTTTCCAGTTTTGATTTTTCTCTAAAAGACTGGCCTTAATTTGAAGAGCTGCAGTATCAGAAGGGTATTTCCCTAATTGAGACTCTAGATTCAATAACGCTTCTTCGTCACGGTTAATTTTAACCTGTAATGCAGCTAATCTGACCACCACTCCTGGTTCTTCAGATTGCATAGATACAACTGCAGAATAATCCGTTACCGCCTCAGTAAAACGGCCCAAATTATCATAACAAACTCCGCGATCATACACTGGCCTGGCAGCTCCAGGTTGCTGACGAATAATCTGATTTAAATCGCCCAAAGCCGTCTCCCATTGCTTCAAGCTCATGTAAAGGGGATATCTGCCTGAGAGTACTTCTTTATTACCAGGCTCTAAAGATTCAACCTTATTCCAAGATTTAACAGCTTCCTTCTGATTCCCTACCTCTTTATTTGCTCTTGCTTGCATCACCCAAGCTTCTGTATTGTTGGGTTCAAGTTTGATAACTTGTTCCAATGCTATCAATGCACCTCCAGGGTTGGAAGTTTGTGCCCGTACTTTGGCTAAATGCATCCAGTTAACAGGGTTGTTGGGGTCTACCATTACCGCTGACTCCAAATCAGATGCGGTATTCTTATAATCTTTCCTTTCCTCAAATATTCCAGCGCGGAGGGTAAGCAAATCCTCTTGTCCGGGCTTCAATACTAAGGAACGGTTAACAGCCTGAAGGGCTTCTTCCGACTTTCTGCTTTTAGAGTAGGCATAAGCCAGTAATCTAGGATATTCAGACTCTTTATTATTAAGTTTTTCTAATCCTGAATAATCCGTAATGGCTGCAGGTAGATCAGAACGACCTTCCGCCAATTTTGCATGTAACCTTAAGGCAACAGAATCTCCCGGAGCAGATTTAAGATAGATCGATAAGGGACTGTAAGCTTCCTCTGAATTACCCGATTTCATCCGAGCATAAGCCAACATACGATATCCTTCCGTTGGCATGGCATCCGTATTCTCCAAAACAGAAAGATCCTTCACGGCATCAGAAAATAATTCCAACTGATATAGACATCTTCCTCGGTCATAACGAGCTTCCTTGTTGGTGGGCTGATCTTGTATTACCTGATTCAGGTCAATGACAGCCTGAGACCAAGTCCCCATTCGAATATGCAACGAATACCTTTTTTGAGTCAGGTAGGATTTACTGGGGTCTAATTCAATGGCTTTGGAATAAGCATTTATGGCTTCGGGCAATTGTCCATTTTCCTGAGACACTTTTCCTTTGTACTCCCATGATTCTGCATTCTGTGGGGAGAGTTTATTCCATTCTTCGACCGCGCTTCCTGCATCGGCATAGTTAGCATAATTGAAAGAGGCCTTGGTTAATTTTTCCCAGAGCAAAGCATCTAGGCTATCCGATTTTAATGCCGTTTTTAAATCTTGAGCTAATGCCTTAAACTCTTTTAAATTCTCCAGCAAGCGAATACGCAAGTCAAGCATTGCTCGGTTTGTAGGTTGAGTAGCTAAGGCAGCATTCAACTGAACTAAGGCATCGGCTTCTTTGCCTGAAGCGGTTAGGTTGCGTGCTAATCCATAGCGATAGGCAACCTTATTGGGATATTGAGTAACCAATGAGGAAAATGGCCCAATGGCTTGGTCTGTTTTATTCAAGTATTCAGCAGAAAGTGCGCTAAGGTGCAAGGCTCCAGTATCGCTGCTTTCTTTCTGTAAAAACTTCTGGAAATAATCATAAGAAGATTGATATTGTTTCAGATGAAATGCTGCTGTTCCTTGATAATAGGGCAAGTCCGTTCCAGCTGAATCGGGAACTTTAATTGCCGTAAAATCCTGAAGAGCTTCTGTAAACTTTCCAGTATTTGTATAAGCAATTCCACGATGGTATAAACTGCGCCATTCACCCGGCCGAGCTTCTAACACACGCGACATATCAGAAATAACAGCTTCAAACTCTTGTCTATCCAAGAGTAATTCGGCTCTAAATGTAAGATATTCTACATTTCCGGGATCTAATACAATTGCCTGCGCAAGGGCATTATAAGCACTCTCTGTGTTTCCCTGATAAAAGTAACATTGACCTTTCCCGAAATAGGCAGAAGCACTTTGAGGCTTGAGTAAAATCAAGCTAATATAATCTTCTAGTGCAAGGGCATATTCTTTTCTACCTTTATATAAATGAGCCCGCAAAGAAAGCGCTTCAAAATCTTCCTGATTCATTTTGAGGTAATGAATCAAGTCCTCGATAGAACCTTGATAATCTTTCATCTTTTCCCGACAAATCGCTCGTACCTTCCAAAGAATAGGATTGTCGGAATTCTGATTAATTCTTTCTGTCAAAAATGGAATAGCCTCGGCATAATTACCCAAGTTAAAGTTACTCATACCTCGATAAAACCAGGCATCTGAATTATCGGAATTTAATCGCAACGCAACAGCAAGAGAGGAGTCTGCTTGAACATAATCTCCTAAATGATAGTAACTAATCCCGAATGCTGCCCAAGCATCTACTTGATTACTGTCTAACTTTAAGCTGACAGCGTAATCATTCACTGCTTCTTGAAAACTGCCCCTATTATAAAACACACTAGCACGCGCTTTCCAACTCAGGGCTTGATTATTATCCAACAAAATAGATTTATCTAAATCTGATAAAGCGGCAAGAGTATCCCTCATTCCAGTCAAAGCTAAACCCCTGTAGTAAAAAGCCTGTGCTTCATCTGGTCGCAATCGAATAACCTGACTGAAGCTAATTACGGCCTGAGGATAAAGCCTTTCGGAAAGATGAATTTTTCCTGAAAATAGATTGGCAAGTAAATTATCTGGATTGTCAGTTAGAATAGACTGGAAAACGGTGGTTGCCTGTGAGTATTGATTGGCCTCAAATAGACATATTCCCAAGTTCGAGGCAACTTCTTCCTCTTTGGGATAAGTGCTGTAAACCTTTTGATAATCTGCTACTGCCTCAGGGAAAAGCCGTAAGGTCTGATAACATTTGCCCCGGTATTTATATGCCTCAATATTAGAAGTATCCTTCTCCAATAGCACAGTTAAATCAGCAAGAGCTTCTTTAATTGAATTCAAAGAGTAATACAATTTACCGCGCGCTAATCTAGCCTCTGCGTCAGCAGGATTAAACTGCAACTGGTTGGTAAGTTCTGATAAGGCTTGGGGAAATTCATTTCTAGCAGCATGAATTCGAGCAATTTGAACTCGTGTATTTTTATAATTGGGGTATGCAGCTAGGATTACAGAATAATCCTGCAGTGCCAACGCTGTATCCGGGGAAAATTCATAAGCCTGTGCTCTTAAAAAAAGAATCTGAGGGTCAGTTGGATTCAAGTTTAGATATCTGCTTAATAGTAGAATTGCCTGCTTCCCATCTCCTTGTTTTTGCAACATCTCCTGATAGGCTAGGTAGATTTCTAATTGCATGGGAGATACAGCCAGTGCGATTTCATAAGCAGCAGAGGCAGCTGCATAATTCTGAACCTTTTGATACGCCTTTGCACGGTAATAATGTGGCTCATATCGATCAGTCTTCAAGCCAGAAGCTTTCTCTAGGTCATATAGGGCAGGGTCAATCTGACCTAACTGATAATATAATTGTCCCCTATGAAACCAAGCATCAAACGAACTGGAATCCAGTGAAACGGATTTATTTAAATCTTGAACTGCCTGCGAAAATCTATCCTTTTTTGCCAGAATATAGGCTCTCAAAAGATAGGCTTGAGGATCTTTAGGATTAGATTCTATGGCCGCATCCGCATCCGAAAGGGCAGCATCCACATTGCCAACCTTATTTAATAAATAGGCACGCTTAAAATAGGCCGCCTTTAGTTTGGGATCTAACTGAAGCGTCTTGTTTAAATCCTGAATGGCACCTTCCGTATCTCCCTTCATTTCCTTTGCGGTCGCCCTAATCTGATATGTTTCCGCCTCATCCGCCTTTATTTGCAATGATGCGTTTAGGTGTTCTAAAGCTACTATGGAATTTTCAGACTTAAGATACAACTCTGCTTTGCGATTATAAAACCTATAATCCTGAGGATATTTCTTTATTAATTGATCGTACTGAACAATAGCCTGAGCTATGTCACCAGATTTCTCATGAACAAAGGCGAGTTCTTCTAATGCTGGAATATAATCAGCCTGCACTTTGAGAGCCTTTTGTAATTCTTCTCTTGCACTTGAAAAATCATTGAGCGCGGCTTTACCCCTGGCCATTCCTACAAACACATCCGGATTATTTGGGTCAATCAAGGAGGCAGAATAAAAATCAGAAATGGCTCCCGGTTCATCCCCAGCACGCACCTTTAAAAATCCTCTTTGCAACCATGCGTGAAGATTTCTCGAATCCAGCTCAATACTCCTAGAAAAAGATTGCAATGCATCGTAAGAGCGACCCAGCTTAACCATCGACAGACCATTGTAATAATAAGCTTCGGAATTGTTTTTATTGATCTCAATGGATTTCGTAAAGTCTGCCAAGGCTTCTGTCCATTGATTGGTAGCAACATACAACTTACCTCTCTCTAACCAACTGAGGTTATTCTCTGGCTCCAATCGAATAGCTGTATTTAAATCATTGAATGCAGAACGAGTATTCCCCTGCTTTGCCAGCAACATCCCTCGATAGTAAAAACTTCTGGCATGATCCGGAACAAGCTGAATAGATCGGTTAAAATCATCAATTGCCTCCTGAATACGATTGAGCTTAATCATTACAATCCCGCGATTAAATAAAATCCCCTGACTTTTAGGGTCTTTACTCAGAGCTTCATTAAACAAATCAATTGCTTCGAGATAATTTTGCAAATCCAAATACACTTCGGAGAGCAAAATATATCCACTCATACTATTAGGGTTTAAGGTGATTGCCCTCCGATAGTCTAATGCTGCACCGGAAGGGTCCCCCAAATTCATTTTGGCAATTCCCCGATTTAAAAATGCGGTAGAATTCTCTGGCTCCAACAAAATTACCTGGTCAAAATCTAATACGGCATTGGCGTAGTCCTTAATCCGAGTTCTACATAATGCCCGCTGTAACCAAGCAACAGAATTACTCGGGTTCTTATCTACAACCTGAGAAAAATCCAATATGGCAGATTCATATTGTTGATTATTCAATTTTTGGGTACCTGAGGCCATAAGGGCACTCAAATCCTGACCCGAGGCAGAACCAAAACACAACAGAAAAAAAGCAATAAAAAAAAGCTTATTCAAAGTTATGCCTACCTTGTTTTCGAACAAGCAAGAATAATTCTGCAAAGCATAGCGAACTAAATACGGGAAAATAAGACTATCTAACTGTTTTTGCATCAAGCCACAAATATACACAAGATGCCCCAAATTAGGGTGAAATTCAAGCTCTAACGCAGGAGGGAAACAGAACCCTGCCACGCATTTTCCCCTATGCTGAGCCGATAAAAATATACCCCCTCCGAGACCAAATTTCCATTCAAATCAAGCCCATCCCAACCTTGGCGGGCGTTTCGGGTTTCAAAACAGGTCACCCCCCAACGATCATAAACTTGTAATACAAATGCCTCATCACCAGAATATTCTACCCAAAATAAATCATTCTGATTATCTCCATTGGGAGTAAATACATTCGGAATAAACAATTCTGCCGGAATAATTCGGTAAGGGCCTAAACGACGAGATACAATACAACCCTCAGCTGTATTTGCCTGTACATCAATAAAATAAATTCCAGGCTGAGTGTATTCATGTAGAAAAGTTGATTCCTCTGATTGCAGTCCATCTCCTAATGTCCAGCGCCAAGTAACCTCCCTGTCTGATTGCCCAAACAAGCGAATTTTAGAAAACTGAGGGAAACTCAACTCAACTGGAGCAGGGGGGTCTGATTGAACAACTATTTCTGGAGAGGGTAATATTTGAATCGGTATCTCCTTAGTTAAAGTATCCGAACAGGCGCCAACCCCCATCACGGTCAACTGAATCTGATAAGTACCAGGTAGCAAGTAAACATGCTTAGGATTTACCTCATTACTCCAAGAACTTCCGTCCCCAAAATCCCAACGATGCCCTATTGTATTGGCAGATAAACTACTAACATTCAACTCCCAGGGGTCACATCCAATGGGATTACTTAGTACAAAATCAGCAACAGGACCTGGATGAACTGTAATTTGAACTGAATCCTTATCGGAGCAAAATCCCTCTGTTGCACTCAATACATAAGTTACAGAAGTATCTGGGCTGGCCAATGTGTTATTGGAATTTTGATTTTGAATCCCCAAAGCCGGCGACCAGAAAAAACTAGCATTCCCTACCCCAGCTATTGAAGTAAGTTGTACGCTTTGGCCCGGACAAATAATATTTGTATCTGCAAACAATTGAAGATTCAAAGATGGGTAAACAGTAATCAAAACAGAATCATAAGCCTCACAGTAACTTACCCCGTTTCCAGAACTGACGGTAAGATAAAACACTTGAGTAGAAGGGGGGAGACAAACCGGATTTAATGTATTAGGAGAAGTTAGCCCAATCTGAGGAGACCATTCGAAAGTATGAGGGAAAGTCCCGCCGGTATAATTGCCCTGCAAAGCAATACCCAATCCATCCGCACAAACAAAAGTATCTGGCCCGGCTTCTACTGCAGGTGTAGGATGGACTATAACCAAAACCGAGGCAGGTAAACTGGGACACGGTCCATTCCATGCACGAAATGAATATAAAGTAGTATCATTCGGACTTGCTATTGGCTTAAGAATGGTACTGTCATTCAAGCCACTACCAGGTGTCCACGAATAGGCTTGAGCGATTCCTTGTTGCACCTGTCCATTGAGTTGTACGCTATCTCCGGCACATACATTCCGGGTGTTGCCTGCTGAAACAATGGGTACCGGGCGAACCAACACCAACATCGTATCTGCGATGCTTTCACACCCATTAGAAGTAGTCACTAAATAATAGGGCGTGGAATAAGCGGGCGAAGCTTTAGGGTCAATTCGGAATGGCTCACTCATTCCCGCTCCAGGAGCCCATTCGTAAGTGTAAATAGGACCAGATCCTGTCACAATCCCATACAGTTGAGCGGAATCCCCTTCGCAAATAGTGGTGTCATGCCCTGCATCAGCAATTGGTCTAGGCACCACTACAACTAAAGCTGTGGACAAAGTATTTAAAGTAGTAGAATCACTTTCACAGCCTGTGATCAGGGATCTCGCACGAAGCGTGTAAGCTGTGGTTGAGCCAGGCTGGGCATAAGTTACCAGACAGGTGTCACAAAACAAGCCAGTAGAAGGAAGCCATCTGACAGAATACCCACCGCTGGGATTTTGAATAGAACCTTGCAGAAAAACACCTGGGGCATCCGCACAAAAGCTCAAATCAGTTCCAGCATTCACGACAGGCAAAGGATGCACCGTTACCGTAATACTATCTGTATTACTTCGACATCCATTAAACCCCACAGCATAAAAATAATAAGTAGTGGTCGTATCCGGATTTGCCGCCGGATTCGTGATATTGGCATCAGACAATGACCCATCCTGAGGAGACCAAACATATGTATATGGAGCTACTCCGCCTGAAGTAATTGAGCTTAACAATACTCCCCCACTCCCATCGCAGCTAAAAGTATCAGGCGGCAAAGTAACAAAAGGTGCAGGCAAAACGCCTACATAAACGGTATCCATAAAAGTTTCCATGGGACAACCCGGACCTGCACTTCCTTGAACCGTAATGGTGAAACTAGTTGAAACATTCACCGAAACCGTCGGGTTGGCAATATTCGGATTGACAAAACTGGTAGAGGGCTCCCATTGATAATTGCACACAACACAATTGCTTACTACTGTCAGGGGGAATGGATTGTTATTACCCGCACATACAATTGTATCTCCACCTGCAGCTACTTCTAATCGCCTAACCGTTATGGTTGCGAAAGCTGTATCCGTCACATTGCAAGAGGTTGGGTCTGTTGCAATTAACCGAACGGTGTAGGTTCCCGCATTCTGAAAAGTGTGGCTAGCGTTTGGGGTATTCTGAATTGGAGAATTATCTCCAAAATCCCATTGATAATTCATCGCACCAGAACTGCTATTGGTAAAATTCACAGTAAAGGGAGCACAGCCAGAAGTTGAGGGAGCAATTGATAAAGAGGCATTGACTGGATTAACCTGAAAGTCAAATTTAAATGCGGCATTATTGCAATTCACCATCGGAGTCACACTATTATTGGTGTTTGACCAAGCTCCTGGTGTGGTTGGAAAATCTGAATTACCTCCACATCCCCCACATACCGACTGATACACAATCCCATTCTTATCAAAGCGACTCGTACCCCCATCTACATGTTCTTGTGAAATCCCGCCCCCGATAATAGAAGCATAAAACAATCCCGACATTCCAGGATCTAATACAATCAAATAAAAATCATTGCCATCGGTAGTCGATTGAAAGGCATTGGTAGATAAGGGTAATCCAATGGTAGAACTATTGCTTAAGAACCCTCCCCACCCACTAAAATACACATAACCGCATTTGTCCACCAAAAAAGCACTGGGGGAAAGATCTGGTACTCCAGCTCCTGTTCCAAAAACCGTCGAAAGTTGAATACTACTCAGATTCGGATCTAAGGCCGCAATAAACTGACCACTATTTGCATTGGTGTATACTGCGCCCACTACCGGAAAAACACCTCCGCTGGATTGCCCACTCAAATATACATCCCCAGAATTGGACAGCTGCACAAAGTAAGCTTGATCATAGTTGATCGTTCCTATGTAGGTTGAATTGATTAGGGTATTACCAGTTGCTGAAAACTGCACTGCAAATCCATCTGCCTGCCCACCGTTATAGGCACCTGAGAGGGCCGCCCCGGTAACCGGAAAATTCAAACTTGTGGTTCCTCCTGATACATAGAGCGAGTTGGTTGGGGTTAATCCAATCGAATAGGCTGCATCCTCCCCACTCCCCCCTAAATAAGAAGACCATTGCATGCTCGTTAAATTTGCATTGAGCTTGAATACACATCCATCCTGAGCACCACCACTAAATGCAGTCTGAAAAGCGCCCGCTGTGGTGGGGAAATCTGCCGAACGCGTACAAGAGGCTACATATACCTCATTGACCATGTCGGTGTTAACATCGCCCCGAAACTCGTCGGCATATTGAAAATGCAAGGGAAAACCCGGGTTCAAACTAAACAGTATCGGGGCGTTAATCCCATCATCCGCAGTTCCTCCAACAAAAGTTGAACCCAAAAGAGTAGTTCCAGTGGGATTAAACTTTGCGACGAAAATATCGAAGCCTCCATTATGAGTGCCATCATATGCCCCAGGCGTAACCGGAAAATCAGGCGCTTCAGTCGTGCCCATCACCACCAGCTCATCATTGCCATTTACAAACATAGAATGTGGCTGATCTCCCCCCAATCCTCCCAAATAAGTAGCATAAATTAAGCCTGTACCGGTTGGATTATATTTTAATATGGCCACATCATAAGCTGTTGCACCTGCGCCTCCCACAAAGTTTGTCTGATACGCTCCAACAGTTACCGGAAAGCCTAGGGCGTACACATTTCCTCCAGAATACAAATTTCCCGCAGTATCATATGTGGCGGTAAAGCCAAAATTATCTGCCAGAGAACCAGAAAAAGTAGAGAATATCAGGATAGGATCTATAACCAAATGCTTGGAAGAATCTATCCCTTCAGGAAATTCAAAACTCAACTCATTCCCCATTAATCGAAAACGACAGGCTACCGGAAACTTTTGCCCATCAAATTCCTGCCAAGCCACTGGGGCCATCTCCTGGATTTCATTGACCGTGGTTACTATCTTCAGATTACCTTGTGAATCGATAGACAAAGACTCTGCCCCTTCTATTTGTAAAACAATACGATTGGGATTTGCCCCAGGCTCTAGAAGAAAATCATATTTTAATTTACCCTCCCTATTCCCCAACTTTAAATCAGTACCAGGATAGATGTTTTCACAAAATACTTCCTGCCAACCGGGAACCCCACCCGCCCAATGCGCTGGATCTTTCCCCAGAAAATAATTTCGATAGGCCGCATCCGCAGACTCTCCTGTCCAGTGAGCATCTACAGAAATATTCTTGAACCGCACAGACAATGCATGACAATCCATTTCCGGATTGACAAAAGGCATTCCCTCATAACGGGGAGGATGATTAAAATAATACTGAAAAATTTCTGCCTTTTGTTGCTGACTGGCAAAGGCATAAGTAAATCTATCCTGCTCTACAAACATGGCTCCACCCGGAATGTCAGCCCGAAATAATACTCGATCATGCCATTGGTTACGATTCTCGATAAATACCGCTCCTTTGGGCAAATCATGAGCCCATACACCTAAATGGATAAATGATAATCCAATATAGGATAGAAGACCCAAAACCAATTTATGCAGCTTTCTTTGCATTCTACTAATTTATACAAAATAACGATTAATTTTTCCGACTAGCACGGATGTATTTGCCAACCGTTCCGAATTAGGGGCGAACGGACAGAAATCTGCTATATTTGAATCATGATCATTTATAGCGTTACGGTTTCTTTAGAGGAAAGTGTTTTGCAGGATTGGAAATCCTGGATGCAAAACCAACACATTCCGCAAGTTTTAAAAACGGGTTATTTCTCTGGATACAAAATGAGCCAATTGGTGGAACCGCCGCCTGAAACCGGAACCGTCACTATAAATATTCAGTATACCTGTCACTCATTGGCAGAGTTGAGGAAATACCAAGAAACAGAGGCGCCTGCTCTTCAAGCAGATCATAACCAACGGTATAAAGATAAGTTTGTGGCCTTCCGAACCATTCTCGAGGAAATGGACTGATTTCTGCACAGATTCATTTTAACGGTCGATAAGCCAACTAAAATCTTTCTCAATCTTATCAAAAACACCCATTATTGTTCCTTATTAGAAGCAATCGGGTATCCCATGAAAAATAATCTTCAAGAATTTGCCCCATGCACTAGGATGTTAATTTTTTTCTGACTCAATGAAAATGTGGAAAAAAACACCTTTTTACCCCATATTCAATGAGTATACATCAATTATCTTACTGTAAACTAAATATTTAAGAAAAATTAATATTTGTGGATTACTTGACACCTATTTGTTTAAGGAGTACTTTTACAGTCCTTAAACATTATGGATTTTCTGGAAACAGTCCTTACGGGTATGAAAGAACAAGAAGTGCGAGAATTTCGCTACTTCCTGAATCGACATCCACAAGGGGCAAATCCTGAACCTGGGAGTGTTCGGAGGGATTTAGCATTGGTAGAACTCATCCGAAAAAACGGAGACAATGAAAAAGACTTGGACCCTGCTTCCCAGATTTATGGCACCAAAGACCGAAATGCCTATCATCAACTTCGTAACAGATTGCGGAAAAGCTTAGAGGAATTCTTATTCTTTGAAAATAGCCGAAAAAGCAATGAATATGAAATTCGCAAGCATGTTGAAATAGCCCGATATTTAATTCAAAAAAAATCTTGGAATCAAGCATTGTTGAGTATTGAAAAAGCGGAATCTCTAGCAAAGGCAGGAAATAATTTTGCGGAGTTATGTGCCCTTTATAATCTACTCATTGAGTATTCAGCTCGAATTCCACGAATTTCTTTGAATGACCTGATGCAGAAGCGAAAACTTAACCAGGAAAAACTAGATCAGAAATACCATTATTTATTTGTGATTTCCCAAATCCGCGATATGCTGTTAACGGGAGAAAAACTAAAATCCCATATAGATATTGATTATGCTGTAAATCGCATCATGCAGCAGCATCACATTCAGGATGAAAACCCTGAGCATGCCGTGCTTTGGCTGGACATTTCTTCACTGGTAAGTGAAGTATTGATCCAAAACAATCTAGAAGAAATTCTCGAACAATATCTAATACTGAAACATAGGGAATTTGGCGAAAAACCAGTCTATTCCAGTGCTGGAAATGGCTATAGATTAAGAATGCTTTGGCAAATAATCGGACTACTCTTTTATCGAAATAAATTTGACATAATTGATAAATACCTTTCTGAATTAAGGTATGAAGTAGGAAAACTTCGAGACATCTATCCAGAAATGGAAGATCGATTGCGGTGTGTAGAAGCCATGACGGGTTTAAAAACCAAACAACTTGCCAGAACCAGGCAATCATTGGATGGAATTTCCCAAGCCCAAGCATCTCTTAAACCTTGGACATATTGGATAGAAGCTGAATATTGTCTTGCCCAAAACAAACCAGAATCTGTGCAATATTGGTTAGATCAAATTTCAATTGACTCCTTACCAATTCAAATAGACAGCCTTTTATTCGCCTTAGCGGCAAAAACAACTTGGAATCGGGCAGATTTGGAGACCCCAAATACTTGGGCAACAGAACACCTTCTGGAACATTTCAGAGTGCTTCAACAACAAGAAAACCTAACTGTGCTTTTTGATACGCTCCAAAAAAATAACTCTATAAATTATCCGCAAGCATTAAGAAGACTTCCGGAAGCCGGTTCATTAGGGTTTCTGGCCAATTTCGGTCAACAAAATCTTTCTATTTCCCGCTCCTACTGATAGGCTTTTCTGTGGGTATCCATTGGTAATTTCCCTAGTAGCCATCGCGATCAACTTAACAAACCCCAAGCAATCATCCTCTCATCCCGTCTTACCCCCTTTGGTGTAAAGCATTGAAATCATAGTGTACAAAGGGTTTATTTTCCTTAATTTTGTTGGAGCATTTACCAAACCACTTGTCTAATTTATCTTCTTCTGAAACTCAATTCTGGAATACTTTAAAGAGAATTTCTCGGTTAGCATCCTTATTTGGGGTGCTTGTCTGCCTTTTTCCCTTAATCTTAGCTGCCCAAAGCCCTACGGTTCTTAAACTGGAATCCGCAGTAAAAATTGCTCTAGAGAACAATCTTCAACTCCAACAGGCAGACCTGACTCAAGAAAATGCGCAAACATCCTTCCTACAGTCTAAGCTCAATTACCTGCCCTCCATCAATGGCTCTTGGTCAGGTACCCGCAGTTTTGGTACCACATTCGATAATGTTACCTTCTCTAGGGTGCAGCAAGCAACCAATAATTCATTCACGGGCTTGAATGGCTCCATTACCCTTTTCAACGGTTTGGCCAATTATAATACCCTAAAGCAAAATGAATATTCTGTAGAAGCGTCGAAGCAAGCTAAAAGAAAATCTGAAAACGATGTTATTACCAATGTTGCGCTCTTTTATTTGCAAGTACTCTTTGACATGGAGAACACTCGAATCTCTGCAGACAGATTAAAAATATTGGAGCAACAATTAATTAATAAACAAAAAGAGTTTGATGCCGGAAAAACCACTCAGGTAGAATTGTACAACCTAAAATCGCAGATTGCCAGTGAGAAACTCAATCAAGTTACCATTGAAAACACCCTAAAACGGGACAAACTCAGGCTTTTACAGGAATTAATGGTAGATCCTTTTGCAGAATATACCTTTGAATTCCCAGATGCTTCCCAATACAAAGTATTAGCAGACATGGAGCCTCTCAGCGAAATTTATGCTTATGCAGTAAGAAATATGCCGGAGATGAAAGAGCAGGAATTTCGGATTCAGGCAGCACAATACGGATTGCGTCGGGCTCGATCGTCTTACTACCCAACCCTTAACCTGAATGCCAATCTAGGCTCCAGCTATTCTTCCAACGGTATCTTTAATTCCAGAACATTTCAATTAGAAACGGTTCCTTACTTTGATCAATTAGATCGAAATTTAAATCAATCCATTTCGCTGCAATTAAACATACCCATTTTTAATAAATGGAATGTGCGCAACCAAGTTCGTAATGCCGATATCTCTTTCCGTCAAACACAACTACAATATACCATTACCCAAAATAATCTGACTCAAAAAATTCAACAAGCTTGGTTAGATGTGGTTGCAGCAGTAAATAAATATAATGCCACTCAGGAACAATTAGTTTCCTTGAATGAATCCTATAAAATTGCTGAAAGTAGATACAATGCAGGATTGATGGATTTTTATTCCTTCAATGAAAACCTAAACTCTCGCACTAAGGCAGAATCTGAACTGTTGCAAGCACAATACGACTTTCTGTTCAAGCGCAAAATCCTGGATTTATATCAGGGTAAAACCATTAAATTCTAACATCTCCCATGGCTACAAAAAAGAAAAGTTACCTGAATCGCATCCTCCTCATCTTAGGGATAGTGGTCGTTTTGTTGGTTGCCGCCCGATTGATGGGATGGATTGGAGGTAAAAAAGAAATTCAGGTAGAGGTAGATTCTGTCGTGCGTCGCGACATTATTTCATCGGTCTCTGAATCCGGAACCATTCAACCAGACATAGAAGTACCTGTTGCCCCTGATGTTTCTGGAGAAGTGGTAGAGTTATGGGTCAAGGAGGGAGATTCTGTTAAAGCTGGACAATTATTATTGGCTATTCGCCCAGATTCTTACAAATCCGCACAAGAGCAATCGGAGGCTTCGTTAAATTCAGCACAAGCTGATTATGCTCAGGCACAAGCGAATCTCGAACAGACTAAAAGTAACCTGATTCAGGACAGTATTAATCTTGTCCGTAATAAGCAGTTATTCAAAGACCGAGTCATATCTCAGGGAGAATTAGAAAACTTTGAATTGAAATTTAAAATCAGCCAGGCTCAATTCCGTGCAGGCTCTCAAACCGTGAATGCCGCATTTTATCGTGTAAAAAGTGCAGAAGCCTCCCTCAATCAGGCTAAGGACAATTTACGCAGGACGCATATTTATGCTTCTATGTCGGGAATCATCACTATGCTTAAAGTAGAAGTGGGACAAAGAGTAGTAGGTACCGGGCAAATGGCCGGTACTGAGATTATGAAAATATCCGACCTGTCCCAGATGGAGGTGGATGTGGAAATAAACGAAAATGACATCGTCAATGTGCGTATAGGAGATTCCTCCATGGTAGAGGTAGATGCCTTCCCCGGGGAAAAATTCTATGGAAAAATTAGTGAAATCGCCTATTCTGCAACCACACAGGGAAGCGGTTCCACAGATCAAATTACCAACTTTAAAGTCAAAATTTCGATAGATCGGGCTTCCTACCTCCAAAATGAAAAAATCATGCGAGGCATTCCTGTCAATCAAAGCCCCTTTCGTCCTGGGATGAGCACCCAAGTCCGAATCTATACCGATAGAAAAGACCAGGTTTTATCGCTACCAATTCAATGTGTAACATTGGAAAAGAAAGAAGAGGAAAACAAAGCAGATGATAAAGGTAGAGAGGTTGTATTTGTGTTGGAGGAAACGACAGTTAAGATGGTTCCGGTGAAAACAGGCATCTCTGACGATTCCCATATTGAAATTTTAGAGGGACTTGAAGAAAACACTAAAGTTGTATCCGGCCCTTATCGGGTAATTAGCAAAGAACTTCAGGATGGCATGACGGTAAAAGTCAAGACAGATAAAGAAGAGAAGTCCGGTACAGAGAAATAGTCAACTAAATTTATCTTGTGAATAACCTGCACTATTTTAAGGCAGGTTGGCGTTAATTTTACATAGGAGAAATATCTCCTATTCATTTACATTTGCCATTATGATTACTCCACTTGAAATCCGCCAACATTCATTCTCCAAAAAAACACTGGGAGGATTTGACCCGGAAGAAGTGCGCGCTTTTTTACAGAATGTTTCTCAAGAATGGGAAAAAATCCAAGAAGACCAGCGGAAAATGAAAGGGGAATTGGATAAAACCAAAACCAGCCTCGAACATTACAAAGGCATGGAATCCATCATGCATAAAACATTGCTGCAAGCAGAACAATCTTCCAAAAGCACGCTCGAAAATGCCAAAAAAGATGCAGAGCTGAAAATCCAAGAAGCAGAATATAAAGCCAATGAGATCTTGAGCAGTATCCATACCGATAAGCGACAGTTGGAAAGGGAAATTCAAGAATTGATGTCGCGCAGAAATGATATACTGCAGCAGCTCAAGACCTTTTTGGCCAATCAAACAGACAGAATCCGAACTTTTGAAACCCAAGAAGCCCTGAATTACAATCCTGCACAGGACAGTTCTCGTCAATCCTTTTTTGATGCCTATTTTGCAGAGAACAGCGATATCTCTAATATTGCGGTAGAAATCGCTAAAGATTTATAGGGTGCAGCACCCTATAAACTATTACAATACTAACCGCCAATTGAACTAAAATGATCCTTTCCGACCAGGAAATTCTGGCAGAAATCCAAAAAGGCACCATACTGATTGAACCCTATCGTGCTGATTGTATGGGTAGTAATTCTTATGATGTACATCTAGCTAAATACCTAGCAGTGTATGAAGAGGATATACTCGATGCCCGTAAACATAACCGTATTCGGGAAATGGAAATACCCGAAGAAGGATTCGTCCTACTTCCAGGTAAACTCTACCTTGGGGTAACTGAAGAATACACCGAAACACATGCCCATGTACCCTTCCTCGAAGGAAAAAGTAGCGTCGGGCGTCTGGGAATTGACATACATGCAACAGCAGGAAAAGGCGATGTCGGATTCTGCAATACCTGGACACTGGAAATTTCTGTATCTCAACCCGTACGCGTATATGCCGGAATGCCCATTGGCCAGCTCATTTACTTTGAAGTCAGAGGGCAGGTTGAAAATCTATATAACCGCAAACAAAACGCCAAATACACTACCCGAACCAACAAACCTGTTGAATCCATGATGTGGAAGAATGTTTGGTGAGGTTAGATGCTTTGCCCAAACTCACCGCTGAGTAAAATGAGTTTTCGCTGAGTTTCGCAGATAAAAACCTCTGCGTTCCTCTGTTTCAACTCTGGTACTCTGCGGTGAACCACAAACTCACCGCTGAGTTTCGCAGATAAAAACCTCTGCGTTCCTCTGTTTCAACTCTGGTACTCTGCGGTGAACCACAACCTCACCGCTGAGTAAAATGAGTTTCCGCTGAGTTTCGCAAAGTAATCCCTCCGTTTAACTCCGTTTGTACTCCTTTGACTCTGCGGTGAACCCTTGTTGAGCGAAGCGAAACAACTCTAATGCGTAATAACCTAAAACAAAACGCCACTTAGCAGCACCCAAATCCCCGGAATCAGCAGCAACCAAACCATCCATCCATATCTTACAGGAACATTTACTTCTGCCTTGGTCCCGAAATACAGCACGGCAATAGGTCTTACATAGTAGTACAATCCTACTACAGTATTGATGAGCATGCCAATCAGAAGGGCGAGATAAAGTGCTTGCCCGGAACCGGAATAATTTTCCAGCAACACCACAAATAGTTTGATTTTGGCAAAGAATCCTGCAGTTGGGGGTAGCCCAGCCAGGGTAGCAAAAAACAGAATGAGGAGGACGGCAGGAATTCCGAGCATAGTACCCTTGCCATTTAGAAGGAGGAGGTTGGGCTCAAAAGCGTATTTTCTAATCAGCCCAACGCAAGCAAACGCTCCGATATTGGCCACCGTGTACACCAGCAAATAGTAGTGCAATGCCTCAATTTTCACTAGGGTGCTGCACCCAATAACAGCGAGGAGGTAGCCGGTGTGGGCAATGCCTGACCAAGCCAATAATCTGTGTAAATCATTTTGACGAAGAGCAGCTGTATTTCCTAAGAACATGGAAATCAATGCAGTAAAACCTATAAGGTACTCCAGCCCAAAACTCAAACTACCCTCCGGAAAAGCTGGCAGAATGCGGAGAATCAATACAATTGCGGCAATCTTGGGACCGGTAGAAAGATAGGCTGCTGCACCCGAGGGAGCTCCTTCGTATACATCGGGGCTCCAAAAATGCATGGGGAAGGCGGAGATCTTGAAGGCTATGCCGAGCCAAATTAAAATCAAGCCAAGACTAGCAGGAAGGGATGAGGGTTGACGCAATAGGTTATTGCTGAATTCTGCACTGCTGAAGTCAAGCGTGCCAGTGAGTCCGTACAGAAGACTACATCCATACAGAAAAGCAGCAGTGGCTACAGATCCAAAAACAAAATATTTTAAGCCGGCTTCGGCAGATCGACCATCTTTTCGCAAATACCCCGTCAATAAATAGGAGGAAAGTGAGAGTGTTTCCAGAGAGACAAATACCATCAGCCAGTTGGTGGCAAGACACAGAAGATTCATGCCAAGCAGGGCTGTGAGGAGGAATATCCAGAACTCCGTTTTCCATCCTTCAGGGCTTTGAGTCATAAGGGCAAGCAGGAGCACCCCAAATCCGGCTACCAGTCCTATCTGTCGAAATTGTACCGAGAGCGTATCTACCCGAATTAGATTCAGAAACCAGGTATGTTGCAAGCTTCCATAAACGAATCCTTGCTGGTCCCAAACTAGATAGGCCGTCAGTAGAAGTCCCATTCCCACAATTACCGGAAGACTGGTCTTCTGAGTCGCCTTGGGCAGAATCATGGCCGCCAGAAGAAGTACCGGAATCATCAGTCCTAAAGTCAACTCAGGATAAATCCATTCCAGGCTGAGGCGCAGATGATCTAATTGAGCAGATATATTTCCGTAGTAGAATTCCACGAGGTCAGGGCTTTGCAAATGTTAAGGTCCGGAACCAGGCAGATACTTCGGCAGAGTATAGGTCTGTAAACCAATCGGGTCGAATTCCTCCGGCTAATGCAATCAGAGCAGGCACACTGAGGAGAATCCATTCTCGAGTATTGAGGTCTGTGAGTAGGCTATCATATTCGGGATGCTGGGGCAACAAGTATTTTCCCATAAATACTTGTTGAAAGGCTCTCAAGAAATAGGCAGCTCCCAGTACGATGCCGAGCACTGCGGCGATAGACCATCCGAGGGGAATTTGAGTGGAGCTGAATGCTGCTGTAAGGGTAAGGAATTCGGAAACAAAAGCGTTGAGTCCGGGCAGACCTAAGGAGGCAAAGAAAGCCAGAAGAACGAAGCCGGTAAAGACGGGCATTTTGTTCCAGAGGCCTTGATATTCGTTCAGGTTACGGTTATGAGTTCGGTCATACAATACTCCGGCAATCAGGAAGAGCATTGCGGAAAGTATGCCATGGTTGAAGCACTGCAAAATGGCTCCATTAACGCCAGTACTATTCCAGGCACCCAATCCGAGTAGCACAAACCCCATATGGGATACGGAAGAATAGGCAATCATCTTCTTGAGGTCTTGCTGTGCCAAGGCTGCCAAAGCGGCATACAAAATGGAAACAACTCCGATAGCGGCTACTAAATATCCCCAGTGGGCAGCTGCTTCGGGGAAATATCCATAGCCGGCTCGGATGAGACCATATGCCCCAATCTTAAGGAGCAAAGCAGCTAGGATAACGGAAACGGGAGTGGGGGCTTCCACATGCGCATCGGGCAACCAAGTGTGTAAGGGAACGGCTGGCAGCTTTACTGCAAATCCAATCAACAGAAATAAAAAGGCTAAGTACCGAGTGTCCATTCCGGCAAAGTATTGGTTTTGGGATAAAAGAGATCCAGGAATCAGATTCATGACCTCTCCATTGGCACCCATCACCGATGCTCCGGGAAATTGGAAACTCAGCACGATTTGCTCTCCGGAAATTTGTCCGCTTTCAATCAAGGAACGAATATGTGAAGCTAGGGAAGGGCTTTCGATTGCATTGGGAATTCCTGCATTGGCGGCAGTTGCTACTACATCAAAAGAAGAAAAGCCAATCGCCAGCAGGACAACCAATATGAACAAAGAGCCTGCGAGGGTATAAAGGAAAAATTTCAGGGAGGCATATTCTCTTCGAGCTCCACCCCATTTCCCAATTAGGAAATACATGGGCAGGAGCATGGCTTCAAAAAACAGAAAGAAGAGAAAGAAGTCAGCGGCCAAAAAGCATCCATACAGGGTGGTATTGAGCAGGAGCATGAGTCCGTAATAAGTTTTTTCTTCCTGTTGTATTCGGAAGGAGGACAAAGCGGCCAAGGGCAGAATAATCAGCGCCAAGAGTACCATCATTCGGTTGATGCCGTCAAGCAGGAGGCTGAACTTCATGGTTAATACTCCGGAGCTACCAGCAGGAATGCGGATCCATTCTGCTTCTGCACCAAGAGTGTCAGGGTAAGCAATTAAAATACCCAGACCTAACAGAGATTGGATAAGCACCCAAGCTAAATGGAGATATTTAAGCTGAGGGTCCAGTTTTTGGGGCAAAGCAGCCAGGATAGGCAAAGCCAGTAGAGGTAAAAATATCAGGAGCGCGAGTAGGATCATAATCCGGTCAGGAGCAAAAGTAAGAGGAAGAGGGTCAGAACCAGAAAAGAAATAAGCAAATAGGACTGAGTTTTTCCGGATTGCAAGGCTCGGAAGAAATTCCCGAGAGTGTTAAAAATCCCTGCGATGCCATGAATGGAGAAATCCCAAACGGTTCGATCGGCATCAGCACTCAGTCTACTCAGAGAAAGAGTGGTGGGTTTATCTGGGTTTCCTGCCACTCGGAAAGAGAGCTGATGAATGAGGGCATCGAGTACATTTCGGTCAAGTGCAGGTATCCAGGAGGCTATTTCTCGGAGAAATGGTTTGGCTCCATCTTCCCAGAGTGCATCTAAGCCAAAATGAGTTCGGGCAATAGGCCAATCGGGAATTTCCTGATTTCTTCTCCACCAAGCGATGAATATTCCAGAAAAAGAGAGCATCAAAGAAACTGGTAGAAGCCAAGCATAAGGGGAGCCTTTAGTTTCCCCAGCGGGAAAGAGCCGGAAGAACCAAGATTCATGCGCATTCCAAGGCTGCAAGGGACTGAATGCCCATCCAGTGGAGAGTATAGCCAGCAAAAGGAGGGGCAGGAAGAAAGGTACATTTCCGGCAGGGAGGCGAAAAGCTGAGCGAATTTTCTGGAAGGGGAAGATTCGGAAAAATAATCCCATACTGTAAATGGGGGTGAGAAAAATGCTTAATAGAGCAGGAAGGAGCAAATAGAGGGGCATGGCTTCGAGCAGTGCTTCTTTGGAGAGGAATCCGGCACTGAGGGGAAATCCAGAAAGTGCGAGGCTGAGAATGCCGAATAGAAGACCCAGCCAAGGG
>JBEIHC010000014.1:0-38742 GCA_040381555.1 Bacteroidia bacterium
CGCCACTCCAGGATATTCAGGAAGCCATTCGTCTGCCAAGGCGATGCCTCCTCTGTCCAAAATAGAGATAATTCCTGGCAAGCGAGGAGCTAATCCTGATAGAATAAAAGCAACATCTGTTAAATACACCCATTGGGTTTTATGGGGCTTTTCTTCCGGGAAATCCGGTTTTCCTATTCCCTCAAACCAGCGATTCTGAAACCATGCAGCCGCCACAAATTGAACCTCTCCTTGGTACCCTTTTTCCAATAAGAATAAAATCTCTTTACATTCATGTTGAGTGGAAAGGATCCAAACTTCTTTTACTCCGGGAAAAATTCGAATGCCTTCCCTAGGGTCAAATAAAGGCGAGAGCTTTAGCAGTACTCGAGGAGATCTGCCTGTTAAAACAGAAAGCAATTCATTAACAGGAGGGTTTAAGTGGTCCGGGTCTGACAGACGATTTCCGCTTTCCCCTCTTCGATCTGGATCGGCATAAACCAAATCAAAGCTTTCGAATGGGTTTAGGGTAAGCCAAGAAATGACTTCCCCTTGAATTATGCGATACTCGTATCCCAAACAAGTTTGATTATATCGGGCTAATTCAACTAGTTCAGAATCTTTTTCTATACTCACGACCTCCAACTCCTGTTGGCTAAAGTAGCCTGAATCCACTCCCAGCCCTGTATTGCAATCTAAAATCTTTTGGACTTTTAGCACTTCTTTTATGCGACGGGCTTTCCATTGCGCTGTTAGAATACTGGAGCATTGTTCTAAGCCTTTTTCTGTAAATAAACAATTGGTTTCAACCCATTCAGGTAGTTTATGTCGGGCCTTTTGCCGCAAGGAGATTTGTTCTAAAGCTGCTGGTAGATTGAAAGAAGTGCGCTGGTGATATTTGAAAGCAAGTTGATTTACCGGCTCTTGAGCATGCCTTTCAATAAAGTCCATAAAGTCCGGATTAGTCCATAATTCGGGGTTTGGGATAAGATTCATGCGAGATTCAGGCGGAAATTCTTTAGGAAATTATGCATAATTAAGCTAATTTAACCGTTTAATTGGTATGAAATCAATGAAAAAAATATCGCTCATCGCTCTGCTGTTGGTTGCAGTAGGAGCAGGATTGTCCTCTTGTGGTGCTGCAGGCGGCGCTCATTGTCAGGCAAAAAAGACAAGCAATCACCGTTAATTAAACCTGCAACAGCAGGCAGGTATTGAGTCTTTTCTATTTCCGGCATTTTATTGCCGTAGGTTCTATTTTGTTTAGATTTTCCCCTGAAAATGGCTTGGATTTCCCTTACTGACCTCTCTCAATTGAAGCATATTCAGTTGGAGTCCTTTTCAAAAACTCAGTGTATTTTTAAACATAGTACGCGGTGCTCTATTTCGAGCATGGCCTACGAACGACTGAATCAAAATATTGAATTATTATCCAATAGAGCGGATTTTTATTATCTCGATTTGCTCAAACACCGGGATATTTCCAATGCGGTTCAAGAGTTATTCTCTGTTGCCCATGAGTCTCCACAAATCCTTGTCATCCATCAAGGGGAGTGTATTTTTGAAGAAAGTCATTTAGGGATTCAGCCTAAGGAGATTATGGAACAGATTTCCAACATCCCTTTATGACCCCGATAAATCTAGCCATCTGGGGTTCAGGCTCTGGAAGCAATGCCCAAGCAATTGTTGATTATTTTTCTGGAAGTGAAGTGGTGAAAGTGGCGCTGGTAGTTAGCGATGTTTCCGATAGTTTTATTTTAGAAAGAGCCCGAAAAGTGGGGATTCCGGTAAAGTATTTGGATGATTCTGAACGCCGAAATCCAGAGTGTTTAATTGACCTAATGAATACTTACCAGGTTCAGATGATAGCCTTGGCAGGTTATATGCGAATGGTTTCACCCGGATTCTTGACTAAATTCATAGGTCCGATTTTGAATATTCACCCCTCTTTGCTTCCAGCTTACGGAGGGAAAGGAATGTATGGAAACCGCGTACATCAAGCCGTAATAGAAAATAAAGAAAGGGAAACTGGAGTTACTATTCACCTAGTGAATGAGAAATATGATGAGGGGGAGATTTTATTTCAACAAAAGGTACTTGTTTCTGCTGATTGGAGTGCGGAAGAATTGGCCAAAGCAGTGCTTAAAGAGGAACATTTCTGGTATCCAAGAATAATCGAAAAAATAGCAAAAAAATTACCGGATAGCCTTTGATAAAACTGTAACTTTGTTCGATACAATGGAAGGGTTACAGGCAATTCGGACAGTACTGATTTCGGTTTATAATAAAACCGGAATGGAGCCTTTATTGGAGGTGTTCAGATTGTATTCTGTGAAGTTGATTTCCACGGGAGGTACTGCTACTTTTTTGCGTACTCAAGGTTTTGAAGTGCAGGAAGTATCTGACCTTACGGGCTTTCCAGAAATAATGGATGGTAGGGTGAAAACTTTGCATCCAATAGTTTTTGGCGGTTTATTAGGCTTGCGGAACGAAGAAAAACACCGCAATCAAATGGCACAGCATGGAATTCAACCCATAGATTGTGTTATAGTAGATTTATATCCTTTCCATGAAACTCGCACTAATCCTGCCTCCACCTCTGATGATATAAAAAGTCAAATAGATATTGGAGGTGTAGCTCTATTGCGTGCTGGTGCAAAAAATCATGAATTTGTCGCTACCCTCAGTAGCCACAATCAATATTCGAAAGTAGCTGAGTGGCTAACCAAAGGAAAAGGGATATTGACTCTTGCGCAGCGCAAGCAATTAGCTTCAGAAGCTTTGAGGACAACAGCTCAATATGATGCGGAAATTTCTGATTGGATGTCTGGAAATTCTTTGCCCTCCTGTGCTGCTGGAGAAAAGTTTGAAATGAGGTATGGGGAAAATCCACATCAGCAGGCTGCTTTTTACGGGAATCTTTCTACCTATTTTGACCAATTGCATGGGAAGACTCTTTCTTACAACAATCTAAATGATTTAGATGCAGCTTTAGGGTTGATACGAGAATTTCAACAAAACTCAGAACCTGTCTTTGCCATTTTGAAGCATACTCAATCTTGCGGACTCGCTGCAGGGGAGAGTGTGTTGGAAGCTTGGGAAAGATGCCTCGCCTGCGACCCTACTTCTGCTTTTGGTGGAGTCATAGTGTGCAATCAGCCAATTGATTTTGCCACAGCTTCGCAAATAAGTGGACTCTTCTTTGAAGTACTTATTGCCCCAGATTATTCAGAAGAAGCCTTGGCCCTTTTGAAAGAAAAAAAGAATCGGATTATTCTTAAAGATACGGGAGTAGAATTGCCGAACACTCAGTCCAAAAGTTTATTGGGAGGTCAGTTGGTGCAAGAATCCGATTTAAGAAAAAATACTCCTTCAGAATATACAGTTGTTTCAGGGTCCGTGGATGTAGGCAATGTGGACATTGCTTTTGCAGAAGTTATCGTGAAGCATTTAAAATCAAATGCAATTGCTCTCGTTAAAAATCGACAATTAATTGGCGCAGGTTCTGGACAGACATCTCGTGTAGATGCCGTGCGTCAGGCAATTGCAAAAGCGAAACAACATGGATTTGAAACAAAGGGATCTGTACTTTCCTCCGATGCATTTTTTCCTTTTCCAGACAATTTAGAATTAGCCTTACAAGCAGGTGTTGGGGTCGTCGTCCAACCTGGGGGATCCGTAAAAGACGAAGAAAATATTCAGTTTTGCCAGAAGAATGGTTTAGCGATGGTACTAACCGGAGTTCGGCATTTTAAACATTAATCACTTAAGCAGAGTAACCATTCAATGGGACTTTTTGATTTTTTCTCAACAGAGATAGCTATCGACCTTGGAACAGCCAATACCCTCATCATGTATAATGACGAGGTGGTTGTAGATGAACCTTCTATTGTTGCCTTAGACCGACAGACAGGAAAGGTGCTGGCTATAGGGCGAGAGGCCCAGCAAATGCATGAAAAGGTTCATGAAAACATAAAAACAGTTCGTCCATTAAAAGATGGAGTAATTGCTGATTTTACTGTTGCAGAGCATATGATTCGGGGGATGATTAAAATGATACCTACCGAAAAAAGATGGATTAATACTTCTCACCGAATGGTTATTTGTATCCCCAGCGGAATCACAGAAGTTGAGAAACGGGCGGTGAAAGATTCGGCTGAGCATGCAGGTGCAAAAGAAGTATTTCTAATTCATGAACCTATGGCGGCTGCGATAGGGATAGGAATTAATGTAGAGGAGCCCATAGGGAATATGGTGGTAGATATAGGCGGAGGTACCTCTGAAATTGCCGTAATTGCTTTGTCTGGCATTGTTTGCGATCAAAGTATTCGGGTTGCAGGGGATGATTTTAATAATGATATTTTAGATTATATGCGCCGGCAACATAATCTACAAATTGGGGAGCGTACAGCAGAGAGAATAAAAATTGAAGTGGGAGCCGCGATTCCTGATTTAGCAGATCCTCCGCAGGATATTCCGGTAAGAGGAAAAGATATGATGACAGGAATTCCTAAGACTATTTCCATCTCCTATAAAGAAGTTGCTCATGCCTTAAATAAATCTATTTCAAAAATAGAGGATGCTATTTTGAGGGCATTAGAACTTACCCCGCCCGAATTGTCTGCAGATATATTTGATAAGGGAATTCATTTGACTGGAGGCGGAGCATTGCTTCGTGGTTTGGATCAAAGAATTTCGGATAAGACAAAATTACCTGTGCATGTAGCAAAAGATCCTTTGCGTGCAGTGGTGCGTGGTACCGGTATCGCATTGAAGAATATCAATCGATTCAAGTTTATTCTTACCTGAGTGATTACCTCTTCAGGGCCTGGCACGCGTATTTGAAATTCTTTTTCGATTTAAGAATTTTATTCTGTTTGTTTTACTACAGGTTATTTCCTTGTATTTAATTATTCAGGTGAATTCGCGTCATAATTTTGTATTTGCCGAATTAACTCAAGGGATATCAGGTTCATTTCAGGAAAATCGAGGGCGTGTTTTTTCCTATTTTAATTTGATGGAGGAGAATCAAAAAATCTTATATCAAATGAAGGAGATTCGGGAAGATTATTTACGCTTACGAAATGAATTGGCAGTGTATAAATACAGACTTCCAATGAAGCGGGAATATAGGATTGTACCCGACTCTCTCCTGCAGAAAGAGGAGTTTAATTTTATCCCAGCTCAGGTAGTAAATAATTCCTTAGATAAAAGTTATAATTTCCTTACCATAAATAAAGGAAGCCGAAACGGAGTAAAAAAAGGAATGGGGCTCATTTCTGATGAAGGGGTATTAGGCCAGATTATTTCTGTCACTGAGAATTATTCGTTGGCAATGAGTATTTTAAATAAGAACTTTCGCTTAAGTGCCAAAATTTATCAGGAGAATTTCTTTGGTTCTCTTTCATGGAGTGGCGGAAGCCCGGAGTACGCGGAGCTCGAGTTTATTCCGCTTCATGTAAATATTCAAAAAGGAGATACCATTGTAACTTCTGGTTTTAGTAGTATTTTTCCAGAAGGTTTTCGTGTAGGGATTATTGAAGATTTTGAAGAAAAAAGTGAAGATGGATTTTACCAAATTAAAGTAAAATTAAATTCTCGTCCTGGAAATGCCTATCATGTATATGTTGTTGCGAACCAAAATCGAGTGGAAATAGATACATTGGAAACACGCATATCCGCTTATCAATAAGAATTATTCAGCATGCCTAAGTTATTGTTACAACCTCTTTATGCTGTTTTGTATTTAGCGCTTCAGGCAGCCTTGTTTGGGCAAATGATTGTATTTGGGGTAGCTTTACCGCAAATTTATTTATTGTTCTTAATTATGCTCCCGATGCAACTTAATTTAGGTTGGTCTTTAATCGTGGCATTTTTTTATGGCTTAAGTTATGATTTATTAACACAGACAGCCGCCACTGGCGTAGGTTCTTTTGCAGCTGTTTTTTTGGTCGCGCTAAAAGAATTATGGATTCAGGTTTCTGTACCTAAAATATATTACAGCACACGAGAAGATTTGGACTTTCAGTCTTTACCTTTAAATCATATTCTATTTTATATGATACCCCTATTGTTCTTTCATCAGATTATCTTTTATTGGGTAGATTCCTTTGGTATGGATGGGTTTGGGATGGTGCTACTAAAAGCAATTTCAGGCACGGTCTATACAGGCTTGTTGTCCGTATTGATTTTAGTTTTATTTTATTCTGGCAAGAAAAAATGAATGATCTTAAAGTCAGAGGTAAAATATTTCTGGGTATTATTACCGCAGTGCTTTGCATTTATATAGTTCGTTTATTCTTCCTGCAAGTGATCAGTTCTGATTTCTCAGCCACTGCAAGTAAGAATCTTATCAAGAAGATTGTATTACAACCTGCCCGTGGGATTATGTATGATCGAAAAAACAATATTTATGTAACCAATACGCCTATTTTTGATTTAATGGTGGTGCCAGAAGAATTGAAATTTCCTGATAGTGCTACATTGGGAGATGTATTTGAATCCACCTTGCAAATTCCAAGAGAAAATATTTGGAAAAATATAGAAGCAGCCAGAAAATACAATCGTAAAAAACCCTCTTTGTTAGAAAAACAAATAGATGCTTTTCGATTTACAACCCTACAAGAAAAATTATGGGAGTTTGAAGGAATTAATACAATAGTTCGGAATACTCGGGAGTATAAATATCCTGCTGGCGGTAATTTTTTAGGTTATATCAGTGAGGTTTCCAAATCTGATATTGAAAAGAATGAGTATTATTCCCAAGGGGATTTAATTGGGAAAATCGGAATTGAACGCAATTATGAGGATTTATTAGGTGGGCGAAAAGGGATTAAATCCGTTATGGTGGATGTACATGGCCGCGAAGTCGGAGTATTTGACGATGGTAAACATGATGAAAAACCAATAAAGGGAAAGGATATACAAATTAGTATAGATGCCGAATTGCAGGCTTTTGCAGAACAATTGATGGTTAATAAGATTGGTAGTGTTGTTGCCATTGAACCCTCTTCAGGAGAAATTCTGGCATTTGTAAGTGCGCCATCCTATGATCCCAATTTGTTATCTGGGGGGATTTTGCCTCTCAATTATAAAAAGTTAAAACAAGATTCTACCCTTCCTTTATTTAATCGGCCATTGATGGCCATGTATCCTCCTGGCTCGGTGTTTAAATTGTTAAATGCATTAGTTGCACTAGAGGAGGGGATTGTTACTCCAGGGACAACTTTTGGTTGTGCAATGGGTTTTTTACGAAATGGAGGGCGACCAGCCTGCCATAGTCATCCTTCGCCCACCAATGTGAGTGGGGCTATTCAGTATTCATGTAATGCCTATTTTGCCTCTATTTATATAGAAATGCTCAATCATTCCAAATATAAAGATGTATACGATGGTTATGAAACTTGGAGAAAATACATGACTTTATTTGGCGCTGGTCGAAAAATTGGAATTGATATTCCTAATGAGAAGCCAGGTATGCTTCCTCGAAAAGCCTATTATGATAAGATTTATGGTGCTAATCGGTGGAAAGCCATGACCACTCTTTCGAATTCAATTGGGCAAGGCGAAGTATTAATGACCCCCCTTCAGATGGCCAATGCTGTAGCCTGCATAGCGAATCGAGGATATTATGTGCAACCTCACTTTTTAAAAAAAATCTATGAAGGGAATCGAGCGGAACGCGAGACCTTTATGAACTTTGATACTATTCGCATTCCTATTCGGCGTGAGAATTTTGAAATTGTAGTGGATGCAATGGAACAGGTGGTGCTCGCAGGTACTGCGCGATCTGCATGGCTACCTGATATTTCAGTATGTGGTAAAACAGGAACAGCCCAAAATCCACATGGGGAGGATCACTCAGTATTTATAGCATTTGCCCCCAAAGAAAATCCAAAAATTGCTATTGCGGTAATTGTAGAGAATTCAGGTTATGGTGGAACCTGGGCAGCCCCGATTTCCAGTCTGGTTATAGAAAAATACTTGAAGCGTGAAATTGTCGATCAGGCAAAATTGCAGAGAATCCTCGATGCCGATTTTATTCGTAAACTCAATGTGAGTAAACCGAAAAAGGTTACGGTAAAGGCTCTTAAGCCTGCACGGCTAGAAACAGTTAAAACAAATGCCAATGGAGCGTAAGGCGATTAGACTGGATTATATTTCCATTGTCATTTTCTTGTTAATGATATTATTGGGGTGGTTAAATATCTATGCGGCCTCTTCTACATTTGATCAAACTACCTTGTTTGATATTAATTACTCTTATGGCAAACAATTTATTTGGATTCTTTTTGCCCTATTTCTCGCAGGATTTATTCTGAACCTTGATTCTAAGTTTATCGAATTTATTTCCTACCCTGTTTATGTTTTAAGTATTGGAAGTATAATTCTGGTACTGTTTTTTGGAAAGGAAGTAAATGGTGCTAAAAGTTGGTTTGAAATAGGAAGCTTTCGAATTCAACCTGCTGAATTTGCTAAGATAGGCACTGCAATGGCTCTTTCAAAATTTATGTCAACCTTGAATTTTACATTAGATAAATTCAAGAATCGTTTGATTTGTGCAGGATTTATATTGTTGCCAGCAACCATTGTGTTATTGCAAAATGACACTGGTTCCGCCCTCGTTTTCTTTAGTTTTATTTTTGTCCTGTTTCGAGAAGGTTTGCCCTCTTTTTATTTGATCACAATTTTTTACAGTACATTTCTAGCAGTATTGGCCTTGCTGTTCAATAAAATTAATGTGATTGCGGTAATTGTTGCAGTAGATATTATTTTGTTTTTTTTTGTATTTCGAAAGAAGTTTATTGTTCTACATTTATTGGCTATTCTCTATTCTGCCATAATTGTTTTTGGAGTAGATTTTGTAAGAGACAATGTGCTTGAGCCTCATCAAAGAAAAAGGATTGAGGCCTTGTTTAATCCTAATTCTGATCCTTTGGGTGCTGGTTGGAATGTGACACAATCAAAAAATGCCATTGGTTCTGGTGGGTTTATAGGAAAAGGATTTCTAAAAGGAATGCATACTAAGTATGATTTTGTACCCGAACAAGATACCGATTTTATTTTTTGTACCATAGGAGAGGAGCATGGATGGCTAGGGGCTTCCTCCATAATTGTTTTATTTTTACTGCTCCTGTGGCGATTGGTTGAAGTAGGCGAAACCTCCAAAACGCGCTATGCCCGAATATACAGTTATGGAGTGGCTTCTGTATTGTTCTTTCATATTGCTGTAAATGTTGGAATGACTATTGGTCTGGCCCCAGTAATTGGGATTCCTTTGCCGTTTTTTAGCTATGGAGGTTCCTCCTTATTTGCCTTTACTACGATGCTGTTTATTGCCCTGAATTTTTATGCTAACCGAACGAATATTCTTTCTTCTAAAGGGTAGTGTTTTTGTGGGGATGGGGTAAGCAAACGCTTAGGGTAAGCCTTATTTCTCTCCGGAATTTCCAGGGGGGGCCTCGAAAGAGTTTTCTTTTCGAATGATTTGAATTAATTCTGGCACAACAAATGCCCCAGTAAATTGATTTTTAACTCTCTGACAAAACATTTCAGCTTCCGATCGGGTTAAAAAATTGCCGACACGCACTCTAAAAGTTGGACGATTATATGTTTGAAATACCTGAATTTCTGGCCATATCCCCAGAAATTCTAATTTGATTTTGTCTGCTGCTCCCCGATCTAAACCTGCATATAATTGTATTCTAAATCCTTTGACCATTTTCTCCGACTGATTTTGATCCATGTTTTTATGGCGCTCTAGCAGATCTTCAATTTCATGCCCATAATCGAATTTGACCATCCTACTCGTGTCTTTGCCTACAGGTACTCTTCCTTTAAGCTGAGTGCTGTCAATTTCAATAATATTGTTGGGGAATGGGTCCTGAAAGCTTATCTTTTTTCTGAAAAAACTTAGGTCCTCGGCCTCGTATTTTTCATAGCCTTTGGGTATTTCTTGTGCAAGAAGAAAATTCTGAAACAATAAACCGCAAGTTAAATAGAAAAATATTTTCATGATTTTCAATTCAGTAATTACTGAAATTTGTTTAAAATTGATTCTCTTGGTAATAAGGTCAAGTACAGTAAATATGGATGCCGTTCATGATGTACTTTTCTAATTATGATTTTAACTTCTTACTCGTCCTACTTCACTTTACTTGCCTAATTTCTAATGCCGAGTATGACCTAGCTGGAGTTGAAATGATAATTGGAGCAATCCCAAGTCTGAGTTTGAAAGTAGCAAAATACATCATTCACTAAATCTGTACAAATATACGGACATTACTTGTCATAGGATATAGTAGAAATTACAGCCCAGAGGTTGAGGCTGTTGTTATTCAATTGAAGGGAAGTGTTCTGGTTTTTTTCTCAATACAACCCCATCCCCATTATAAATTGTCAGAATATTCTAGGTTGTGGGAGCTTTAGTCTCTGTTCCTGTTTGAGAAAATTCACTTCCTAGTAATACACCTAAGCTTTTGAAAGACTCACTATGGTCAAATAGAATTTTAAGCACAGCGGTAAAAGGAATAAACAAAATCATCCCGGCGATTCCCCAGATTAAGCCCCCCAATATTAAGGCCATAAATGCAAAAAGGGCATTGACCGAAACTTGATTGCCCATAATTCGAGGCGTAATCCAGTTGCTTTCTAACATTTGCACTACGATAAACCAAGCTGAAACATAAACAGCGGGAAGTATTTCTCCTTTATTTAAAATTACATACAGCACCGGCAAAGCTCCTCCAATGTAAGTGCCTATATAGGGAATAATAGTTAGGGCGGCAGCAAAGAATCCAAATAAAATAGCATGCTCAACACCTATTATCCATAACCCAAGGCTATTCAGAGTGCCCATTATAGCAATGACAATAAGTAGGCCCATAAAATATCGAATAATAACCTTATTTACTTTCGACAAAAAGATTTGCGTTTGATTTCTCTTGCTTTCGCCTTGGGTCATCAGAATGAATGCTAAGATGGATTTTCGATACAACAAAAAGAAGAAAACATAGACAAGGGTAAGTCCGGCAGATGCAAGTAAATTTCCTGAGGCTCCTAAAGTTGGCGCCAGCAAAGAGCCTGACCCACTCAGGATTTGATTTCTACTTTCTAGAATAAAGGAATCAATTTCTTGTTGACTTAAAGGGAGGTTTTGATAAATGATTTCCTGCAATCGATTAATAATTTGTCTGATGTTTTGTTCAAAGTCTTGTACATCTTGAAAAAGATAGAAGAGTTGAGCAGAAAATAGGGAAAGGATTGTTGTAATAACGCCCAGGAACAAAAAGATAATTAGCAGAATTGCCACTATTGAGGGTAAGCCTTTTCGTTCCAATTTACTGCATAAAGGCCGAAATAAGAGGGCAATAATAATGGCAAATGCAATGGGTTTTAAAAGGGTTTGTGCCCAAAACATAACAGCAGTGAGTATGCTGAGGGTAATGAGCAAGTGGGCCCAATAGGCAATGTCAGAGCGGATTTTCACTGGAGATTGAGTTTGCTGTTCTTTCTGCTGTAGGCAAAGTAGATGAGTAAACCTGCCGCAAGCCAGATTCCAAATCGCATCCAATTATGCCATCCTAATTCAGACATAAGGTAAAGGCAGGATAACATACCTAGCACTGGGATTAGATTCCACTTATAACGAAAGGTAAACCAGGTTACAATTGCAGTACACAAAATAAATATTACACTCGGAATAGATTCATACCACTCACTTCCCGATTTTGTGCCGGGAAGGGTAGGGAGGTTTCCGGTGGAAATTAACCATAAAATGAGCATCGCAATTAATGCAGGTAATATCCATTTCCCATTTACATAAGGGGTACGAAATCTTCCTTTAGGGTAAGAAGGTTCGTTGTGTAGCATTAATATGCCTCCACAAACCAGCACAAAAGCAAACAGAGTTCCGATACTGGTTAATTCGGTTACCTCATTCAGATTCAGAAATAGGGCAGGAATTGCCACAACCCATCCGGTTACTTTTGTCGCAAAAGAGGGTGTTTTGTAAATAGGATGAATACGAGAGAATTTCTTTGGAAGCAAACCATCTCTACTCATACTCATCCAAATTCTTGGCTGACCCATTTGAAAAACCAATAGTACTCCAGCAATGGCAATCACGGCACTCACCGCAATGATACCGGAGAATCCATGCAATCCGACTTTTGCAAAGACAAAAGCCAGCGGATCTCCAACAGCCAGTTGATCATAAGGCACCATGCCCGTTAATACTAATGATATAAGAATATATAAAATGGTGCAAATGATTAATGCATAAATCATACTACGAGGCAAATCTTTCTGAGGATTTTTGCATTCTTCAGCTGTAGTAGAGATGGCATCAAAACCTATGTAGGCAAAGAAAACAGCTGCTACCCCTTTTAATACGCCACTCATACCATTGGGGGCAAAAGGACTCCAATTCTCTGGGTCTACATAAAATGCCCCAGCAATAATTACCATGAATATTACCAGCAGCTTCAGTCCTACTAGTATATTACTGGTTGTTCTGGACTCACGAATTCCGACAAAAACGATCCAAGTAATCAGCACTACGATGGCAAGTGCAGGTATGTCGAGAATGATCGGGAAGGAGCCGATTGATGGGGCGGATGTCCAAGCATTCCAAGCATCTTGTTGATTAGGTAGTAAATCCTGAAATAGGGTTCCTGAGGCGAGTAAAGTCTCTACCTCTGTATGTCCTCTCATAGCAGAAAGAAAATCCATGGTCATCCAGGTAGGTAAGTGATATCCTAATCCAGCTAATAATCCGGTGAAATAATCAGACCAAGAGATGGCAACTGCAATATTTCCAATTGCATATTCCATCAGAAGATCCCAGCCAATAATCCAGGCAAATAATTCGCCAAAAGTGGCATAGGCATAAGTATAGGCACTTCCTGAAATGGGAATTAGGGAGGCAAATTCGGCATAACAAAGGGCTGAAAAACCACAGGCCAATGCGGTGAAAATAAATAAAAGAGATATAGCCGGTCCTCCAGCGGCTGCGGCATTTCCAATGGTGGAGAAAATACCCGCACCAATGATTGCGGCAATGCCAAAACCAGTTAAATCTCGAACCGTTAACTTTCGATCAAGTTGGAAATGCGCTTCCCCTTCTCGAAGAATTTGCGCGTCTTCAAGGATTTTGCTGACCGATTTTTTTCGAAATAGGTCTTGAAAGAAATTTCTAGCTGCCATAATTGCCGAGTATGCAAAGTAAGCAGGAATTGGTAGAATTCCTTATGGATAGATTGATTTTAGGTAAAAATCAAGCGGCACCAGATCCGGGATTATTGCCAGTAGGCTTTTTGAATGGTTTTTTAAAGTTCTTTTTGCCTGAGTGTGCAGAGGAGGCGTTATGTGCGGATTGTGCTCCGTTGGAATTAGGTTTTCTAAATCCGCCTTTATTGCTAGAGTGATTTTTAGGTGCCGGTTTATCTGTTTCAGAAGGGCCTGCTCCCAAAGCTTCTGGTAAAGGAAGTCGGGGAAGGGTTCTGCCTATCATTTGCTCTATTCGTTGAAGCTTTCGTAGGTCTTCTACATTGACAAATGTGTAAGCTTCTCCCTCTGCAGCTGCCCGAGCCGTTCTGCCAATTCGGTGAACATAATCCTCCGGATCTTGAGGGCAATCAAAATTAACGACATGCGTTACCCCATCTACATCGATTCCTCTGGATAATATGTCTGTGGCTACCAGAATTTGGATTTTACCGTTTTTAAAGTCATTTAGTATAGATTCTCTTTCGCTTTGTTCTTTGTCTGAGTGTATTCCCTCGGCCTGAAATCCTAATTTTCTTAAGGCTTTAACAATGTCGTTTACAAATCTCTTTCTGGAAGTGAAGAGAATCATCATCCCTACTTCTTTATGACTAAATATCTGCTCCAATAGAGCCGTTTTTTGGGTGTCGTGGGCCAGATAAATGAACTGCCGAATTTTTTCAGCAGGTAAAGAAACTTTAATACTGATTTCTTCCGGTTCTTTTAAAATCTCTTTTGCTAGTTTTCGAATAGTAGGGGGCATAGTAGCCGAGAACATGAGGGTTTGCCTTTCTTTCGGTGTTTTGGCGATGATTCCCATGATGTCTTCGTAAAAACCCATGTCCAGCATTTTGTCGGCCTCATCCAAAACGAGAAAGCTCAGGTGACTTAAATCTACATACCCTAATTGCATATGAGCAATGAGTCTACCTGGGGTTGCAATTAAAATATCAGCCCCTTTTTTTATTGCATTCTGTTGAATCGACCAGTCATCGGATTTGCCTCCTCCATAGATGGCAACAGAGCGGACAGGAGAGTGATAAGCGAGACCATCAATCAATTCGTCAATTTGCTTTGCCAACTCCCGAGTCGGTACAATAACCAGCGCTTTTATCTGTTTGGAAGGATTGTTTTGAATATGTTGGAGAATCGGAATAACAAAAGCTGCTGTTTTTCCGGTTCCTGTTTGTGCACAGCCAATCAAATCCTTGCCATCCAAGATAATTGGAATGGCTTGGGCTTGAATAGGAGTGCAATCAGTGTAGCCCAAATCCTGAACTCCATAAAGAATTTCAGGCAAGAGATTGAATTGTTCGAATTTAGAAGACAAAGCGTATAGAATTAGTACACAAAGATACTCAATTCGCAGGGCATAATGCCTTAAAGACTGTATTGTTCTAAAAATGTAAAAGTCCTAATTGCTTATGAGTATTATTTGCTCAAATGACCAATGCACCTATTCAGATTAGATATTGGCCAGATGAAATCAAAGAATTATGACTGTACGAATCTTGTTCAGGTGGGTGTTGGAATTATGCTTGAAGTAAACCCTTGTTGGGCAATCTTCATTTAAGCTAAATAACCGGCAAATGGCCGGTTATTTGGTTTCTGAAAAACGATTCGGAATTCTGATTGGTTTAATAGGAAAGATTTGATTGAAAGATTTTTGCCAGACTTTTTGAGAATATACTCCGCTTGGTGTCCAGACTGTTAAAGAATCTAGCTTCTTCCTCCTCTACTGATTTTTGAATTTTTTCAACTTTTTTGATGCCTTTGTCAGCTATGCCAATCAAATTGGCTCTGGAATCGGTTGTGAATTTCTTACGCTTTATGAACCCCTTTTCTTCCAACACTCTGAGCGCTTTAGAAGTTAACATGATTTCTGTACCAGCATAATGAGCCAGTTTTACTTGGGTAATTTGCTTCTCTGTTTTTTCCAATTCTACTAAGCGGCTGAGTAATATATACTCCAGATAGGTAAATTCCTGTCGGAATAAAACGACTTTTATTGTTTTTTCCCACTGACGGGAAACCTGCCAAAGTAATAGCCCGATTTCCTGTTCTTTTAAGTCCGGTTTTAAGGTTTTTTCTTTAGATTTCATTAATTTAAAAATTGGGTTGATGATAACTGATTTGTTAAATCAGCGCATAATTCAATGCAAATAAGCAAAGAATTCAATAATAAACAAATTCATTTTTAATTTGGTTAAAGTCAGGAGCGTGCGCTCCTTTTTTTGTGAATATAATCTCCTTGTCCGATAAAATACTAAAAATAAATAGATACTATGTGGCTATTTTTTAATTTTAGATTGTGACGAAGATACAGCATACCTGAACCTTTGGGGTATTCTTAAGTGTAATCGAATGTACCGATTGTTTTTTTAAGGTAACTCTTTTGAAAAAAATATCATAAAGTGTTATTTGGGTTTAGAGCTAATATTTAAAAAAATAATTGAACAATTCGGTTAATTCAATATTCCCATAATTGTTAAAAAGGCAATGAACATCATAAATAATGCTACGAGCTTTTTAATTATCCCTAAACTCGTTTTTGTCAGAAGTCTTTTTCCGATGAAAGAACCTAAAAAAGCACTACCAATTGCTAATATAATTAATTCTGAATGTTGTTGTAATAGAACCCATCCTGGCTCCGAAATGTAATTGCTGATGCGCGTAATGTCTACCCCGATAGCAATGGCAGTACCGGTGGCAATAAACGCTTCCTTACTCAGCCCACAGCGTACAAGGAATGCAGACCTCAATGCTCCTTGATGCCCTGAAAAGCCACCAAAGAATCCGCTCACCATTCCGCCGGCTATCAGCCAACGGCTTTCAAATTGAAGATTCTCAAGTTTAGGAATAACTTCAACCAGAGTAAAGGCCAACATCAATAGACCTATGATTAGGTTGGTCAGAAAAATTCCAAAGTCTTTTTCTGCAATTTTATAAGATAATAAAGCCTGTCCTGACCCCAGCTCTATTAGTAATTCAGAGCCCAGCCAAGCACCAATCAGTGAGGGAATCCCAAATCGAAGTAAGATTGGAATGCGAATAAATTGCCCAATTAGGGAGCCTTTAAATAAGTTGTTTAATAAATGAACACAGGCGGTGAATAAAATTGCTTCTTGAATCGAAAAGAACAGTAAAAACACAGGGAGTAAAATCGTTCCAAGCCCAAATCCCGAGAAGAAAGTGAGTAATGCTGCGCCAAAAGCAGTGATTGGGATAAGGATTAATTCCATTTAGAATTGAAACTTGGTAAAATTACTTACTGTAAAATTTTTAACAAACGATCTTACCTTTTTAATCGATACTGGTTTTTAATTTTAATACTCTTTTATGGCTCGATTTGATCATTGGTTGCAAGAGTCTTCCATCGAAACTTAAATTTCTTTAATGGCTCGATACAACTTACTCCGCTGAAATGTTTTTGTTTACTTAGATTCTCCCAGATTGACCCAGCATTCTTTGGACGAATTTCCCTAGAATGTCAAATTCTAAATTCACCCAATCCCCTACTTTTAGTCTGTGAAAACCTGTGTGTTCCCAAGTGTAGGGAATGATTGCAACGGAAAAAAAATCTGCGCCCGGTTCAATTACGGTTAAGCTTACCCCATTCACCGTAACAGAGCCTTTATCTACGAGTAAATTAGAATGGCTGGAGGGATAGTGAAAGGATATCCTCCAAGATCCGTTTTCATCTTGGATAGATTCCACTTTTGCAATCGCATCCACATGGCCTTGCACAATATGGCCATCCAATCTGTCTCCTAATTGCATGCAGCGTTCCAGATTGATGAGATCTCCAGTTTTCCAATTTTTTAAATTTGTCCTGGATAAGGTCTCTTGAATGGCGGTAACCCAATAGAGTGAATGCTCGATTTTAGTCACTGTCAGGCAAACCCCATTGTGTGCTACACTTTGATCAACCTTTAATTCTTGGGTAAAGGGAGCTGAAAGAGAAAAATGTATATTCTGACCCTCTGCTTCAATTTTTTCAATTGTACCTAAAGCTTCAATTATTCCGGTAAACATGCTAGCGTAATAAGGTGATTGTTCCTGTAATGTGAATTTTCTCCGGGTTATCTAATTTAATATAATCCCCCTTCAATACATAAAAATATACCCCTTCTCGAGCAGGTCCATTTTGCGTACTGCCATCCCATAATCTTACAGGGTCATTCGTCTGAGAATACAGTAGATTTCCCCAACGGTCATATACGGCAAAGTAATCTAAGCTTACTGCTCTCAATCCGACAGGGGTAAAGAAGTCATTATAGCCATCTCCATTCGGAGTAAATACATTACCCATGTTTAATTCAGGACAATTATCCACGCAGAATTCCTGAGAATACGCACTGGCATTGTAACTTGTATCTACAGCCTGCAATACATAACAACCAGCAATAGACCCTGAATTAAAATAGAGGTAAGAAGAATCAATTCCCGGAGTTTGATAGAAAGGGGTGTAAGGACCTCCTCTGCTATTTCCCCGCGACAATAAAAAATAACCTAAGTCTGGAGCACATGCGGTGTCCGGCATACTCCACCTAAATAATACCTTTAATTCATTGCATAATGCTTGAACCTGAATACTGCCGTTATCTGGAGGGCAAGGGGGAGTTAAATCTCGAGGGGCATCACAAGTTCGTTGGGATTTATTGAACAAACTATCGATGAAGCGAGGGGAGGAATAATTTCCTTTTGATTCAATATAATAGCAGTATTTTTGATAGTTGACTAAGCCCGTATCCAGATAGGAAAAACTACTTCCATCTGTTGAATCGAGTAGGGTAAATAGACTCATAGTGGAATCGGATTTCCAAATATAATATTGAGTATTGGTCCAGGGAGTTATGACAGGAGACCAATCGAGGTTCAGTTGTTTTTCTCCGGGTTGAATTCTTAGAAATAGAGAAGATGCCGGATTCGATTCAGATATTTTTCCGTCCTCATCCTCATTCAATACTACCCGATAGGTGAAGGATTTATTTTTAGTATCAATTAAAGAATCCCAATAGGTTGTATCTCCATAATTTAGACGAGTTGCGATTGGAAGGAAATTTGTTCCAGCTTGTCCATCTGCTCGATATAAAGAGTAATTGAGAGGTCGGGGAGCAATTACACCGGATGAATCAACTTCTTTGGGCTGAGTCCAAGCAAGAAACATTTTCCCAGCCACGGCATCTGTTTCTTCCACACTCACATTCGTCAGTAAAGGAGCTTCATTGGCAATATATACGCATACCTGATTACTTGGGCAGGTCAGAATTCCTTCACTAATTGGATTTTCATTGATGTTGCCCACGATGACATAGCAGTAGGTTTTGCCATATTCAACTGTGGTATCGATAAAGGTGGTGTCCGTCCAGGCAATGACTCCATTCGCAGGGTCATTGATGACGGATGTACCTATGAGTTGAAATCCGAGGTTCTCCGGAGTGTTATTGCAACAGATCGTATCGCCTCCAACGGGGGATTCTCCTTCTTTACGATATATACGATAACTATGTACCTCACTGCACTTGCTTTTTCCCCAAGCCAATTGAATGCTCTTTCGTTGAGGGGTGGCTACCAGAGTGCCCAAACCCGGAGGCCGCACCCTTATTTGTAGGGAGTAATAAGCAGTGAGAAACTTTCCTGTGTTGCCTCTTGCTTCATTGTCATGGACAAAGAAGTCCACCTGATAAGGGTTTCTTCTCACATGTGCACAATTGGGTACCCACTCTACAATCCCTCTAATGGTATCGGATTTGACCATTACGGGAATACCCGAAGGCGGGGTAAAAGAAATTGTAGCCTGAGGAGCTGGAAGAGTTGGGGCAAAAGGACCATTATTGATACTGCCGGAATTATTGAGGTAGAGATAAACGCTATCAGCCGGATCTGGGTCCCAGGCTTTTACCCAAAATCTGAGAGTATCTCCAGCTTGAACGCATGTATCAGGAATGGATTGGACTATAGGTGGCTTATTGTTGCAATTCGCTTCCGCAATAATCACCATGTCCCGAACAACAGAATCTACGGGCACTCCTCTTCGATAAGTTACTACCCTAAAGGCAATATTGTAATAGCCCGCAACGATGGCGGTATTCCAGGTAATCATCCCAGTAAAGGGGTTTTGAGAAAATGTACCCGGAATATTCCCCGAAACATTATCCGGAAATTGAAAATTGGTAACAGGAACCGGAAAGGGGACATTGGGTGTTCCGTTCGGTCTATATTGCATGCTGGGAATCAGGGTATAGGCTAAAGAGTCTCCGTCCGGGTCAAAGCCTCCCGGGCTATGCGTGAATAATTCCCCAATACAGGCAATGTCCACAGGGTCATTTAATAGAATGGGGGAATTGGAGGTAAGTCCGGGTATGTTACGGATGGTCGAGTACACATAAAAAGAGGTACTCACCGAATTGGACATATTGATGATGTTGTTAAATCGGTTATCATCAAAGAATCTAATTTGAAAAATCCCTGGGCCGGAGTAGGTATATTCGGTTTCGTAGATGGATTTTTGAATATTCCGGATGATTTGCTCCCCTTCTTTAGCTCCTCCCCCACAAGTACCGGGTTGCCCATTTTTTCTGGGGATATTCGAAATGGTGGTACCGTCGCCCATTTCCAGGGAAACAAAACAATTTCCGGCATATACCCCTGATGAGCGATCGGCGTAAGTGGTGAGTGTGATAAGGTATTTATTGGGGCCGGTGTTTTGGTAGGTAATTTGTCCGGCCAGGTAATGGGTTGCCCACAACTGATTCATTCCGGACGCTAAGAAGCCGGTCAGGAATAAAAGCAGTTGAAGATTTTTTTTCATGAGTTCATAGTAGGGGGTATCGAACAAGTTCGATTCGGGAGAAAAACGCCCTTTTGGCCCTACTTGTTACAAATTTACGAAATAGGGAGTTAAAAATGCCTGAAAAAAGAGCGGGGATAAGGAGGCTTGGAGAATTCGGATAATTTCCGGAACTTTGCAGACCTTTTTATAAAGAGGAGAAAAATCATTTAACCATTTATCATGGACACATTAAGTTACAAAACTGTCTCAGCAAACGCCAACACAGTGACCAAGAAGTGGGTCATCGTTGACGCAGAAGCTAAGATCTTGGGGCGCCTGTCGAGTGAAATCGCGAAAATTCTTCGTGGTAAGCACAAGCCAAACTTCACCCCGCATGTGGACTGTGGAGATAATGTCATCGTTATCAATGCAGACAAAGTTCGCTTAACTGGTAATAAACTTCTGGAGAAGGAGTACATTACCCATAGCGGGTATCCTGGCGGTCAAAAAGTAAAGACTCCCCGTGAGCTTCTGGAAAGAACTCCCGAAAGACTGGTCGAGATTGCTGTAAAAGGCATGCTCCCAAAAAACCGTTTGGCCAATCAGTTGTATCGCAACCTGTATGTATATGCAGGCACGCAGCATCCGCATCAGGGTCAGAACCCAGAACCCATTCAATTAAGTTAAGCGAAATTTATTCATGGAAAAAATTAAAACCTTAGGCAGAAGAAAAGCTGCCATTGCCCGCGTAACTGTCACTCAGGGTTCCGGGAAGTTCATGATTAACTCCAGAGATTTGAAAGAATATCTTCCGATAGATGTTCTTCAAATTAAAGTTAATCAGCCTTTTGTTGTGTTAGGACTGAACCCTGCAGAATTTGATGTAGTGGTGAATGTGTATGGCGGGGGAGTAAATGGTCAGGCAGAAGGAATTCGCCTGGGTATCGCCCGTGCACTCATTGTTCTGAATGAAGAAAACAGGCCAGGTTTGAAAAAAGCCGGTTATTTGACCCGCGATTCCCGTGTTGTTGAGCGTAAAAAATACGGTCACAAGAAGGCTCGTAAAAACTTCCAGTTCTCTAAACGCTAACCCTCAATCCGAACTTACATGTCACAGTTATCTTATAATGACCTGCTGGATGCGGGGGTGCACTTTGGTCACCTTACCCGCAAGTGGAATCCTGCCATGGCTCCGTATATTTTTATGGAGAAAAATGGTATCCACATCATAGATCTAAATAAAACCGTACGAATGGCTGAAGATGCCGGAAAAGCTGCTCGTCAGCTCGCCCGCTCTGGTCGTAAAATCCTTTTCGTTGCAACCAAAAAGCAAGCGAAAGAAATTATTCGTATGGAAGCCGAAAGAGTGAATATGCCCTATGTAACAGAGCGTTGGCTCGGGGGTATGTTGACCAATTTCGCGACCGTTCGTAAATCTGTTAAAAAGATGGCGAACATCGAAAAAATGGAAACCGATGGTACCTTCCAGAATATCTCCAAAAAAGAGAGATTGATGTTGAATCGCGAACGCGACAAACTCAATAAAATCCTCAGTGGGGTAGCTGACCTTAGTCGCTTACCTGCTGCTCTTTTTATCGTGGATATTAAGAAGGAGCATATTGCAGTAAACGAAGCCCGTAAACTCAATATTCCTACTATTGCTTTGGTGGATACCAATAGTGATCCAAACCAAGTGGATTTCCCCATTCCTGCCAATGATGATGCAGCGAAGTCAATTCAGTTTTTAGCGCGTTATATTTCCAATGCTATTTCCGAAGGCTTAAGCGAACGGAAAGTAGATAAGGAAACAGAAAACGCTGCTAAGAAAGAGGAGAAAGAAACGGTAGCGGAAACTGCGGCTGAGTAAATTTTATTTTTCGAAATTATAAGAATCCCTGCCGGTAACGGCGGGGATTTTTTTTTGCTTACCCTAAGTGTTTGCTTACCCTAAGTGATTACTTACCCTAAGCGTTTGCTTACCCTAAGCAAAAATAAATCAATCAGAAATCGATCAAAATTCCTTGGCTTTGTCCGGACGAAATTTAAGGCAAAACATCCGTTATGGTTGAATGTTAAATCTTTTACACGGAGAATATTTAGATTAAAACATGCTTAAAATCGCTCCAAAACCTATGAATTTGTCCGGTGAAAATCTCGAATGCATTATTAGGTTTGCAAACAAACGAAATACCAATGAAAAAGAATGATCCTTTCGAACCAGGACTTTATTATCATGAGATATTAAAAGCGAATTCAGACACGCTTCTATTTAAGGATAATCAGGATAGAAATTACTTCCTTGAAAAAATGCAGCATTTTATACTTCCCTGTTGTGAGCTTTTGTCCTATGTTATTTTGGGGAATCATGTACACCTATTAATCCGACCGCATCCTAAATATGTTTTGTCAAGACTTAGCCTCCAATTACATTGGCTGAATCTAGATCTTTTTGCATCAAATTTAGATGAATACCTAAGTGAGAATTATGCAATAAGCCTCCCTGATAGACTGGCTCCGTTTGAAGGGTCTGTCGATAAGCAGATTCGATATTGTATCAGAGGACTGAAACATTCCTATAGCCAATACCAGGCAAAAAAATATGAGAGGAACGGTATGCAATGGAATCAAGAACGATCTACTATTCTCTTAGGGAATGAGGAGGATATTGGGAGAACTGTTTTATATATCCACAAAAACCCTGTCTATCACGGCATGGTTCACCAACCTCAGGAATGGCAATTTTCTTCCTACCATGAAATAGTAAATGAAGAGAATAAATTGGTCAATAGAAATTTGATTATTAATTTATTTGGTTCAAAGGAGGCCTTTCTAAAAGAGCATATCGCGTTACTAGAAGATTTTGGCCGCAAGCCCTCGAGAATCAAGAGATAAGGTTATATAACTTACCCTAAGCATTTACTTACCCTAAGTATTTACTTGCCCTAAGTATTTACTTACCCTAAGTGTTTACTTACCCTAAGTGTCGATAAAGAGTTTACCCAAAACATCCGCTTATTCCCGAATCCTACTTCCGGAACAATTCATATCGAACTGCCCAAACCCATTCAGGCCGAATATCAAATTACAGATATAAATGGTAAAAATTGTCTGAAAGGAAGCATATCTTCCCATCTCCAGAAAACCAGTATTAACTTAAGTGGGCTTCCTTCCGGATTATATTTTATTCGCCTATCCTCAGAACAAGGACATTCGGTTTTTAGGGTGTTGGTAGAATAGAATAAATATTTGAATCACTAAATTATTATACAGAAATCATAACATACTATATAATCAAAATTGGAACAAAATGGTTTTGGGATTAAATTTATTTTATTACTGATTAATAAAATAAATTAGGGATTGGTTAGACTATATTTACAGTACAATCCGAATCCCTTTCCGCACTCTTGAGGAAGCCCCAAAATACCCTAAGGCCTTTCCACTGATATTGCTGGCAGGATTAGCTGGTGGCGGGCTAAACATACCCCCATCTCCATTGAGTTGTGTTTGCAAGGCTAATAAATAATTATGAGCAGGCTGATCTAATGACATCATTTCTACCTTAATGGAATCTCCCGGATCAAATAGAAAACTAAACGGTAAATCTTTTACCTCCCCCTTTAACGCAGTATCATCGGTAACAAGCCAATCAGGAGATTCCCCATTTATCAGTGAATCAGCACCCGTAATCAAACTGTATTTATACAACTGAAAGCGATACCAGTTTTTCTCCGGCTGAGGTTCAATGGCAAAAAAAGTGACAAGATATTTTCCTTCTTCTCCTCCAAAAGCAAAGTCTTCTGCAGGGATAAAACCTAAGCTGTCAATAGGTACAACGGGAGGTAAATAAGTTTCTGCAGAATATTCTTTTCCTTCATGGGAAATTTTTAATTTATAGGTTCTGCCCGGTACGCCTACAAGATGTCCTGTTTCATATTTTCCTGGAGTTGTTTCTTGCAAAGTATCTATTTGTCCCTGGTTGTCTGAAATAATTAACACAGCTCCGCTTACTCTGGGACTGCCTTCGGGTTTGAAGTAGCTGGTCGTTTGAGTTAATTCTACTCGGTGTGGCCCTGCATCATTATAAATCCAGCCTTCCACGACTAAACGCGCTTCTGTTTCATTCAAGTCGATATTCACTACCTTTTCGCATCCACTCAATAAGATGCTACCTAAAAGGAATAGTATTGCCCCAATGGGGAATAATTTATTTTTCATCAGAAATTAAAATTATAAGTAACCGAAGGAATAATGCCAAATAAATAAACCATCACAGCTTCCGTTTGCTGTGGGTTGTCTTTGTTTTGACGGAAATAAATGGAGAAAGCATTTTTTCGGAGGTAAATATTATAAACGGAGAAATTCCAATTGCTGCTCCATTTACGATTTTCTTTTTCTTTGCTATTTAAAGTTGCCGATAAATCACCCCTATGATAGGCAGGCATTCTAAATCCATTTCTCTCTGTATAAAGCGGCACAATTTGACCATTATACTGATAACGAGCAGCCGGAAAAGTAACAGCATTTCCGGTAGCATATACCCAAGCAAAAGAAGCACTTAGGCGTTTGGAAAATTGATGCGTTACAATAAAATTGGCGCTATGGGTTCGGTCATATCTAGCCGGAAACCATTGGTCTTCATTAATTCCAATAATTCTTCTTTCCGTGCGCGATAAGGTATAACTAACCCAACCCGTTGTATTGCCTTGTTGCTTTTTTACCATCCACTCCGTTCCATAAGCCCGACCACTGCCATGCCTTAATTCCGCTTCTATTCGCTCATTAAAAAACACTTGGGCATTGTCTCTAAAATCAATCTGATTCTGCATGGACTTTACATAAACTTCGGCACTGGCTTCAAATCGGTTATTACGGAAATTTCTAAAATAGCCTGCCGCAATCTGATCCGAAATTTGAGGCTTAATATAAGGCGAGGAGGGAATCCAAATATCGGTCGGTAAGGCAGAAGTGGAATTACTGGCCAGTTGAATATATTGACGCGTACGATTATAATTAATTTTAACCGAAGAAACATCGTTGAGTAAATACATCCCGGCAAGCCTAGGCTCTAGTCCCATATAGGTTTGGTACACATCCCCACGCTCATATACTTTACTGCCAATAGTATCTTGTGAACTATCATTATTTTGATATTGCCAAACCGTACCGGGGCCAAAGTTTTGATAGGCTGAAAAACGCAGTCCATATTCCAATGCAATGCGGGAACTCATTTTGTATTTATCGGATATATACACTGCATATTCCGCTCCATATTTTGTCTGAGACTCTAATTTTTGAAATAAGGAGTTGTTTCCTGTTGGTTCTAATTTCCCTGGTTTAAATACTCTATATGCCCCTTGTGCGCCAAACTGAACCCGATGCTTTTGATTGGCATACCAAGTAAAGTCTTGTTTTACGCCCCCTTCCTGCATATTGGAACTCCATTTGAAATTAGATACACCCGCATCAATAGTCAAAGCATAATCATAATTTGAAAAATACACTGTAGTATTCGAAAATAATTTATCGCTATATAAATGATTCCACCTAAGAGTGCCAGTAGCATTTCCCCAGCCTAAAGAAAATACATTGGCAAAGGAAAAATTATCCCGTCCAAAATAACCGGATAAATACAAGCGGTTCTTTTCATTTATTGTATAATTGACTTTGGTATTTAAATCATAAAAATAGAGACTATTATCGCGGATAGCTTTATTAGGGGCCATCTTCAAAAATAAATCGGCATAAGTTCTGCGACCCGATACCATGAAGGAGGATTTGTCTTTAACAATAGGTGCTTCAAGCGTCAAACGACTGGAAATTGTACCAATTCCGCCAGAGCCAGAAAATTTTTTGTTGTTTCCTTCTTTCATTCGAATGTCTAATAGAGAAGCTAATCTCCCCCCATATTGAGCTGGAATTCCCCCTTTGTAAATTTCTACATCCTTAATTGCATCCGAATTAAATACAGAGAAAAATCCTAAAAAATGGGATGCATTATAAACAGGTGCTTCATCGAGCAGAATTAAATTTTGATCCTGTCCTCCTCCCCGAACATAAAAACCGGTTGTACCCTCGCCGGCATTTTGAATGCCAGGTAATAGCATGAGTGTACGAATCACATCTACCTCGCCAAATAGCTGAGGTAATTTCCGAATCATTTCCACACTCATTTTTTCGGTACTCATTTTAAGTTCGGTAACATTTCCGGTTTCTACTTTATCCGTAATTTTTACTTCCTCCAAAACCGTAGCACTCTCACTTAATTCAATATTGAGTGTGGTTTTTTCTTTCAGAACGATTGTTTTCTGTTGAGCCTCATATCCCACATAACTAAATACAACGGTGTAGGTTCCCGGAGGGAGGGAGATGGCGTAATATCCATATTCATTGGTCAAGGTTCCGGAAGATAATTCTTTGATGGCAATGCTTGCACCAATCATGGATTCACCGTTCTTGGCATCTTTGATGTATCCGGATAGGGTCTGTTTGTTTTGGGCATTTATCGAGTTGAAAAATATCAACCCTAAAAAAAGAAATACTATAATGTGCACTTTCATGTTTCCGTCCGGCTAATTCAGGTTCAAAATTGGGTAATTTTTACGCATGCCAGATTATCTTTACATAAACGGAATATTTCGGATAGAAATGGTTAGACGCTAACCGATCTTAGCATCTAAGCATTTTGGAGATTTTGGATTTTCCCTCTATTTTTGAGAATGGCAGAGCAGTATCCGGGGAAAGATAAAGTGAAAAGCAGGATTGAGCGGTATTGTATTCTGCAGGATCGTTGCCAAGAAGAGGTACGACTGAAATTAATCGATATGGGCTGCAATTATTCTGAAGTGAATGATTGGTTGTTTTATTTGATTTCTGAAGGATTTGTAAATGAAGAGCGTTTTGCCCGATCTTTTGTGCGAGGGCATTTTAGGATGAAGTATTGGGGGCGGAATCTGATTCGTAAACATTTACAGGCAAAAAAGATTAGTGTGCCCAATATTAAAATCGCCCTTGAGCAGGAAATTGAGGCTGAGGAATACCTTCAAACAATCCGCACTCTGTTGGCAAAAAAAGAAAGAATAGAGGGGTTAAGTAGAAATAAATCGATTGATGCTCAGAAACTCATTCGTTTTTTGATGGGGAAAGGCTTTGAATTTTCCAGTATACAGGAATGTTTGAATGAAGATAATCAACCTGTTTGACAGTGCTGTCTTTTTTCGTTTTCAGTTAAAATAGATTTACTGTGGATACAGGGAAAGATTTCCCGGAATCCATAATTAATTTTAATCTGTGAAGTTACGCCCTATTATATTTTTCCTAATTCTCCTTCTCTCCGGAGCCATCCTTTTTTCTTGTGGGGGTAGTAAGAAGCATCGGAAAAAGAAGAAAAAAAAGAAGGCGAAAACGGAATTGGTTCAAAAATCGGATAAATCCACTTCCACCCAGGAAAAACAAAAGGAAGTTCAAAGCACCCCTTCTCCTCAAGTGAATTCTAAGGCCGAAAAGGTTCTGAATTCAGCCAAATCCTATATGGGAACTCCGTATAGATATGGGGGTACTACCCGGGAGGGCATGGATTGTTCGGGTTTGGTGGTTACCTCATTTCGGGCTGCGGGAGTAGAATTGCCGCGTACTTCTAAGGAACAAAGCCAGAAAGGGAAACCCGTAGAAAAGAAAGAAGTGGTACCTGGAGACTTGGTTTTTTTTAGCAGATCCTTTAATAAAGAGGTGAGCCATGCCGGAATTGTCGTGGAATCTGGCCCCGGGAAAGCCAAGTTTATTCATGCCTCAAGCTCCAAAGGCGTGCGAATAGATGATTTGTATGGCGAGTATTGGTCTAAACTTTTTTTGATGGCCAGGCGTATTTTCTGACCGTTTGAGTAAAGGAAATTTCATTTTCTCTTACTTTCCGGATAAATTTACCCCCATGCTTAAACAATTGTTTTTTCTGATACTGCTTTTTTCCGGATTTCTCTTTGCTCAGGTACCCTTACCTAGCGAGGGTCAGACCAGACCGCCGCTTAGTTCCGAGCAGAAAGTGTTGAATTTTATGGCAGATTCCCTTTGGAAACCTGAGTTGTTTAAAAAAGCCTGTTCAGGAGATTTGTATAGAAAAGACTATAAATTTTTAGTGTATGATTCAACTTATCATCTCCCTGAGCCTATTATGGTCTATAAATTCTCCAATCCATCCCTCTCTCATAAAGAATTGATTGGTCTCACAGAAAGGCAGATTATCAATTTTGTGGGCCGGGAGAAACTAAATTTTGATATTTTTCAGTCTAAGAAAGCGCATTTTACAAAATTCTCTAAAGATTTCCGGGAGGGCTATTACATGGTTCGTATTTCTCAGCCCATGCTATATGAAGACTATATATACTATGATTTTTGGGTAAAGGAATCACCCTCATTGCCGGGAATTAATATTTTATTTCAAACAGACAGGCAAGGAACCGTTACCGGTTGGAAATTTTATACTGTATGCACTCCTAGAGAAAAGTAAATTTTTATAGTATTTGGTACTGAGAGAATAATTGGCATGAATAGAATATTTACCCTTACCCTATTTTTATTTGTCTTGGTACTTTCCCTATCCTGCCAGAGAGAAGGGGGTAGGGGGATATTCTGTCTGAAGCCTAAAGGAGAATTAGTAAAAAGGACTATTATTCCCGAGACCTTTTCATCTGTGAGGATGCTGCTTCCTGCCTCTGCAATTCTTGAATATGCTCCTACCTGCTCTATTGAAGTGGAGGGCGAAGAGAATATTCTGGACAATATCAATTATGAAATACGCGATGGAGAACTTAAAATTCAATTCGATCGATGCGTGCGAAAGCTGGATTCTCCTCCCAGAATGATTCTACGCGCACCCTTTTTCTATGGGTATGTTCTGCAGGGGTCTGGCTCACTCTCCATACCGGATACCTTAAAACAGGCCGGCAGTGCCTTCACATTAGAAATTTTAGGCTCTGGTGAAATAAATGCATCGGTCGCAACGGGTTCTGTTTTAAGCAAAATATCCGGCTCTGGTTCCATTCGTGTTTCTGGAACTTGTGATACTCAAAAAATGCAAATCAGCGGAAGTGGAGATGTTCATGGATTTGCCTTAGCCTCCCATCGGGCAGAAGTTGAAATCTCTGGCTCTGGGAATGCGAATCTATCGGTTAAAGACCACTTGAAGGTAAAAATCTCCGGCTCCGGGAATGTAAATTATTATGGTACTCCTTCAGTCGATTCGGATGTTTCGGGTTCCGGAAAAGTAAATAAAATGGATTGATTTGCTGATTTCTAAGACCTAAATCTTTTCTACGCATTAGGAAAATCAAGGCTCTACGCCATTAATTGTGGGTAGTTAAATCTTAGAAATACCCTGTATAGTGTCTATAAATCTTCTACTTAGTTTATAAAAAAGGTTAGACCCTCTCCCTCCCCTCTCCAATGGACCCCACTGGCTACAACAATTGTATCCCGAATTTCATTAAATAAAACAAAGTGGCACTATGTTAAACTGGGGGGTGGGTTCCTGAATCATTTGCTATTCTGAAATTTGGAAAATGGTCCTATCAAACCCACAAAAAACGGCGTAGAGCTAAAAGCAAGTCGGTCGGTCCAATGAATTTCTATCCTAGTTTTGGCTCTACGCATTTTACAGTGGGTTCAATAACTATTTATGTAATGGGAAAATTCATCATCGAAGATTAAAAGAATTATTTGATACTATCTCGCTATCCAAATCTAGAATATCCGTTAAACCTGAATATATCAGGTTTAACAGCCCGGTCGCAGAGTAGCCCCCAATGAAATTGTGTCGTTCATTAATATAGTGTGGGGGGCGTATCGAAGTGCCCGGGCGGGTAATTAGAAGAATACCTTAATATACATAAAAAGAAATTACCCGCTAAATAATGCGTAGAACCCTAGTTTTGGAGCGTTCTACTCATTTAACTGCTTCTGTTCAAATGAAGATTAAATTGAGGGATGCCTCTTTTGGAAAATTAAATCAAAGTCATAGAATAAATTCTTTCGATTATTTCATCTCTCCTTATTATCTTTATCTATTCAAATTCCGATTCAAAATATCCTCACTGATTCTTTTTCTTAATTAGGATGAATTGTAAGGTTTTCTGGGTGGATATCTAACTACTTTCGTAAATAATTGCAGTATGCGTACATCGTTTTTTCTAGTTGCTTTCTTTCTTTGTTTCCTAAAAATCTCCCTTCAGGCAGGTGATACCACTTTTGTAAAGGCACATGATAAAAGGCATCTCAATTGGTATGGGAACTTTGATGAGTGGACCGTATTTCCCAATACCGGTCAATCTTATGAGCGAATCTGGTTGAATTTTACTTATGGTTGTCCAACTACCAATTGCTCCCAATGGGATTATACGACAAAAGTTTACTATCGTCAGCACACGGGAGTATTGGATTCAACTTTAAACCAGGCACCTTGGTTTACCTCTAATGGACAAGCTCCAGATTCCCTGCGTTTTAATCTGGATACTACCTGGACTTATTTCTTTAATACCACCACCCTGTTAACGGATTCCAGTCCTTCCACTCCCATTAATATTATTGAATATCGGGATACCTTGAATCCTCAGACATCCACTAATTCCTTTACCGCATTTCCATCTGGATATTATAATTATTTATATGATACAAATGGTACCATCATCGACTCTCTTTGGGTTATGCCAGATTCTACTTGGATGCAGGGTTATTGGCCTTATTGGAATGTATTTGAGGTGGTGAATGATATTGAGATTGCTCGTGCCATAACTCCTTATGGCGGTTTGTTACCTAATACTTGGAGCTTTACTTGGGTGAGCGATGTAACTGATTTTGCTCCCTTATTTAAAGACTCTGCAGAATTCAGAGTTTTATATGAGGGATATCAGGATGGGTTTACCGTAAGTCTGAATTTTGCTCTTGTACATGGAACACCTGCCCGAGAGGCGCTGGCTGTAGAGCGGATGTGGACAGGAGGCTTTGCTTATGGTATTCAAACAGATCCAATCGAAGATAAGTTAAACGCTCGGGTAGTTACTATTCCAACCTTTGCAACAGGCGGAACCAAGTTGCGGATTCTTCAGACTGGGCATGGCTTTGGAGGCAATCAAAACTGTGCGGAATTCTGTCCTAAAAATCATTATATTTTAGTGAACAATACCATTACCCATACAGGAATGGTTTGGCGGGATCAATGTGGATTGAATCCGATTTTTCCTCAAGGAGGTACCTGGTTATATGATAGAGCCGCTTGGTGCCCGGGTGAAATTGTCTATCCTTTCGAGCATGAGTTAACGCCCTTTGTAACCCTTGGTGCCAGTCATACATTGGATATGGATATGGATCCATTTACCAATGTGAATAATAATTTCCCCGGATATGGGGTAGGGGCTAATTTAATTTATTATGGTAGTCCGAATTTTACCCGGGATGCTGGATTGGAAGATATTTTGGCTCCTAGTAGAGATATGCGCTATCACCGGTTTAATCCTGTTTGCGGTAAACCCAGAATTGTAATTCGTAACTCTGGTACTCAAAGCATCAATACCGTGGACATAGAATATGGAATTTTGGGTGGTACACCCTCCATCTATACTTGGAATGCCGGAACTGCCTTACCCTTTTTAGATACTGCCTGGATTGATCTTCCCCCTCCTGTTTATTCTGATCCTTCTGCCTCCGGAAAATTCTTTGCTCGCATCGCATCCGTCAATAGTAGTGGCTCTGATGAATATGCTACCAATGATACACTCATGAGTTTGATGGAGCAACCCCCACTTTATACAGACGGAATAATTATTGCCATTAAAGCCAATTCGGCAGCTGCTCAAACTAGGGTGGATGTGTATGATGAATCTGGAAATACTGTTTTTAATAAAGCCAATTACACAGCCAATGCTTTGGAGCGGGATACCCTCTTATTACCTCATGGATGTTATAAGTTCGAACTAAAAGATTCAGGAAAGAATGGTCTGAGTTTCTTTACCTTCAACAATGATGGTGCTGGAACGGCTAGATTGCATAATGTAAACTCCGGTGCGATGCTGGTTAATTTTGACCCTAATTTTGGAACTTCTCAAATACATTATTTTACTGTGGGTTACGGGCTTCAGGAAGAAAAAATTACCGAACAGATCGAATGGAGTATTTATCCTAATCCTTCTTCTGGAAACTTCAGAATTGAAAGTAATATTACCGAACGCCTCCAAGTGGAAGTGTTTTCTCTTCAAGGAAATAGGGTGTTTAATCAGCAGGATGTATTTGCCAATCAGGAAATTTTCTTGAATACCCTTACTCCAGGAATGTATCTCGTTCGCATTGTTTCCGAATCGGGTAAAGTTCATTCAGATCGTTTGTTGCTCTTGCCTCATTAACGGGACTTATTGAAAGTACCTTTTAGGAAATACTCAGTTTATGCAGATGTTGTAATGCCATTTGCCCACAATTATTTGCCATTCGAGTTAATAATTAGTTAATCTGAGGGCTAAAGTTTTAGTTCAAGAATATATTTTTTCATCTTTGTGAAATATCTTAAAAGCATGAAAAAACTACAATTAGTACTGGTTGCATTTGTTTGCCTATTCTATGTTTCTTTGATTTCAGCACAATCTCTTTGTGCAGATTTTACCGGAACTACCCCACAATACCTGCAAGATATTACAGTAAATAATACTCTTTACCCTGTAGGTACAGTAGTGTTTCAAACAGGGAATATTAAATTTAGAAAAGCGGGTATGCCCTGTCAGTTTATTTCAGCCTCAGGGGATACACTTTGCTATATCGGGAAAATTGAAATGGATATTACTTCAGCTCCCTATCCTCAACGCCAACTAACCTATTATTCAATTATTACTCAGGGAATGATTGTCGATGGAGATACAATTTTTCAAAATTCCAATCCGGTACCTCAGTACAATGGAGTTGGATTCACAGTGAATTATTTAAACAATATATTTACCATTACCGGTGCTTTTGATACAGTACATATCTTCGGATCTACCAATTGTTTAAGTGCCGTATGTTTAGCCCCAGATACCGTTTCTACCCAGTCCTGTGCAGATTTTACAGGGACAACACCCCAATATTTACAGGATATTTCAATGAATAATACGCTGTATCCAATTGGAACCGTAGTGTTTCAGACGGGTGATATTAAATTTAGAAAAGCAGGTGTACCTTGTCAGTTTATTTCTGCCTCCGGCGATACTCTTTGTTACATCGGGAAAATTGAAATTGATGTTACTTCTGCTCCTTATCCTCAACGCCAACTGACATTTTATTCCATTATTACACAAGGAATGATTGTGGATGGGGATACGATTTTTCAAAATTCCAATCCGGTACCTCAGTACAATGGAGTTGGATTCACAGTGAATTATTTAAACAATATATTTACCATTACCGGTGCTTTTGATACAGTACATATCTTCGGATCTACCAATTGTTTAAGTTCCGTTTGTTTAGCTCCGGATAGCGTTTCTACTCAATCTTGTGCTGATTTCACGGGAACTACACCCCAATATTTACAGGATATTTCAATGAATAATACGCTGTATCCAATTGGAACAGTTGTATTTCAAACAGGAGATATTAAATTTAGAAAAGCAGGTGTACCCTGTCAGTTTATTTCAGCCTCAGGGGATACACTTTGCTATATCGGGAAAATTGAAATGGATATTACTTCAGCTCCCTATCCTCAACGCCAACTAACCTATTATTCAATTATTACTCAGGGAATGATTGTAGATGGAGATACAATTTTTCAAAATTCCAATCCCGCACCCCAGTATAATGGCGTAGGATTTACGGTGAATTATTTAAATAATATATTTACCATTACAGGTGCTTTTGATACAGTACATATTTTTGGATCTACTAATTGTTTGAGCGCTGTTTGCTTAAGCAGTATACCCACCCAACAGGAATCCGAATTGTTGAATGCAAAGGATATTTTTGCACTATATCCCAATCCTGCTGAAAATGAAATTATGGTGGTTAATGAATCTGAACAATCGGCAGATTTGCGCATTTTCTCTAATCAAGGAGAATTGATTTATTTCACTACAATATCATCCGGTAGAACACCCATAGCTATAAATCAATTTCAAAGCGGTATTTATTTTGTTCAGTTAACTACTCAAAATGGTCTTTCGTATTCAAAAAGACTGGTGGTTCGGAAATAAGCAAAAGCCTTGTGGTTAGTGGTTAGTTGTTAGTGGTTAGTTTTTAGTGATGAGTGGTTAGTGATTAGTGGTTGCTATTCCAATTTTAGTGATTTATCATGAATTGTGGGAGTCCTACTACTCTGTAAAATCTGCGTAGCAAAATTGCATTACAAGTAATTCATTCCTATCTGTGTAATCTGCGGAAATTCTTATTTCGCCCTCTGACAAGTAATGTATAAATCTGAATGCTCTGTAAAATCTGCGTAACGAAACTGCATTACAATTTATCTATTCTATCTGTGCAATCTGCGGAAAAATAATTCCCCCTCTCACAAATAATCTATAAATCCAAATTCTCTGAAAAATCTGCGTAGCGAAATTGCGATACAATTTTATTATTCTATTTGTGCAATCTGCGGAAAAAACTACTATTCATTTCAAAATATTCACAAGGCTCCAATTCTCCTAAAATATTTGATCCGCATTATTCTGTATTTTCTTACCCTAAAATTATCTGAGCAAACCATGCAGCCATCCAAGCTAGCACAGTAAGATAAACAAGCATAAAAAGGGGCCATTTCCACGAACCCGTTTCTCGTTTTGTAATTGCTAGGGTGCTCATACATTGCATCGCAAAAGCATAAAAAAGGATGAGCGCAATACCAGTTGCTAAAGTATAAACAGGTGTACCATCATCCTGAAATACCTCTTTCTTCATTTGTTCCTTTAGGGTTACGGACTCTTCTGATGCATCGGAAGAGGCATATATAGTTGCCATCGTACCGACAAATACCTCTCTTGCAGCAAAAGATGCAATTAGGCCAATCCCGATTTTCCAATCAAAACCCAAAGGTCGAATTAAGGGTTCAATCCCTTTCCCTAAATATCCTGCATAGGATACTTCTAATAAATCTGCCTGCATTTGAGTTTCAATTTCAAGGACTTTTTCTTCGGAAATAGCAGTTGATTTTTCCGTTTCATATCTATTGATAATTCCTTGTCTTTTCTCTTCAGGTCCAAATGAAACTAAGAACCATAAAGCAATTGAAATGATCATGATAATTCTTCCTGCTTCCCACACAAATGCCCTACATTTATGGGCAACAGTCAGAAATATATTTTTGAGGGAGGGGATTCTGTAGAGGGGTAACTCCAGAATGAATGGATGGGTTTCGTTTTTTTGTAAACGGCTTTTTAATACGAGGGCTACAATTAAAGCCATCACAAACCCCAATAAATATAATCCCAACATAATAAGTCCTCGTAGATTAATTATTCCTAGAAAGTATTGTTCAGGTATAACCAACGAGATTAGTAGGGTATAAACCGGAATTCTAGCGGAACAACTCATCAAAGGCGTAACTAAAATAGTGATGAGTCTTTCTTTTTTGTCAGGAATGCCTCTGGCACTCATTATCGAGGGAATAGCACAGGCCATGCCTCCAATTAAAGGAATAATGGATCGACCATTCAGTCCAAACCGGCACATAATTCGATCCATTAAAAACACGACTCTAGCCATGTATCCTGATTCTTCCAGTACAGCAATAAATAGATACAGAAATGCAATTTGTGGGACGAATACAATTATTCCTCCAATACCTGATAAAATGCCATTTTGGGCTAAATCCCGAATATGACCTTCTGGAAGATATTGAGCCATCCAATTACCAGCTTCAGCAAATAGTAATTCTATCCATTCCATTGGTTTTTCTGCCCAAGCAAAAATCGCCTGAAACATTAATGTTAGTGCAAGCAGAAAGATAATGTATCCCCCAATAGGGTGCGTTAGCCAGCGATCTGCTTTTTGAATCTTAGCAGTTGTTTTTTGGGCGTTTTTTTGAACAACTTCTTCTAGAATTTGATCTATTCTTGCATATCGATTCAACATATCCTGAATCATTGCAGATTCGGAACGGTCAAATTCAGGAGCAGTACCTTTTTGGCCGAATTTTATCCATTGAATAAATTGCTGATAGGGTGTTCCATCAATAGCATTGGTCGGATGATCTATTGGCAGATTAAATTCTGTGCCAAATGTGCTTCCCGAAGGAAATGGGTTTGATAGAAAGTTTTTAAGTTCAGGTAAGCCAAATCCAGTTTGCACGGAGATAGGAAATACCGGGATCCCCAGGATTTGTGAGAGCAGAGCAAAATCAATTCTCTTTCCTGATTTTTCAAGTAAATCCGTCATGTTGACCACCAGTATACAGGGTATGCCGGTATCCATGATTTGAGAACAGAGCAACAAAGAATTTCGCAAAGCCATGGCATCTGCCACCACTAAAACCTGATTGGGGTAATCCGGATGACTCGGGTGACTTAGAATTTCAGCTGTTACAGCTTCATCTTCTGATTTTGGAAATAAGCTGTAAGTGCCGGGTAAATCGAAAAGGGGAATTTGTTGTCCATTCGGGAGTTCTATTTTACCGGAGGCTTTGTCCACCGTAACACCTGTGAAATTTCCGACCTTTTGGTTCAAGCCAGTGAGTGCATTGAATAGTGAGGTTTTTCCGGAATTGGGTTTACCTGCCAATGCCGTGATAGAGTGTTGCATCATGACCGGAGTTTGATTAGGATAAGCTGGGAATCAGTATACCGGAGGGCAAACTGAATTTCTCCGCATTGATATGCCTTTGGGCCTTTGGCAGGAGCTTGAAATAGGCAACTTATCTCGGATTGATTGGCAATACCCAACTCGCTCAAAATTCTTTGGATTGGAGAGGAAAGAATGCTCTCAATCCTGCCATTTTCGCCAGGAGGAAGCTCGGAAAGAGGAATTAAAAGTTTATCTGAATTCATTCTAAATAAACGGAATGCAAAACTAACACCATTCCCGATAACGCCGAAAAAGATTTGAACTAGGGCACCCAAGAGTCGATTTTACCATTTTTGAGAAAACGCTTTATTGTTTTGAAATTTCAAGTGAAATGGAATATCTATCAAGTGCTTACAGGATTTTCCTCTCCGGCCTGATTTGATACCATTCAGGTAAAAAAGAATTTGGAACGAAAGCAAATTCCTGTAAATTAGCAGGGTAAACTATGAAACCGTCACGACAAGTGAAAAAATATATATACGCCATATCAATTCTATGGCTTTCAGTCTTAGGATTGAATTTGCTGCAGGCTCAGCAAATGATTCAATTATATACAGAAGATTTCAATACCGGTGGAGGGTCTTTTACACTCAACACTACTGGTCCTGCTGCCAATAACGGCATCAATCAATTTGTTGTAAATAATCAATTTAATGGAGGGGTAAATTATCCTGTCACTACTCCCCAAACCAATACTACGAGTGGAACAATTGGAGGTGCGCCTTTTAGCTCCTATCTGCACATTCACGATCAGGCCTACGCGGGAACTGCAGCCAATGCGAATTATAATTCTAATGTAGCCTCAGACCGATTTGCAGCGATGAATCAGGGTTTCTGTACCTTAGGGCTCGAGCAGGTAACCCTCACTTTCTTTTATTTGGCAGAAGGTAACGCAACCGATTTTGGAGAATTGTATTACAGTTTGAATGGCGGGGCATCTTGGATTTCAACAGGCTATCAATTTAGTAATACCAATCTCTGGACCTATCAGATTGTAACCAATCCTGCTTTCGATAATCAACAGGATGTTCGTTTTGGTTTCAGATGGAAGAATTCAGCAAATGGCTCTGCTCCGTCCATGTCATTAGCTATCGACGATATCATCGTCGTTGGAACCTATGACAATATCAATAGTCCTGTTACCATCAGTGTTACCAATGTTGCTCCTAATCCTGTGTGTCAGGGGGCGTTTTTGAGTATTCAATATTCTTTATCGGCTCCTTTGTGTGCAGGTACTTATGCTATTGAAATGTCTAACTCAGCAGGAAATTTTGCCCCTGCTCAAAATATGGGCGTTTTTAATATTGGCCCTAATACCACCACCGGAGGCATCAGTATTGTAATTCCCACAACTACTGCGCCCGGCAATTGTTATCGAGTTCGAATATCGCGACTGAGTCCTGCTCCGGCAATTACCGGAATTGCCTCAGTATGCTTTGTGGTACAAGCTTGCCCCAATACCATCACCACCCTTCAACCAGCAGTAACGCTCGGGCCGGATACTTTATGTGTTAATAGTGTCATCGATGTACCTTTCTACTCAACAGGTGCCTTCCTTGCAAATAATCAATATATAGCTCAACTTTCTGATGCCAATGGAAGTTTTGCCACCCCTCAAACAATTGGTTCAATTCCTGATCCCAATACCTATGACCCAACCTTGGGTTCCCCTCCTGGAAATGTTTCGGGTGTTGTGCCAGTTACTCCTCCTGGATGTAATTATTATATCCGAGTAATTTCTACCAGCCCTTCAGTAATTCCTCCTCCCCCTTCCTATTTTGGTCCCTTCTGCATTCGCCAATGTGATATCGAAACAAATAACATCGTCGATATTACCATGTGTATTACTGCGGGTGTTGGCGCTGATAGCACGGTTCAAATTAATGTGAATTCTTGGAACAATACCACTACCTACTGCCCTACCAATCAATTCCAAATTCAGGTGA
>JBEIHC010000015.1:0-38324 GCA_040381555.1 Bacteroidia bacterium
GGTTAGTGGTTAGTGGTTAGTGGTTAGTGATTAGTGGTTAGTGATTAGTGATTAGTGGTTAGTGGTTAGTGGTTAGTGATTAGTGATTAGTGGTTAGTGGTTAGTGATTAGTGGTTAGTGATTAGTGATTAGTGATTAGGTTATAACATGATCTTCATCACTCACCTTCATCGTTCATCACTCATCACTCAACATTCATCACTCATCACTCATCATTCATCATTCATCATTCATCATTCATCACTCATCATTCATCACTCCCCTTGCAATAATCCGCCCAGAATGCTGCCTTGCTCTTTTTGAGCTCCTGCTGCACCGTATTCCATCAGTTTTCCAGCAAGTCTGGAAATAGGCAAAGATTGAATCCAAACTCTTCCGGGTCCACTTAGTGTAGCATAGAAGAAGCCTTCTCCGCCAAAAATGCTATTTCGAATTCCTCCAATAAACTGAATATCGTAGTTCACTTCTTTGGTGAAAGCGACTAAACAACCTGTATCAATTTTAAGCGTTTCTCCGGGTTGTAAATTTTTCTCGATGATGTGCCCCCCCGCGTGTACGAATGCCATTCCATCTCCTTCTAACTTTTGCATGATAAATCCTTCGCCTCCGAAAAGTCCGGTTCCTAATTTTCGTTGGAATTCAATACCAACCGAAACTCCTTTTGCTGCACAAAGAAAGGCATCCTTTTGGCAGGTTACTTTCCCTCCCATTCGATTTAAATCCATGGCAATTATTTTCCCGGGATAAGGAGCAGCGAATGTGACCCATCTTTTACCTCCTCCTAAGTTGGTGTAAGCCGTCATAAACAAACTTTCACCCGTCAATAGACGCTTTCCGGCAGAAAAGAGTTTACCTAATAATCCACTTTGCTGATTTGAGCCATCCCCAAAAATGGTTTGCATCTGAATTCCATCCTGCATCATCATGAAACTTCCGGCTTCAGCCACTACAGTTTCCTGCGGATCTAGTTCAATTTCGACGCATTGCATTTCTTCTCCATGAATGCGGTAATCTATTTCGTGATTTGAAATCATACAAGTATGAGTTTAAAAGTGTGTGTTATTTCCAAGTGTGAAACCATGAGTTAATTTTCAGCCAAATCACTCCTATGAATGCTTCTCTGATAATATTTCCACTCATTTTGGAGGTTCCTTGAGTTCTATCAGTAAAAATAATGGGAACTTCCGTAATTGCAAAACCATGTTTGTAGGCACGAAATTTCATTTCTATCTGAAAAGCATAACCCACAAATTTCACTGGTGATTGTAGTATTTTCTTCAAAACCACACTACGATAACATTTGAATCCTGCTGTAGTATCCATAATGGGCATGCCCGTAATAAAGCGCACATACACACTAGCGAAGTAACTCATCAACACCCTACTCATGGGCCAATTCACCACATTTACCCCTTTTACATAACGAGACCCAATAGCCAGGTCAAAACCATCTTCCTGGCAAGCCTTTAGCAATTTCCCCAGATCATTCGGGTTATGGCTAAAATCACAATCCATTTCAAAGATAAACTCATAAGACCTTTGCAGAGCCCAATTAAATCCATGAATATAGGCTGTACCTAATCCTTGTTTGCCTGTGCGGTTTTCTAAAAATAAGCGATCAGAGAATTCCAATTGAGCGTTTTTCACCATTTCCCCTGTCCCATCAGGAGAACCATCATCCACAATCAATACATGAAACCCCTCTGGTAAACTCATTACCCGTTGAATCATGGAAAGGATATTCTCCTTCTCATTATAGGTTGGAATTATGACCAGTCCAGGCTTCATGAAAAGGTAAAATTACGAATTATTACATGCTGATCGGTATTCTTTCCCTATCCATTTTCCTTTAAGCTCATTTAGACTGATTTTTACAATATTTGACCGGAAGAAAATTTTATCCCTCAGAAAATTGTTCAATATTTATGAACTTGCCTCAAACGCTCCCTGCAGAAATCACCCTGATTCTACCCGATCAATTATTTCAAGATCATCCAGGAATCTATAAGAGTAGCACTGTGATAATGGTTGAAGAGTTCCTATGGTTTAGACAGTTCAAATTTCACATTGCACGATTGCTTCATAATAGGGTGGCTATGCGAGCTTATGCCAAAGGCCTAGCATCTAAGATTCATTCCGTTTTTTCTGTAGAAACAACAGATGCTCACAGTGACATTAGCAAATTGATTGCTTTGCTAAGGAATAAAGGAGTGAAAAAAATTATTTTGGTTGAGGTATGCGATGATTGGTTTAACCAAAGGTTGAATCAGGCCTGTCAAGAGCAGTCAATTGAGATCCAAAGGCTCCCTTCTCCTGCATTTTTGAATTCTTCAAAAGCGTATCATGATCTTCCCCTTCGCCAGGGCAAATTGTATCAGACTGCATTTTATATATCGCAGCGAAAGCATTTCAACCTGCTGATGGATGGAGATAAACCCACCGGAAAACAGTGGACATTTGATGCGGATAATCGGAAAAAACTTCCTGCTAAATTCCAAGTTCCAAAACCGGAATGGCCAGAATTTGATGCTGAAATTCAAAAGCAAGCGCAAGCTTTAAGAAAGGAGTTTCCAGATAATCCTGGGCAGTTAGATTTTTTTGAACAGGAAAATTGTTTTTATCCCAGTACCCATGAGCAAGCAGAAGCCTGGTTGCATTCCTTTTTAGAACATCGCTTTTTTCATTTTGGACTGTATGAGGATGCGCTCAGTCAAAAACATCCCTTTGTTTTCCATAGCCTGATTAGTCCCCTGATTAATAACGGATTGCTATTACCTCAACAGGTAATAGATGTATCTATGGACTTTGCCGTGAAGCATAAAATTCCGCTTAATTCAGTTGAAGGATTTGTTCGGCAAATTATCGGATGGCGTGAGTTTATTCGCTTGGTATACCTTAGAAATGGCAGGGCTCAGCGAACAAAGAACTTCTTCCGTTTTTCTAGGAAAATTCCAGCAGCCTTTTGGAAAGGACAAACGGGATTGAAACCGATAGATCATTGTATAGAAAAAGTGCAGCAGCTTGCTTACCTTCATCACATTGAAAGATTAATGGTCATTGGAAATTATCTTCTGCTTATTGAGTCAGACCCGAATGAAGTGTATGATTGGTTTATGTCTATGTTTATTGACTCGTATGATTGGGTGATGGTCCCCAATGTCTATGGAATGTCTCAGTATGCAGACGGAGGAATGATGACGACGAAACCCTATATTTCCGGAAGTAATTACCTCCTTAAAATGAGTGATTTTCCAAAGGGAGAATGGACAGAAATCTGGGATGCGCTTTTTTGGCGCTTTATTATAACTTATCCTGCTGTATTTGGCACCAATCCCAGAACCTCTATTCTATTAAGCAATTGGGATAAAAGAGATCAGGCTGAAAAAAATCGTTTAATCGGCACAGCGGAAAATTACCTTGCCGGCCTTGGGTCTTGACGGTTGAGTCAGCTCGCGGGAGGCTCATATTTAGTAACGGCATGAGGTAAACTAATAAAAGAAAAGAGTGCCACTGTGATGAAATTTCAGAATAGAAGGATTTTACCTGAATAAAAAATCAAACAAAAGAAAAAGCCAACAAGCGTAAAAAATTATAAAAAGTTGATAAACAACGAATTAAATTGTTCTACAAGATGAAATTCAAAATTTCAGCAACAGTCGGAAAAATTCGATTAAAAAAGTAACTTTGCCAACAAATTTAACAGACAAGAATATGGAATTTCCTTCAGAATTAATGTACACCAAGGATCACGAATGGGTTCGTATCCAAGGAAATATAGCGGTAGTAGGGGTTACGGCTTTTGCAGCGCGTGAGCTAGGGGATGTTGTGTATGTGGAGATTGAAACCGAGGGAGATACATTAGAGAAGCATGATGTATTCGGAACAGTAGAGGCTGTGAAAACCGTTTCGGACCTTTTCTTACCTATCTCTGGAACCGTTAAAGAAGTAAATGAGGCATTGCAGGACCAGCCAGAGTTAGTGAATACTCAACCTTATGGAAAAGGTTGGATGATTAAAATAGAAGTAGGTAGCGATCCTGATATTTCGGATTTAATGACTGCTGAAGAGTATATGAAACTGGTTGGCAATTAAAATCCAATTGGTTTAAATCGTTTTCAATGGCCACCGAATGTGGCCATTGCCATTTAATAGATACCAGAATTCAGGATTCATTCGTATATTCACCTCATGAAGGCATTTGTATTATTTCTGAATTTACTGCTGATAGTATCTTGGGTAACAGCTCAAGGGAATGGGGAGGCGGATTTAGCCCAGGAGTATTTCACAGATGGTGAGTATGCCAAGGCATTGGAATCGTATGAAAGACTATACCGTCAGAACTCAACAGAAAATCTGTATGCAGAAAGAATCCTGGAATGCTACATCCGCTTGCAGCAAACCAAGGACGCTTTAGATTTTGCTGATCGGGTTGCGCGTAAGAATTCTGAAGAACCTTCTTGGATTGCCCGTAAAGGAGAGGTGCATTATCGAATTGGAAAACCCCAAGATGCTAAGAAGATCTGGGATGAACTCATTAATAAAAAGTTAAAGGAAGTATATGGTTTTTCCTCTGTAGCAGCATGGTTTGCATCGGCAGCGCATGGGGAAGAAGCCATTCGCACTTATCTGCAGGGAAGGAAAGTCTTGGGAGATTCTGCCCGATTCACCTATGAGTTAGCTGGTTTATATTCTGCCCAACGCAACTACACCCTAGCCGCTTCCGAATATCTTAATCTGTATCGTAGTCGCCCGGATTTAAGTGGCTATGTGCGGGTGCAACTCCTCAAACTTGTTAGCCCCGAAAGCCAAGCTTCAATAGAGAAATCCCTACTGGAAACGGTTCAAAAAAACAATTCGGATCAAGGATTACGGGAAATTCTAATTGATTTTTATCTAGAAACTGAGAACTTTCAGGAGGCCCTGGTACAAACACGGGCATTGGATAAAATCACGAAAGGGAATGGGGAACGCGTTTATCGACTTGCCTTAACATTTCAATCAAACAAGCGATATGAAATTTCCAATAAAGCTTTGGATTACATCATAGAGAACCATTCCCAATCGCCTTATTTTTTACAAGCTTGGAACGAAAAAGCCATTAATACGGAAATTCGGGCAATGGAAATGCGACCATTAGACACTGCAGAAATCCGAAAATCAGTAATTGTTTACGAGGATCTTGAAAAGCAATTCGGAAAGAACCCTTTCTTTTATACAGCATTTGTTCGAAAAGCCAATTTATTAATTTATTATTTGAATGATTTGGGCTATGGGAAAAGAACCTTGGAAGAGATGTTTCAAATACCCCTAAACCCGCAGCAAAAGGGAGAAGTTAATTTAATACTAGGGGATGTATTGTTAATTCAGGGAGAATACAATGCAGCAAGATTAAAGTATGGAGAAGTAGAAGACGCTTTCAAGCAGGATCAGATGGGGGCAAAGGCCAAATATAAAGGAGCTTTATTGTCTTATTATCGAGGGGATTTTGACCTTTCTGCTGCCAGATTAAAATCTTTAAAAGAAAATACAGCCAATGACATTTCGAATGATGCCCTGAGATTAAATTTATTAATTCAGGATAATACAGGATTGGACTCCACTGTAGATGCCTTGCAAACCTTTGCCCGAGCTCAATTATTGGTTTATCAAAATCGGAATGAAGAGGCTTTGGAGGTACTGGATTCCATTTTATTTTTATATCCTAAACATTCCCTCACAGATGAGGTATATTGGGAAAAGGCCTCTATTTATTTGAAGAGAATAGACATCCCAACATCCACGGGATTGTTAGAAAAAATATTGAAAGATCATCCATATGATATTTTGGCGGATGATGCATTATTTACCTTAGCCGAGATTCAGGAATTGCACCTAAAAAACAAAGACAAAGCCGCTGAATTGTACTTGAAAGTGCTATCAGATTATCCGGGCAGTTTGTTTAAAGTAGAGGCTCGCAAACGCATTCGGGCACTTCGAGGAGAAAGTTTGTAAACCCTATTATTTATCGGGTGCAGCAGGCAATTGGCTGCTGCACCCGATTTTTATTAATTTTAGGTATGAAAAAACTATTTCTTCTAGTCTGTTTGATTCAGAGTTGCTTATTTGCCCAAGATACATTTTCCATCATAGCAATTGATACCTCGACGGGTGCAGTGGGAAGCGCCGGTGCATCCTGTATTAATTCTCTCAGTATCCCCGGGGGCTGTGTAGTAATTTCCCATATTCAGCCGGGAAGGGGAGCCATTCATACTCAGGCTCAATATTTGGCAACCAATAAGCAGTATGGTATATCACTGATGCAAAGGGGGAAATTGCCAAGGGAAATTCTGGATTCGCTCACCACTTATGATGCTGGGGGAGATTCAACCGTTCGGCAATATGGGGCTGTAGTTTGGGATAATGGACAATTGTATGCAGATGCGTTTACAGGCTCCGCCTGTTTCGATTATAAGAATCATATCATTGGTCCCAACTATACTATTCAGGGCAATATACTCTCCGGGCAGCCAATTCTAGATTCTATGGAAGCACGATTCCTTCGCGCCGAAGGAGACATTGCTTGCCGATTAATGGAGGCATTAGAAGGTGCAAATGTACCGGGTGCAGACGCCCGCTGTTTGAATAGAGGAATATCCTCGCTCTCTGCCTTTCTGCGTGTAGCGAGACCAACAGATACCTTGGGTGGATTTCAATATGAGATAAATCTTCCTTATGTAAGCAGCGGAATCGAACCTATTGATTCCCTTCGCTCCCTATTTGAATTAGCAGGAGGTTGTGTGGCCGTTTCAAAAAAATCTGAAGTAATTCCCCAGGATCTTCAGGTTGTTTATGAGCCGAATACCCAAATCTTGTTTATATCCGGAACTACTCAATCTGTGGCTCATTTGCGCATTAGTAATCTACAAGGACAGCAGGTTATCTTCAACCGAATTACAGTTCCTGCCCAGATAGATTGTTCGAATTACCCTTCTGGTTGGTGGATTTATTCTCTACAAGGAGAAGGGAATAGGTCAAAATCTGGAAAATATTTTATTTTAAACAAGTAATATTATTTAGATTAAAATGTTTAATATCAATATATTAAATAATATTTTTAAAATTTGGATGCGTAAGATTTAAAGGATTTAAACTTTCGCCCATTCTCCAATTTCTCTACCTTTGATTCATCATTTCATTCTAAAAAACATCACACCATGAAAAAACAATTATTGCTCAACTTACTCTTTCTTCTCTCCATGGCCGGAATTGTCCGGGCTCAATCTCTCTCCGTTATTTGTGGTACAGTACTGGACATGAATGGAAATCCTGTTGCTAACCACACTGTAGTGATTATGGGCGATTCATCCCTGAATCCTCTGAATTCTCATTACAATACTCAGGTGACTAATTCGAATGGTTTTTTCTGCGACACAGTTCCTTATCAGTCGAATACTTCGTTTGCATTTATTGTAATGACTATGGATTGTCAGAATTTTGGGCATTCTGTTCCAGTGAATCTAAACAACCAAAATGGCAATGTTTCTTTTACCATTTGTGCCAATACAAATACCAATACCTTTAACGCTGGCATTTGCGGTACTGTAACCGACTTGAATGGTGCTCCCATTGCAGGTCAAACAGTGTATATTATCGGAAATACTACGCTGAATCCTCAAAATTCTCATTCATCGTTTATCGTAACTGATGCAAATGGAAATTATTGCGATTCGGTATATTTCAGCAACGGCACTCACGATCAATTTACGGTTTACACTTTGGATTGCAATTCACTTCAAGTTTCTCAGACTGTTAATATGAACATCAGCAGTACTGCTAATCTTCAAATTTGCAGAACGGTTCAAACTGGATGTCAGATTTGTGGCGTTATTAGTACCCAGAACACTATTGTATCAACAGACTCCTCTTGGGTTTATTTAATTCAGTATGATCCCAATACTCAAATGCTAACCGCTATTGACTCGACCATGTCATTTACTTCGAACCCTAATTCACCTACCTATTGTTTTTACAATGTGGTTGCTGGAAATTACTTGGTAAAAGCGGCTATGACACCTTGGAATTCTAACTATGCTAATTATCTTCCTACTTATTATGGTAATTCGTTGCTATGGAGTTCTGCCCAGACAATTACCGTTTGTCCTTCAGTCAATACCGCGAACATAACTTTCATAGCAGGCAGCAATCCTGGAGGTCCGGGCTTTATAGGAGGTTTGGTCACTCAGGGGGCTAATAAAACCCAAAATACAGCTTTGGTTGGTGCTACGGTGATTCTTAAAGATAACAACGGAAATAACATAGCTTGGACATTGACGGATGGAAATGGTGCTTATTCATTCCCTAACCTAGCTTATGGCACCTATCATATTTGGGTAGATGCATTAAATTTATACGGAACAGTAAAAATAGTTACCATCAGTGCTGGAACGCCCTCCTCTACCGTTAATGATATAGAATTAAACTTAAATCCTGTATCTACTGAATCCTTGAACTGGGAATCAGAAAGTCTGGTATTATTTCCAAACCCTGCCTCCTCTTTGGTTACTTTATCCTTGAATGCACTTCAATCTTCTGAAGTTTCCATAGAGATTATGTCAGTAACTGGCACGATCCTACTATCCGAAATTCGGACAATTGAATCCGGAGCAAATACCGAGGTATTGGATTGTTCATCGCTGCCTAGTGGCATGTATTTTGTCAAATGCTCAGATGCCAAAGGAAATCGCATCTTAAAATTGAGCATAGCCCACTAAAAAAACTAAGCAGCTCTGCTAAAAAGATAAAGCCTCTACCTGAAAAGGTGGAGGCTTTTTTTATGGACCACCAGGTTAGCTATACTATTCAACTTAATCAATGTTTCCTCAGAATGCAATCGTAAAACCCTTACTTACCCTAAGCATTTACTTACCCTAAGCATTTACTTACCCTAAGCTGGTATGTAGATTATAATATATTCTGAAAGCTTCAGACAATAATACCTTGCATTATTGTATAAATATGGGTTGGCATCTAACCTTCAAAATTTGAATTTGAAGTTTTTCTAAAATACCCTTGAAATACTAAACCCTAATCGCGCTCCCCCATTATCCCAAAAGGTGGTAGTATAGGGAATAAATTGTACCGGATTCAAGGCACTCGCATTCGATACATAAGTCTGGAATACATGACCTCCCGTTTCCAATTCAAATCCTGCTGAAAGTACATCGGAATAAGGCTTTAAGTCCGCACGATAAGTGTTAATGGTGGAAGTGTATTCTAGAGTAACTGCTGCCCTTTTACTAACTTTATATCGAGCTAATCCGCCTAAAGCAAATATCGTATTTTTATCTGTTGCTTTTTCGACAATATTATAGTGAATATGCATAGGCTGTACTTGAAGGCTAAATCGCTCATTAAATTTACGGGCAATTAAAATCGTATGAAAATAGGATAACCGATTGATTGGGAAATAATATATATCTTGACCGGTTGTAATTTTATTGGGGTCTCTCATTGCAGTTAAATTCGTTCCTGCATACAAGGTTACACTCACAGGCATTTTATTGTCGGTTCGCTGTCTCAACCATTTATATTTAATGTTACTGTCATATAATTTTTGATAAGAATTTCTACCTATCCCAACTGTAAGGCGGTCATTAATTGCATAATCGAACCCTAGCCAAATCGTCGCTCCTCCATCTAATCCCCAGAAGTTATATCCTCCAGAATTAAATTCTCCAAATCTATGCGAAACTCTAAATTCTATGGTTCCTTTACCCTGTGTTTCAATTGTAGGTAAACCTATCAGTCGTGTCCCTTTGAATGATGCCGTAACATATTTGGGTGTGGCATCCATCATTAAACTATCCAGAAAATCCTGTGCAGATACAGAGAGGCAGGAGGTAAAAAAAAGGAATGATATAATCAGTAAGTTTTTCATGTTTTCAAATTAATTATTAGGGGCACCGGCAGTAATCCATTTTTCGATTTGAGCAATTTGACAATCGCCCAATTTAGGTGCATTTTGAGGCATTGCGCTAAATCCTGAGCTATGCTTAATGGAACCCAATAATCTTCCTTGTGCAGCAATGACTCCACTGTGGGAATCCAATGCATATCCGCCGGAGGCATTACTTGCAGAATGACATCCCACACAAGATGCAGTTAAAATTGGCTGAATTTGCGCGGAGTATGTTAGAGCAGTAGTATCGCAATTATTCGTTCCAGCCTGAGGGGCATATAGATTTTCTTTCTTATCAAAATAGCATCCACTGAATAGGATAAGAATGAGTAGTAACGTAATTGTTTGAATGGGGTATTTCATAAATTATTTTAGTTTTCGGGCATTCCATTTTCAATCCATTTCTCAATGACTCGAGTAGTGCATTCGGGTAGTTGATTGGCATTCTTTGGCATGGGTTGATATCCACTCAATCGACGGATAGATCCTTTTAGCTTACCATTTTGAGCTTGAGCTTTAATGTTGGCATATGTATCTAATAAAATACCCCCACCAGAGCCAGCACTTAAATGACATCCCGAACAATTTTGGTCCAAAATACTTTTCACTTTCGTGTAGGTAAAGACAGAGGTATCACAAGTAGCTGCGCAATTCGTGGTATTTTGAGCACCCTGTTCAATCCAATTCAACAGAAGCTGGATTTTCTCTGCACTCCATGCTGAATTTGGGGGAGGAGGCATTCTTTTATCGGGATCAGAATGCGCCAAAAATTTTATGATTTTACTCTTGGAGGGCTCTTCTGTGTTAACATATTCGGATGACATCAAAGCATTGTAAGAGTTAAGCGCCGGCTGTTCTGATCCTGGCCCATGACATTCGGATCGAGAACAGCTGGAATTAATCAAGGGAAGAAGCTCAGATTCAAAACAAATTAAATCACCTGGTTGCGTGGTTGATTTCGTAACTGTAGGTTTCCATATGGCCTCATGCTGGCAACTACTCAATAAAAGAGCAGAGGTAAAAATGAGAACAGTAACTAGGTGAAGGAATTTATTCATCTCTATGTTGATTGAATGCGAATATTTTTCATTTCCGGAATTTCTATTTTGCTGATTTAATCAGTTTTCCGGTACTGATAACTTCCTGTCCGAAACTTATTTGATAAGCATATAAACCAGCTGGAAAACAATCCATTGAAAGGGTTTCTCCACGCTCAATTGATTTGTGTAAAACCGTTTTTCCGGAGAAATCAAATAAGGTAATTACAGCCTGATCCAATAAATTATGGTTCTTTGGCCAATCTATTCTTATCCAGTCATTCGTCGGATTTGGATAAACCGAAACTAGATATTCTGGATGTACAAATTCCTCCTCTTGATTAGGTCCATTATAGCTAACAATAGTGAAGTCATCAAAGAAAAATCCTTGATCGTTCTGAAATGGATCTGAAGTGAGCTCAAATCTGAATCTCACGGATTTTCCGAGATAGGGAGTAAGGTCGGCTGTTTCTTTACCCCAAGGTTTAGAGCCATCGTATAAGGGCTGAATCACTTGATCTGAGTTTCCGATGACCGAACGGGTAGTAGACAATGCCGTCCAGGGTCCTAAGTTCGCAGATACTTTTAATTGGCAGTAATCATAACCCGCTTCAATTCTCCATCGGGCAAAAAACTCCAGTCGAGGGGCAACCATACCAGTCAAAGTAAATGTTTGATTTAAGTTTAACTGAGTGAAATCATTGTCTTGATAATTTGAATTCGGAGAATCTGTCATGCTGTTAACCGGGGTATAGGCATCTTCGGTGGTTAGGGCCCAACCAGAGCTACTAGTCCAGCTTCCGATGCCATTTTCAAAATTCGAAGTATAGACCTGTACTGGTGTGCCATAGTAAAAGGAAATGGTATCCGTTTTATCAAAACAAGAAACAAAACGACTATGTACCACAGCACGAATGAGAGTTCCTTCCGGAATGGCATTTGCTAATATCACCTGAAAAGAATCCAGCTTTGTATTTAACGAAGGAAGCAAATTGAATTGAATTGTATTGGCGACACTCAAGATATTGGCATCAATTAATTCCAGAGTAGCGGAAACCGCAGCAGCAGTATCTAATCCCAAATTCATAAATTCCACCGGTAGCCACGCTGTTGTTGTTTGAATGGGATGTAGGTCTGCATAGCTTGCCTTAACATAAGCATCTGCAAGCCAAGCTTGAATTAAATTAGACCTAAGATTATCTTCACAAAAAGGAATAATTTGATTCTGGGGTGGCCAGAATCCAAAGTTTGGAGTACCCGCTTCAGGAGTCATGGAGATAATTTTATCCTTCGTGCTTTGCTCACTGTACATCCAATCATCCGAATCTCCATTTGTAACATAACCAACTGTCTCTACTCCGGTTCCATACTTGTAATTATTGATACTGGTTAATTCCTGTGCATGCATACTAAATGTCAGTGAATCTGGGGTTAACAAAAAGGGGACATAACCATAAGGATAGATTAGGAGGTTGCCAAAAGTATGATAATTCAATGCGGAACGAAATTCCCGACTATTGCAATAATTGCGAATTGCCTGAGTTTCCGACTCTGAAAATCCTGCTGTGCCGCGATAGGTATCACTGGAGGAATTGGGGTTGGAGCCTACATTGTCAAAGCCCCAATTCTCCCCATAATTGCGATTGAGATCTACTCCAAAAGTTCCATCCAGATTATCTCTTCTATTTTTCCGCCACATTCCCCCACCCTGAGGGTCTGTTGTTTCGTTGTACACATATCCGTCCGGATTCACAATGGGTACAAAATATAATTCTTTATTATCCAACAGGCAGGTAACTTCCGGATCAGTACCATAGTGATTCAGCAAATAATATAGAAAATACAACATTTGCATCATTGCATTCGGTTCTCGAGCGTGATGCATAGATGTATAGAGAACTTCTGGTTCATTCTCATCTGTATTGGGGTTGTCCGATACCCTATACGCCCAAATAGTGCGGCCTTCATAGCTTGTACCAATAGAATCTGCTGCACTGATCAAATTGGGGAAATTTTGAACCATTGAGTCCATCTCCAATAAAAGCTCTGAGTAAGTTATGTATCCGCCCATACTTCCTAAGTTGAATCCAGGAGGAATAGGAAGAGAACTGGTTTTGAAGGATTTCCCCGAAGCATTTATATTCATTTCAAGGAACCATGATTTTAAATCCGGAATTAGAATTTCCACTGTAAACCCTGCTTCACGAGCCACTTGAATTTCTTTATCGGATAAATCAGCCGTGATCCAACGCTTATTGGATTCTACGGGGTGATCAATTGCGATTCCGGTAGTTGCTAATAGGCTTCGAGATTCTGGTGCACAGTAAATTCGTGCGCGTTGCCAGAGCGATTGTGCAGAAAGTGGTCCTGAAGAAATTAGAACGAAAAGAACAAATAGGAGTAATAATCTAAATGATTTTCTCATGAGAAGTGAAATAATTATGAGTAAAAATACAAAATATAAGCCTACGGGAATGTGAATTTATTATCTTGTATCACACAAAAAACACTTCATAAGCCAAAGCCTGAATTTCGGAAAGAGGATTCTGAAATTCAGGCTTAGATCAGATAAGGATTAAGATAAATTACGGATTATCTAGGTGAAAATTGCTTTGTATAGAGGGACTTGAATTTTGCAGGGCAGATGGCTGCTCCTTATTTAACCTCTGTAAAGGATAATGATTTAGAAAGAACACAGTTAAAAAGAAGAAAACCAAAGCAGTACCAGTAAACAAGGGGGCTAATTTAGGCCTAGGCTGGAATATGGTTATCCAGGAAATGAAAATAAACAATAAACCATGGCCTGATAAGAGAATAAAATCCGCAAATGGCCAATGCATCATTCTGAAAATCGCCCCGGCAATACCCAAACAGAGTGCAGAGACGGACATTAGATTGGTAAATTCGCTTGCTCCAGACTTGCGATTTTCTTGAAATACAAAAAACAATGTATTAACGAAAAGCAGCATGAAAGCGAGCACGAGCATAATATTAGCGCCAGGCCAGTGCATAATTTTAAAAATGCTACCTCCAATACCGACTATTAAGGCTGCGCCCAATATCCATTGTTGTGCTTTCATAAGAAATGAGTTTAATTGTTTCCTACTCTGTTGAGGGCTTTTCGGATATCGCCCGGAAGAATATACTCTTCTAAGAAACGCAGATTCGATTCCTGAAATTGTATAGAGTTTAAAATATTGAGTTTTACAGTTCAAGCATTAGCTCATTCAATTTCCCCTGAATGCTTCCACCCAATTGAACCTCCCCAAATGTCCGAAATGACAATTCAGCCAACCTAGAATTTAGCCCTATAAATTCAAACCATTTAACTCCCAAATTTCCAACATTAACCTGTCCATTAATGCCGCCATCGAAGATGAACAAATGGGGCCTTGAGTAATATATAAACATGAGCCCAAAGAGTCGACCCAAAACCAAAATGAAATTGAAGACAACGCCAGCGCTCCTTCATAGCTTTATTCCATTGTTGGCCAGATGCCCCGCCAATAGTAAATTTTGAAACTATTTGATGCAAATTTTGAACACGGGCACCCTTCTTTAACAAGCGAATCAACCAATCCAAATCTCCCACTAAGTGATAGGAGATATCAAATTCCAGAGCAAGATTTCGTCGAACCAAAATAGATTGATGACTAACTTTCATGCCGGTTCTTAGGGTATCTAACCCTAATTGTTCCGGCACCCCTCCTCTTCTCAACCCCAGACTAAGTCCTTCCGGTGTGATCATCTCAGTGTCTCCATAATACAAATCGGACATCGGGTTAGCTATCAGTATTTCATTTAATGCGTGCTCATTATGTAGGAAATCACCGGCATTCAGAAACCACACAAATTCTCCCTTAGCCATCCTGAGACCTTTGTTCATTGCATCGTAAATTCCTTTATCTTTTTCACTAATCCAATGAATGGGTAACTCGTGCTGGGTTTGAAGATATTCCAGTGTACCATCGGTAGAACCTCCATCCACCACAATGTATTCTACAGACATGTTTTGTAGACATCGAATACTATTGAGGGTCGCAGGAAGTTCGTTCAGTGCATTATAGGTAACAGTAATGATGCTTAATCTTGGCATAAAGTATGTGCTATAAGTTAGGGGATTTTCAAAAAAACTTCCCAATATTTATCCCGATTCATTTCTTCCCAATGAATCAAATAGTATCGATATTGATAAATTTGGAATTGACAAAACAATACCAACACGAGTAAAGTCAATGAAACCATCCATTTCGCCCATTTGTTCGTTCGAAAATGTTCGATTCCATCTGCTAAGAGGACAATTATAAACACCCCAAAATCTAGGAAAGGTCTTCCGGAAAAACTTCCTCCATACCACCAGCACCACCAGGAGGAAAACACCCAAACTTGCCCAAACCAAAACAAGAAAAACCAAGGTAATGCCTTCACTCGTCCTGGCTTCCAGAAGGAATAAATACCGATTAGCAGGGAAAGTAAATAAATAGGAGTGTAGAGAAACAATCCTTTTTTATAAGAAAATAAAATAGCCCAAAAATGAGGATGAAAAAAATCAAATGTTTCATTAGGATAACTCCTAACCCCCCAAACGCCTGTTTGTAGATAATGTAAAACCAATTGAGCAAAAGGGAAAATCATAAAACCCATGAAAGAGCAAAATAAAAATAGGGGCTTTTGAACAAGAGATTGAAGAATTGAAATACTATTATGCCCTCCGCCTAAAACAAAGGGGAAAGCCAGTACAGCAATCAAATTAACCGGTCGCACGGCCACTGCCAATCCAAATAGAATCAATGCTAGGACCCAATAACGACCATCTTTTCGAAGCTGATATTTTTTAAAAAAATAAAAAACGCCTGCAAAAAGAGAGAACGAGTATACATGACTCATTCCAGGCTCCACCACAGCATAGTAAAACAAATTACTCCCAAACAAGAATGCAGAAATTGCAAGAGCCCTTGTCGTATCGGTAAGTTCAAATAATCCAAGCAATCTATCTGTCCAAAAAAGCCCCAGCATCAGCCAGAAAACAGCTGCAAATCCGATCATCATCATATAGGGTTTAGAATACCCATCTGCATCGAAATTCCCAATAGTAGCCCATAAATGAGCTATCCCAAAAAAAGGAATCTGAACAAAAGCAGTACCCGCAAAATATTTATTGATGACCTTGTCTTGAAATCCTATCCGATATTCGTAGTAGAGATTTTCATTAAAATACTTTTTACCCTCAAGACTGTCCATAAAGGAAAAATGCAGGTCTTGATAGATGAAAATAGCTGGCAACCAAGCATAATACCCGCGAGCATCCGCCTCAGGAATTCCTTGCCAATGATTTTTGCCTCCATTAAGATTCAAAAACACCAGCAAACAAATCAATACCCCAACAATCCGGCTAACAAATGAGGCAGAATTTTTCATCCCTCAAAAATCGGAATAAAATCGGCTGGTTCTACTTATGGGTAAAATCCTTAGAAGCCCATAAGGAAGTTTACCCAAAAATCACTTTCGGAAATGGCCTTATAACTTGATAATTAAGAGATTGTCAAGAATCTCATTAGAATACCCACCTCAGGGTTAGAGGCCAACCCTGGTTAGATTCTAACCCAAAAATTCACTAAGTCAAAACTTACCCGTAATTTCAAGGTCTCATGCAAGTTGAGTTTCTCTTAAAACATCGTAAATTCCTCTACCCTGGACTGGTGAGTCTGGTTTGGTTCATTCCGGTTTTCCTTATGCATTTTGACTGGAAAGGGGTTTCGGGTACCTTGCCTCGGTACTGGCAAACTTATGAATGGACAGGATATTTCGGTGCAGTGATTCTAGCCCTTATTTTCAGTCTGGAATATCTGAGGCTCAAACCCCAGTCATTAGCAGATCGAATTACCTTAGCGGCCCCCTTCTTATGCCTGTTTCCAGTTCTATATCAATATGCCGAATATCCAGTAAGAAGTTGGGATTATGATTGCTATCAAATTGCGGGGGATAAAATCAACGCAGGTGAAAGCCCCTATTTTGGATTTTATCTTTATCCCCCTTTGCTGGCCTGGTGTATGGCGCAACTTCAACATCTGTTAGGAAACGCTGAAAAAGTATTTTTTACTTACCAATATTTTCAACTTTTACTAGTTGGATTATTAGCATTTCAACTTCAGGCCTTGATCAAACGAATTCAGCCAGACACACTGCTTGGTGCTCTGTTACTAGTAGGCATTATGATTTTAAACATCCCCCTGTGGAGAACAATACATCATAATCAGGTCAACTTAGTACTCGTCAATACACTCTTGTTTGCCATTTTAAATTGGGGAAAACATCCAATCCTGAATGGACTTTTCTTAGCCTTAGGAACTCACTTAAAATTATACCCCCTCGTTGTGGCGGGAATTTGGCTGGTGCGAAAAAACCGTTTAGCCTTTATTTTTTTCATTACTTCCGTTCTTCTCATAGGTTTTGGCTTAGAAGCCAATATATCCGGAATCTGGAAAGAGTTCATTTCATTCTTTGTTGAATTTCCCGGAGGAGGTGCTTTGAGAGATAATGGTCTTCATAGCATCCTGTACAATTCATTTTATGTAACTGGACTAAATCAAGGGCTGGATACTAGAACTTTTTCTATATTTATTAAAAGTATTTATTATTTATTGGCCAGTCTAGTATGTTTATTTTTCCTTTATCGCTTTTTTGCCCGGGCTAATGAACGAGAAAAAAGTACTGAATGGGATAGTGCTGCTAAGAAATTTTGGCTTGAAACGGGTGACATAGCTGATGCGGGAGCATTTATGCTATTATTCTCTCCAATGGTTTGGGAACATCATTATGTACTGAGCATTCCCCTAGCATTATTTGCTATTTGCCTCCATCCAAAACCATTAAATTGGTTGGCTCTATTTTTGATATTTGCGCTGCCAGTTGCAGATATTTTTATCCTTTCCTTAACCCGAATCAGTGGATTATTCCTACTATTACATAGCCTTTCCTCTCCTCAGCCGGAGAGACTCAGGCCTGTATTGCTCAAGCTTAAAAAAGCTGCTCCTGCCCTAGCATTTACTGTATTTGCTCTATTCTTCCTTTCTTTCATCTCCAGATTTGAAACGCGGATATACGGAGACGGCCATGAATATGTATTGCAAACAGAAGCGATTGCATCTCACGGCACTCCAGAAATATTTCCCGAGGATACAGAGGCATTATTATCCCATGTCTATCCTGTGGACCGATCTGATTATTTTAAGGGCCTTCTGGAATTTCAACAAAATCCGGATACCCCAATGCCACCCAATGGATGTATTGGTTTTTATTATACTCCGGATAGTCAGTTATATAGCTATCATTTCTCCTTCTACAGTTATTTAGCTGTACCGGTAAGGTGGGCACTCCAATTATTGAAGGATGATTGGCTCAAAAGCTTTGCCCTACTCAATACCCTATTGCTCTTACTACCTTTGGGATATATTGTATTTTATTCCACCCTTTCAATAGAAAATAGAATAGCCTTATTTCTACTCATTTTCTTTTCTCCTATACTGTGGTACCTACGCTGGCCCCATACAGAGGTGCTCACAGCAAGTTTGATTGCCCTAAGTTTGTTATGTTTTTCAGATAGTAGATTCCACGCTTCTATTTTTATTGCAGCCATTGCCTCTTTACAAAATCAACCTGTTGCCCTTTTAATTCTATTACCCTTGTGGGGTTATTGGAAAGAACAACAAAAAATAAGGTTTCCTATAATTCTCCTAACAGGTATGTCCGTGGCAATCATTCTAACACCTGCCCTATTTTACTATTCCCATTATGGCACAAGCAATCTGATTGTTGCCATTGGCTCTGCCAGCATCCACAATATCAACTTTACCCGAATCTGGGACTTCTTCTTTGATCTCAACCAAGGAATCATAGCAGGCTACCCGATAATAGTAGTACTTTTTATGATTCTATTGGCTCGAATAGCTTGGATAAAACAGTTTTCTTTATTGTTCGTCTATCTTGTAGTATTAATAGGAATTGCGGCTTCTGCAGCTATGACCATCAACTGGAATATGGGACAGGCAGGAATTTCCCGATATGCCATTTGGGCAGGAATGATTCTGTTGGTTCCTGTTTTTTCCGAAAAAATCAAAAACAAACTTGTATTTTTAACTGTATTCGGAACAACCCTAATTATCCAAACATTCATACTCAATAGTTTTGGGATGTTAAATGTAAACGATGGGTCCTGTCTTGCACACAATGCTACAGCACGCTGGGTATTAAGCACCAACCCCTCTCTTTACAACCCGGAAATGGAAACTTTTCAGGAAAGAAGTCTGGGTAGAGAAGGCATCTTAAAAGAGGTTATGATCAATGGTCCCTTATTTTTCTATAGATTGGATGGTAAGGCGACCAAGGCAATTGTTGCTTATAACAGACTGGACACTTGCGACTTTTTTGCCACCCAAAACACCCGGATACAGGAAAAATTTAAAAACCTAAAATTCAACCAACAAGGATTCGCTTATTTAGACTTGATTGAGGTTGATTGTTACCCACAGGGTCATAAAGACGGAAACTGAAAACAAGTTAATTACAGGGTCTTCCTAAGAAACAAAAGGCTCAACGCCATTTTTTGTGGGTCATTAACTCTTGGAAACACCCTGTGAGATCGCTCAAAATCTTCTACTTAAGGCTTCTTCAGAAAGTAATTGGAGAATCTATTTTGCTATCACCAAGTAGTGCTATCACCAAAATATCAGGCCTATTTTTTATTGGATTGATGAAATTCAGGTGAACGAATTTTAGACATATTGAATGCGGTTCCTTGTATTCTGTATTCGATTTATCTGTTTAAATGCCTGTATTGCAAATATTTAATAACTGCTGAATGCCCTACTTAGTTTAAGAATTAGGGTGTCCCCTCCCCCTCCCCTCCTAAAATGGAGAGATCTTTACCCCCTCTGCCCACAACAATTATGTCCAGAATTTCATTAAATAAAACCAATTGGAATTATATTGACTTTGGGGGTTACTGAATCATTTGCTATTCCGAAATTGGAGGAAATAGTCCTATCAAACGCATAAAAAACGACGAAGAACCTAACAAAATAATCCCCAAACCCTGAACAGGGATTTCAATCTTTGATAGGCTTGAAAAAGATTTGATTAAGGCGTATCTTTGTATTCATATTGGCGCCGTAGTTCAATGGATAGAATAGGAGTTTCCTAAACTTTAGATATGGGTTCGATTCCCGTCGGTGCTACAAAAGACAAAGTGAGAATGAGATTGAGACCAGGAATTCCAAAGGTAGTAGCCAAAGGCTAAGAAAAACTTCAAGATATCCGCAAAATTAGCCTTTGAAAGAACAATCCATTTCTAAAGTAAATTAAACTTCCCCAATAGAAAGTTTGACTATCCCAATGTCAGAGTGTATCTTTACATCTGTCCCCTAAGTAGAACTGAGCAGGAAGATATGATTCCACAGCGCGTTTTATTGAAACTATTCAGAACTCTGTTAGAGCCCCTAACGGGTAAAAAAGAATATCAAGCATTATTTGAAAGACTACATGGAATGACTTTGGACGGGATGGGAATGGGCTCAGGTGCTTATACAGGAGAATCCTCAGAAAAGGCAGCCATTCAATATATTCTTCAAAAACTTAAATCAACCAAACCGATACTCTGTTTCGATGTCGGAGGAAATAAAGGTCAATTTACCACCCTGCTCTATGAGGTATTAGGCAACCAGGCAATAATTCATACCTTCGAACCATCTTCTGCAACCTTTAAAGTCTTACAAGAAAACACCAGCAGTTTCCCAGAAGTCCAATTACATCAAAAAGGCCTAGGAGATCAGACCGGCAATTTACAGTTATTTACGAATTAAGATGCTTCCTTAATTGCGAGTGTCTATCAAAGAAAATTAGATCACTTCGGAATCCAACTAAATCAATTTGAAGAAATCGAAATTGATACTTTGGATCACTTCTGCGAGAGTCTGTCCATTTCTCATATTCATTTTCTTAAGTTGGATGTTGAAGGACATGAATTAAAAGTGTTAAAGGGAGCTGAAACTTTATTACAAAATAAAGCCATCGATTTTATACAATTCGAATTTGGTGGATGCAATATTGATTCGAGAACCTACTTTCAAGATTTCTACTATTTACTTTCAGATCAGTACCATATCTACAGGATAGTCAAAGATGGTCTGCACCTGGTTAAAGGATACCGAGAAACTTATGAGGCATTTGTTACTACGAACTACCTAGCTGAGAGGAAAAGCCTGAATTAAATTATTTGGCTCTACGCCATTAATTTTGGATAATTAAATCTTAGAAGTATCCTGTATAGTGGTTATAAATATTCTACTTAGTTTATAAATACGGTGCCCCTCTCTCCCATTCTTTTCCATTGGAGGGGGCTTCAAACCCATTGGCCACAACAATTATGTCCAGAATTTCATTAAATAAAACAATTTGTAATAATACTGAATTTGGGGGAGGCCTGAATCATTTGCTATTCCAAAATTTGGAAAAAGGGTCCTATCAAATCCACAAAATACGGTGTAGAGTCAATAAACAAGGGAGGCGTAGTATTTTTCCTAATTTTTTCTCCGGACAATAAAGATCAGTTATGAATTATGAAATGCCCCCCTAACTACTAACACTAAATATCGCTTCGAGACATTTGGAATTAATCTAACAATCAACTTTGTTTAAAAAGGCCAAAAGCAAAAGTACCGAGAATTGCAGACACAATTACAATCGCCATTGACCAGTAGCCAGCACCCAATGAAACGAACATAGGTCCAGGACAAGCTCCTGCCAATGCCCAACCTAACCCGAAAATAATACCTCCGAATAAATACCGAGAAAACCCGCCTTCTTTATTAGGAAGAATAATTTCATTTCCATTAAAATCTTTTAGGTTAAATTTTCGGATAAGAAAAATGCCCAATGCCCCCATTACAACAGCCACCCCAATAATTCCAAACATATGAAAGGATTGAAATCGAAACATTTCTTGTATTCGATACCAACTAAATGCCTCGGACTTTGACATAATAATTCCAAATAGAATTCCAGCGATAATAAATCTCAGCTGTTTCATGGTACAAAAATAAATGGGAATAAAAAATGGGTCATAATAAGGCCGCCAATAAAGAAGCCCATAACCGCAATTAAACTGGGTACTTGCAAATTAGATAAACCAGTAATAGCATGACCAGAGGTACAACCACCTGCATAGCGTGCACCAAAACCAATTAATAAACCACCAATTACTAAAATAAACAACTTCCAAGGAGAAGAGAAAACATCATTTCCATAAATTTCTGAAGGTTGTGAACCTGTAGGCAGTTCAAAACCCATGGCAGATAAATCAATTAAAAAATCCTGAGACAATTCAATTGTAACGCCAGATGAAAGCCAATGGGTACCAATCCAGCCGCCCCAAACAGATCCAAGTAAAAAAAGAAGATTCCAAATTTGACTCTTCCAATCATACCTAAAAAATCCCGTAAACTTTCCTGCCCCACAAGCAGCGCAAATAGTTCGAAAATTAGAGGAAAAGGCAAAGGTTTTTCCACTGAAAACAAGAAAAAACATCATCCCGGAAATAGCCATTCCAGAAACATACCAAGACCAAGGTTGGGAAATCCACCTCAATAAATCAGCCATAATTCATATTAAGTGCAGCAAAGATACTGCAGTTAATCCAAAAAAATAAAATTGCTTCTACTCAAGGATTCTGTATCCTTCTATTTGACCACTTTACCTCTCCAAGAACCAATCCCCCCGCGTAAATTGAACAAATTAGCAAAACCCTGAGAAGCCATGGCCCCACAAGCAGAACTGCTTCTTCCCCCACTTCGGCAATAGACAAAATAGGCTTTGTCTTTGCTGAGATTAGAAATCTCCGTTGCAAAATTTCCGCCCATAATATCCAAGTTTTTGGCACCTGGAATATGACCAGAGGTGAATTCATCCCGGGTGCGAACATCCAGAATAACGGCATCCTTTTGCTCAATACCTGCTGCAAAATCTGCGGAGTCAATATCCTCCCAATTTTTTGTTGACTTAAATAATCCAAACATATTCTTCAAAATTAAATTGTTCTACAAAGTTCTGAAGAATAAATTGGGCTGTTGGTGACTAGAATCACACTGTTGAAATAGGCCGTTAAAAAGTGTCAATTATGCAAGGACAACTGAATAACATTGCGTCCTAATTTGAGAATGCCTCTTTGCTCCATCTTCTTTAACAATCTACTCACCACTTCTCGGGAGCTATTCATATCGCTTGCAATCTGCTGATGCGTAATAGATAGATTAGAGGAACCCATTTCTTTCGCTTGTTTATGCAAATAATACTCCAATCGTTCGTCCAAACTTCTAAAAGCTACCTGGTCTAAGGTTTCCAATAATTCTTCAAATCGCTCACGATAAGTTTCCACCACAAATCGATACCAAGAGGGATAAAGTCTCATCCAATCGGAGACCTTTTGAAAAGGAACCATCCAAATTTCACAATCTTCAACAGCCTGAGCCATTACTTTAGAAGTCTCTTGCCTCACTGCACACATAATAGATAAGGCACAAGCCTCGCCAGGATTGAGATAGTACATAAAAAATTCTCCGCCATCCGCCCCTTCTCGAAATATTTTCACCCGTCCACTGGCTACCAGCATGGTAGCGCGCAGATTCTGGCCACTATGCATAATAATTTCACCAGAAGTAAATGTTCGAACAATTGCAGAAGCTTCTATGTCTTTCCTTAATTCCGTTTCGAATTCAGATAATAATTGCAAATGACTCATACTAAATATAATACATTATTGAAATTAAAATTTCACCCAACGCCAACCAAAGGGTACAAATGCTAATACCCCAGCTCTTATCGTATCCTCTAAATCAATTTCCTTCTTAATAAATATAATTGTCAGAATAAGCATATAGAAGATAAACAAAACGCCATGCGCCCAGCCACCATATTTTACAAATAAAGGAAGGCCTGCCCAGTATTTAAGTGGCATCGCAATTCCTAACAAAAACAAATAAGACAAGCCCTCTATAAAGGCAACGGTATGAAATAACTTCTTCATTTAATCGTAGATTTCAATTTCCAAACATGCAGAACTTGCTGAGGATATCTAGGATCAACATATACCCCCAACAGAGAATCCTTAAAAGGTTGATAACAAGATTTATTAAGACTTAGACTATCATACGAAATTAAATTCTTCGCACCCAGTTTAACTTTATCATAAACTTCTTCTTCTGTAGTCAACCAGGCATAATCACTCCATCCCTTTTGATCCATGAGATACAAGGAGGAATTGGGACTATTATCGGGAACGGAAATCTCCTTATCCTCCCTATGAATTCCAATAGATCTGAGCCAGGGCGTAACCTTTTCATACACGCCGGTATGGGTATTACCTAAACGCTCATAGCGGGATAACATACGCCGACGCGTAAAATCAGCACAGTGTAAAATAAATAATACCACCAAAACTTTCAGAATCCATGATTTATATTGGGATGGATAAATTGCCCCAATTGACTTCAAAAACACCAACAAGATTATTGGAAAGAAAACCAATAAATTAAGGGTATAATAATCATGATTATCAAATACCTGAAAAAATAAAATTAAGAAGGATACAAATCCAAAACCAACCCATAGAAGCATTCCTCGACCCAATGAGGGTAAATCCTTACGCTTATAGAGAAGCCAAGACAGGGCAAGAATTATTAACACATGCATTTCATCCCGAAAGAAATGCTGGCGCCACAATTTGAATAAACCGAATAAAACCTTTCGAATTCCAATAGAATCCAACTCCCAGATGGGTAATATCCCTATCAGAAAAATACCATAATTATAGGTATGATTATACCAGCGGGCATAGGAATACCAGGCAATCCAGATAATAAAAACCCCGGAAATAAATAAATATATTTTACGCGCTTCGATATCCCAACGGTTTTCCTTATCCCACACAAAAAAATCGATTGGACCCTTGCGCAGAAAAAAAACAGCAATTAAGGCCATAAAACTAAGCGCGGAGGAAATCTTCAGTAGGCCAGCCAAAAGAAAGAAAAAACTTCCTAAAAGCAAATATTTTGAGGATTGGGAATTATAATATCGTAAAATAAAATACCAAGCTATAAATACAAAACTTAAGGCTGGTACATCCGCCATAAAATTATTGGCATAATAGGCGAGGATTGTAGAGGTAAATAATCCAAATACAATAATGAAAGCCCAAAAGGTATTACTGAGGATATTTTCTGAAAACTTAAATAAACTAAATAGACCGATAAAGAAAATCAATAATTCAAGAAGCCTGAATATATACTCCTGCTTCCCGGTTATTTTCCAGAGATTGCCGACCACCCAATAAATTATAGGAAATTCAGAAATAGTTTGCCCGGTACCATCATATCCCTGATAATGCATGGCAGGTTGAGTAAGTTTTCTGGAATCTTGATAAAAATTATCGGTAAAAGAAAGGCAATCTGTCTGACGCCACTGATGCACGCCCTGAGGACGAAGGAATAGAACCTCCTCATAATTATACGCCCAGGAAAAAAGGATGAATACAACTGTAAAAAACAAAAATGAGTAGATACTCCGAATTACACCGGTATTTCGAGAGGCATTCAGGTGATTCCCATTAAGGCTGGTAGAATTTGTTTCAATCATATCTCATTTTATTCCACTCACTCATTAAGCATTTGAAATTCTAATTTTCCTCAATTCACTCAATCGTACTTTTCTCCTATTTGCTCGAATAATTAAATAATAGGCCACTACTCCTACTGCATACATGGCGGCTGTAATGAGCAATACGGAATAGTAAGGCAAATCATTTCCGCGTAACCATTGAAATATTCGGGCACTAATGACATAAGCTCCGCTCCAGATACTGGCAATCAGCGAACTCATCAACTCTCTATTTCGCTCTCCAACAAAAGTCATAGTCAACTCACTCGTCATGGGAGCCGCCATATTCATCAAAGGTTGGCGAAGTAAAAAGCAGGCAATTGCAAGCCCCATCATTCCGGGGGAATCGGCATACCATTCCGTAAAGGCCATAACCACCAAAAACACGACAGCCAAAGTTTGGGAAAGGGTAATGGCAATTTCAAAGCCAAAATTTCTTTTGATGTAGGGAACCAGAGTAGCCCCTCCAAAAACCAATATTGCCGCAACAGATCCCATTTCACTAAAAGATTCAGAATCCATTCCAAAAACTGAATTAAAAAATAAATTAATAAAAGGAATTGTTAACCCAGCCCCAGTGGATAAGAGAAATGTGGGAATCATGGCAATAAAAATTAATTTCCAATCATATTGACCCAAATCTTTATGAAAGCGAATAAAAGAAATTTTACTCTCTGGATGATCTAATCTTTCTTTAGAGGGGAGAAGGCAGAAAAAAGATAATATTCCTAAAACAGAAATAATTTTAAGGATATTTAAATCTGTAAATTCTAGTACAAAATCACCCATTCGAAACTCCCCCATTCGCACTAAAGCGGCAATAAGAATTCCCGAGAATATTTGCCCCAGAGAATACATGGCATAATTTAGGGTTATCGCTTCTGATTGCAACCTAAATCGGGTATTGCGAATAATAAAAGGCAAAGCACATACCTGTACGAACATAAATAAAATGCCCCAAACAAAAAGAAAACCTTTGGCAACATCCAATTCATTTAATCGAATCATTTCCAATACAAAAAGTGAGGCGATTGGCAATCCGGCTGCTGCAACTAAGAAGAATGGCTTTAGTCTTCTTCCCCGAATAAATAACCCAGTAGGGAAAGCAAATAAAAGGGTTCCAATAAATCTATAAGAAACCAATTCTGCAATTTCTGAATCCGGATACCCTTGTTTGCGTAGAAGTAAATTTAAAATTAAAAAGAAACTCGTGTTAATTAATTGCAGGAAAAATATCCCTGAAACCATCTGCAAAACGGGGGTATCAATGAGGCTATAGGCGCGTAAGAGTTTGCTCATGACAGAAGTTGATTTTGAACAAACCCTGTAATTTCATTAAAATTTTCAGGCTGAAACCAAACAATATTGGGTTCTTTTCTGAGCCAAGTAAGCTGCCGTTTGGCGTAATTTCGGGTATGTTGCTGAATTCTTCGAATTGCTTCTGCTTGATTAATTTCCCCTTTCAAATAGGCGAACATCTCCGGAAATCCAACCGCTCGTAAAGCAGGCAAATCGGGAGAATACCCTTTAGTCATTAAAGCTTTCGCCTCCTCTATCAAACCGGCCTCCAGCATTTGCACTACCCGTTGATCTATTCTGGCATATAATTCATCCCGTGGCCATTCTAAGCCAATAGTCACAATTTTAAAGGGTCTTGGCTTAGGTGCGACTTGTTGCAATTCCTGCAAGGTCTTACCACTTGCACGAATCAATTCAATTGCCCGAATGATTCGTCTTGGATTTTGTCTGTCTATCTGCTCATAAGTTGCTCTATCTTTTTGCTCCAATTCATTTTGAAGAAAAGCTAGACCTTCTTTTTCATAATCATCCTGTACTTGCTTACGAATTTCTGGGTCTGCTGTGGGCATTTCTGAAAATCCATATAATAAGGCTCTGGCATACAAACCGGATCCGCCTGTCAGGATGAGGGTATCATTTGTCTTGAACCAATCTTCCGTGCATTGAAGGGCATCTTTTTCAAACTGTCCGGCGCTGTAAGATTCATCCGGATTCAAAATAGAGAGAAAAAAATGGGGGATACCTTCCTGCTCCAATTCAGATATCTGAGCAGTAGCAATAGGCATTTCTCGATAAAACTGTCGGGAATCAGCAGAAAGCACGGCAGAATGAAGAATCTTCGCCAACTGAACAGCCCAAGCTGACTTCCCAGAGGCAGTTGGTCCGGCAATGTAAATGATCGTTTTAGCTCCCAGCATTCTGATGCAAAGATAGGGAGTTGAGAATCTGAACTGGGAAATGTTGAATTTTCTGGAATCAAATCTTGACTGTGTATATTTGTCAAAATTTTTGGTTAGCAAATGAAACAAGCCTTTGTATTTCCCGGTCAGGGAGCTCAATTCCCGGGAATGGGAAAAGACTTATATGAAAAATCGCCTGCAGCACGCGAGAAGTTTGACAAAGCCAATGAAATATTGGGATTCAAAATCTCGGATATTTTATTTGAAGGAACCGCCGAAGAATTGCAGAAGACTTCTGTAACTCAGCCGGCGATTTACATTCATTCGGTTATTTTGGCAGAAGCTTTAGGAATTCAAAATAAAGCGGCAATGATGGCAGGCCATTCTTTGGGAGAATTCTCTGCCTTGGCAGCCAGTGGATGTTTATCGTTTGAAGATGGACTCAAACTTGTGCAGATTCGTGCCAATGCGATGCAAAAAGCTTGTGATGTAACCCCCTCGACAATGGCTGCTATTGTAGGCTTAGAAGATGCGGCAGTTGAAAAATTATGTACTGAAGTTCAATTAGTTGTACCTGCCAACTACAACTCACCGGGTCAGCTGGTAGTTTCTGGGTCCGTGGAAGGCATTCAGGCAATACTAGAAAAAGCCAAAGCGGCAGGGGCAAAAATGGCCGTACAACTGTCTGTAAATGGAGCTTTTCATTCCCCCTTTATGGAACCTGCAAGAGTTGAATTGGAGCAAGGAATTCGCAATACCTTATTCAACACCCCTACTTGCCCAATCTATCAAAATGTGTGTGCTACAGGAATCAGCAATCCCGAAGAAATTCAGCTCAATCTGATTGCTCAACTTACAGCCCCAGTTCGATGGACTCAATCCGTACAGCAGATGATTGCAGATGGTGCCAGCGGTTTCACAGAAATAGGCCCCGGAAAAGTACTTCAGGGTTTGGTAAAAAGAATAGATCGTTCTGTGCCTGCGGATGGATTTCAATCTCTGCCCGAACAAGCCTAAACTTCCATTCTAGCTTACTTAGGGTAAGTAATCACTTAGGGTAAGTCATTACTTAGGGTATGTCTTTGCTTAGGGTAAGTCTTTACTTAGGGTAAGTAATCACTTAGGGTAAGTCATTGCTTAGGGTAAGTCATTACTTAGGGTAAGTCTTTGCTTAGGGTAAGTCTTTGCTTAGGGTAAGTCTTTACTTAGGGTAAGTAATCACTTAGGGTAAGCGGCTATTTTGCCCCGATCGTCCTTTCAAAAAATCAAAAACTACAGCAAAACCAGCGTGATTTTCATTTACACCCTCCTATTCAGGTGCTTGTAATCCCCTATTATAATCGTAATTTTGCCCTCCGGTCAATCAGTCAATTCCTGATTACCGGAAGATAGTAGTTAGAAATCTTCCAGATACTTTAGGCGAAGTCATTCTAGCGGAATTAATGCCTGATAACAGTAGGTTTAGAAAGCATTCAATCCGAATTTCTCCCTGAACAATATCCGGAAACAAACACAATTAAATTACTCTATGTCTGTAACCGTACGCTTTGCCCCCAGTCCTACCGGTGGACTTCACATTGGAGGGGTTAGAACTGCCCTGTATAACTACCTGTTTGCCAAAAAGCATAATGGCCGATTTATTTTAAGAGTAGAAGATACTGACCAGACGAGATTTGTTGAAGGGGCAGAACAATATATAATCGATTCACTCCGCTGGTGTGGGATTGAATTCACGGAAGGCGTTCATTTAGGGGGGCCTTGTGTACCCTATCGCCAAAGCGAGCGAAAAGCATTGTATGCAACCTACAGCAAAGAATTGATTGAAAAAGGAGCTGCCTATTATGCCTTTGACACAACGGAGGAATTGGATGAAATGCGGACCCGACTAGAGGCTTCAGGAGTAAAATCCCCTCAGTACAATTCCATTACCCGCAATACAATGAAAAACTCTTTGACTCTTCCTCAAGATGAGGTACAAAGAAGATTAGCCGCTGGGGAGCCTTATGTAATTCGACTTAAAGTACCTCGTAAAGAAGAAGTTCGTTTCCATGACGAAGTAAGAGGTTGGGTGGTCATACATTCCAGTCAGGTAGATGATAAAGTGTTAATGAAAAGTGATGGAATGCCCACCTACCACATGGCCAATGTGATTGATGACCATACAATGGAAATTACCCATGTGATTCGGGGGGAAGAATGGCTTTCCTCTACCCCACTCCATGTTTTGTTGTATCGAGCATTCGGCTGGGAAGATACCATGCCTAAGTTCGCTCATCTCCCTTTAATCCTCAAACCAGAAGGAACCGGAAAACTGAGTAAAAGAGACGCCGATAAGTTTCCTCAATTCCCCTTAGAATGGACAGATACGGAAGGTAAAACTTTTAAAGGATTTCGTGAATTAGGCTATCTGCCTGAGGCGCTCATGAATTTTCTAGCCTTATTGGGCTGGAATCCTGGAGGAGATGAGGAAATTATGGACATGAATCGCCTAATTGAAGCCTTTAGTCTGGAGAGAATCGGAAAATCGGGAACCAAGTATGACCTAGCCAAAGCAGATTGGTTCAATCAAATTTATTTAAGAAAAAAAGAGGATTCGGATTTACTTCCAGAAGTTAGACATGAATTGGAAAAAGCAGGATTCCCCCAAAAAGAAGATGCTTTTGTGCTGAAAGTTATTTCTCTCCTAAAAGACAGAGTAACCTTTATTCGGGAATTCGCCCTTCATGGAAAATATTTCTTCCAGGCTCCGGTAGAATTCGATGCAGAGATGCACAAAAGTAAATGGAATGAGAACTGCCCTGCTTGGATGAATCAAATAGCTGATACATTTGAAAACCTACAGGAATGGAATCATCCTAGCATGGACGCAGCCTTCAAAGGCTGGGCTGCCACTGCTGGTATAGGTGCCGGTAAAGTTTTACCTGCATTCCGATTGGCCATTACGGGAATGGCATTCGGGCCTTCCACTTTTGATGTAGCAGAATTAATCGGAAAAGAAGATACCCTGGCTCGGTTGAGATACGCCGCAAAAAATTTATAAAACTTTTAGTTGGACATAATAGTTGTAAGGACATCAAACTAACAAAATGGGAAGAAAAATGAATTCCGGGCTAAGCCCAAAAGTAAACAGCGAACTTGAAGGTTTTAGCGTAGGAATCAATCAATTCGGAGAAATTACCACGAGTTATGACATCGACAAGTTGAATCTGTTTCTCGATAAAAATGTCGAAGATAAAAAGTTTCGCGAAGTAGATGATTTTCATCGAAATATAGAATCAGTTGACAATCAATCAAAAGAAGAAACTCTTTTCGGAAATTGATTCGTTTTAATTTTTTTTTGGCAGTTGCTTAGTAGTTTTGTTCAAACTTAATCCAAATGGCCATTCACTCCCAATACAGCACTTTGCAGATTTCCCTCGAAGAGGGTGTTTTGATTATAACTTTGAATCGTCCGGAAGTGCTCAATGCACTTAACCGTATGGTGTTAACTGAGTTAGGATCTGTTTTTACAGAAATAGAAAAAGAGGTTGCGGTAAGGGGAATAATCATTACGGGTAGTGGACATAAAGCATTTGCAGCTGGGGCAGATATTTCTGAAATCCATGCCCTTACTAAAGATGAAGCCTTAGAATTCAGCCATTTCGGGCAGTCTGTATTGGATCAAATCGAGAATTGTAGCCGACCAGTAATAGCTGCAGTAAATGGATTTGCCTTGGGAGGCGGTTGCGAATTGGCCATGGCATGTCACCTTCGAATTGCAGCTGAAAATGCACGATTTGGTCAGCCAGAAGTTAATTTAGGATTGATTGCAGGCTATGGAGGTACCCAGAGATTATCTCGATTAATCGGAAGAACCAAAGCACTCGAATATTTACTCACCGCAGATATGATTAGCGCTTCGGAAGCATTGGAATTAAGATTGGTCAATCATGTAGTGACGCAGGAGGAGTTAATTGAAAAATGTCAGGAAATCCTCACCAAAATCGCAACTAAATCTCCCTTAGCCATAGCGGAAACCATTCAAGCGGCGAACAAAGCAGGCTCATCCGACGGATTTGAAAAAGAAGCTCAATGTTTCGCGATAGTCACAGCTTCTTCTGATGGTAAAGAAGGCACACAGGCATTTTTGGAAAAAAGAAAGCCCGTATTTACAGGAAAGTAAGACTCTTTCTGAGTACTATTCTGCCTTAATAGGGCAAATCATTTACTTACCCTAAACTTCAGTTTACCCTAAACCGGTAGGCCTGTAATTAAGCAATAGTAAGGATTTACACTTTCTGAAGAAGCCCTTATTAATTATCGCTTCTCCAATTCCAAGATCCACTTGAGTGTATCAATTCCATCTGCAAATTCATCCAACTGGGGACTTTGAGTTTTCCCAAACGGTATTCGGGTTCCCGTTCCGCAGATACATTGCAGAGATTCGCTTACTTGTTGAATCAGTTCTTCCTTATGATAATAATCCCTGTATTCCACCAATTGTAACACCCCCGCTTCTACCGGAGAAAGTTGAGTATTCATTCGAATGCAGACCGGGAGCGTTGAATCCTGTTTATTCCCTTTCCAATTTTCGATTCCTTGCTCCCAGGATACTTTTCGAAGATAAGGTGGACTGGAAATTGTGTGTGTGTTAAATTGGCGTAAAGATTCTTTTAGTTGCAGCAATCCTGACCATTGAGCCGGAATGAGAACATTACTCACATTTCGGCAACCCATACCGTTATAGCGCAAAATATCGGATGCCAACAGGTTGAACTGATGTTCGGATTCTGTGCCATCCAGAATGGCAACGGAAAAACGATTTCCTCGAATGATTACGGGAATTCCCCTGTAGGCTTGGAACAGGTACTGAGCAGTAAGGGAAGACCCGGAGGCAATCAGGGCATCTGGCTGGGATAATTTCTCCGGAAAAGTGATTCGGCCTAATTCCGGGAAAATCTCATAAAAAAATGCTGGAATCAAAACCGAATCCAAATGCGAACATTTTGCTTCTACAATATAACCGGAGAGCAAGCCCATTAACACATCATGAAATCCTGCCGCGGGAATATTACCTGCCAAAATGAGCCCTAATCTTCGGTTTGCAGGCGGGGAATGAAGGGGATAATTGTTCAGGAAATCAAATAACTTGGGTGCAGCAAGCCATAAAGAAATTTCTCGGAGGGAGAAGCGAATATCAGATTCAGTAAACCAAGGATTTTGATCAATTGCCTTTATTAGGGTGGCCTGAGGAGGATTTTCAAGCCAGTTTTTGCCGTTTAACTGAAGCTTTTGAATTATTTCGGTGTGTGTCATTTCTGAATTCTGATACAAAAATCACAAAATCAACTGAACGATTTTGGTGATTGGGTGTTATTAGGGTAATTTTGCAAAAAATTTTTCAATGGCAATTATTATTACAGACGAATGCATTAACTGTGGGGCTTGTGAACCTGAGTGCCCAAATAATGCAATTTACGAAGCAGGCGCAGAATGGGCGTATGCTGATGGCACAACACTTCAAGGAAATTTTTCGCTCCTGAATGGAGAGTCTCAAGACGCTAGCGAGAAGCATGAGCCTGTTTCGGATGAAGTTTATTATATCGTACCAGATAAATGCACTGAGTGTGTCGGTTTTCATGAAGAGCCACAATGTGCTGCTGTTTGCCCGGTTGATTGTTGCGTACCCGATCCTGACCGGGTGGAAGACGCAGACACCCTGACTCGTAAGAAAGAGTTGATGCACTTGTGATTAGATAAAATTAAATCAAAGCCGGAGAATCTTCCGGCTTTGTTGTTATTATGAAAATTTCTATACTTTAATTCGATGCCATTAGCCATAATTACTGGGAGTATCGCCCCCCTCAGACTGGAAAAATCCGGAGCTTCTGAAATGATTTCGGAACTACTTTTTGGAGAAGCTGTGGAAATTATAGAGGAAGAAAATACCTGGGCTAAAGTTCGCAATTTATATGACAAATATGAAGGGTGGATGGATAGTAGATTACTGGAGAAAATCCCGGAACTCAAATCAGAAACCCTGTTAAAAGGCCAACTCATCCAGTCTGCCATTCAACCGGTTTACAGGCTGGATGCAAATTATGGAATGCGGGTGCAATTACTGGGGCATAATAGTTTCTTTCCAGACTGTTTCCTATCATCTTCTGAGGGAGATTTTGTGCAATTTCGTTTTGGAAAAACAGAATTTATGCTTGGGCCAGATGGATTAGAAAACGAAATGTCCTTCACAGAAGAAAACATTTTGGAAGTGGCAGAAAGATATCTGAATACACCGTATTTATGGGGAGGAAGGAGTTCTAGTGGTATTGACTGCTCAGGCTTCACCCAACAAGTATTTCGTACCTGCGGAAAATGTATCCCCAGAGACGCACGAGAACAAGCGCTCATTGGCAGTCAAACGAGTTGGGAAAAAATCCGGCCAGGGGATTTGGCTTTCTTTAGCAATTCAGAAGGAAAAATAATCCATACAGGAATTTGTTTAGAGGACAATGAAATTATTCATGCCTCAGGATTCGTTAAAGTAGATAAACTTAGCCCTGAGGGTATTTTTGATAAGCAGCTTCAAAAAATCACCCATACGCTGAGCTTTGTAAACACTTATTTTACAGATTGTTAAAAAGTAATTATTAATTTAGACCCTTGTGAAACAGAATGTGCTTGTATTAAATCAGGATTATCAAGCACTGAGCTTATGCTCAGCTGAACGAGCTTTTGTATTGGTTTACTTACGAAAGGCAGAATTGGTGCATGCCAGCAGCAAACAGGCCTTACATTCTGTGAAACAGTCCTTTTTGTTGCCTACAATTATTCGTCTTTTCAATTATGTGCGCGTGCCCTACAAAAAGGTGGGACTATCGAGGGTAAATATTTTTCGGAGAGATGAAGGCTCCTGTCAGTATTGTGGAAGCAAGCAAAACTTAACATTAGACCATGTAATACCTCGTTCAAGAGGTGGAAAGGAAAGCTGGGAGAATCTTACTACAGCTTGCCAGGCTTGTAATACCCGAAAAGGAGATATGACCCCGGAAGAAGCAGGAATGCCCTTGAAGCGCAAGCCCTTTCGCCCAAGTTACATCATGTATTTAAGAGATTTCTCCGGAAAAGTTGAAGAAGAATGGAGACCCTTTCTGTTGATGAATTAGAAGAGGAGCGTTGTGGCCTGTGACTCCGGTTTCTCGAGTTGGTGGGGACTAAGGGGAGGGAATTAATCCGTAAATCCCAACTATGCCTTAGGCAAAAGCATCTGCAAAATCAAGAAATGACCCCTGCCAAAGGCACAATGGCTTGGGCTTAATTTCCGATTTACCCGCAAAGGAGAGGAAAAGTTGAAAAGTCGGTTAGATGATTTGGAATTGTAAGCACTTTAACCTATTTTTGGTTTAATCAATTAGAGACCAATACCATGAAGGAATATTCAAAATTCATTACAATAGACTCACAAATTCGATTTGGCAGGCCTTGTATTCGGGGCTTACGAATAACCGTTTATGATATTTTGGGATGGTTGGCCTCTGGTATGACCATACCCTCAATCCTGAGTGATTATCCAGAATTAACCGAATCAGATATACAAGCTGCTCTGGCCTACGCCGCTGACAGAGAGCACAGGGTACGCATAGCTTCATGAAAGTACTATTTGACCAGAATATTTCCCATAGGGTAGTAGACCGGATCAAGCAATGGATGCCACAAGCAAAACATATTAAAGAAATGGCCTTACAAGGTGCCTCAGACCGACAGATTTGGGACTTTGCAAAAACACAGGAATACCACATCATAACATTTGATGCAGACTTTTATGATATGGTAACATTATATGGACATCCTCCTAAAGTAATTTGGCTTCGTCTTGGCAATACCTCGACGCAGAACCTTACAGAATGCCTCCTGAAAAACAGAGAAACCATACAGCAGTTTATAATGGAAGAAAACCAGAAGGAGCTATCCTGTCTTGAAATCACAGGTTGATCAAAAAACCAGAATCCGGGCGAAATGGGGTAGGCTCCCTGCCCTGAAAGGGCATCTTCCTTTGCCGAGGGCTTCAGCCCTCAGATTTTTGGATTAAATCCTTCGTTTTTATATATTTGTCATATGAAGGCACTCAACACTCCATTACTTACTGATTCTCTGCAAAATAGGATGCATACAGATGAAGGCGAAATGTACGCAATAGAGTGCGTATTTATGCGTACAGTGCGCAGTTATAAGCCATTTTAAAAAACCGCCTCATAGCACAAAAAATGACAGACGACAGAAATAAAGAAAACTCAATAATACTAATCAGCTCAACCAATCTGGTTCGAGTTGGAAGTTCTATTGAAATAACTAATAAAATCATAAAGGAACACGAGAAAAGAACAACAGATGCAAATGTTGGGACAATTAATGAGGGCAATGAAGCATACACAATAAAATTGACTAAGGATATACTGGAAACCTTATCACCCAGAGAAATAATTTATGCAGAAGTTGCAGGTGGTGGAGCTATGGGCAACTCGGGTGGCATAATGATTTATGTAATTAATAAAGTGCAACTGATATGCTACGAAACAAGTGTATTCACTGATGAGGAAGTTTATTTAATTGCAGATGGTTTTCTATCAAATAATGAAAAAACGTTTTTTAACTTTTACTATGGCGGTATGGGCAACAATGTCTTTATAAATAAAAATGTTGAACTTAAAATCAAACAAGAATATTTCACCTATTTACAGAACGGATTTGAATATAAAATATACAGTAGTGTCAAAGGTGTTTTTAATAGCGTTGTGAATAGAATGAGCAACCCCAATAACGAAACGCATTAAGCATTATTGAAAAAACAACAAAGGTAAAGGTGACTGAAGACAACAATACTTCTTTAATTCCAATTGGCTCGACTGCTTTAGTAAGAGTTGGAAACTCTATTGAAGTTACAAAAAAGATATTAAGCGAATTTTAAAAAAGAGAATTAGAAAGAATTCACTTTAAAGGAAATCTCTTTTCTGAAATTAAAGAAATCGGTAGCATAAGAACAGTTTCAGCTGTAGGCAATAGTGAATTTCAAATAGCAACAAATGAAGAGAGCTCCATTGCAAAATTTGATACTTCAAGTAAAACTGTTAAGGACAGAATAAAATTCAGTGGGAATTTTGAATGTGTAGCTATTGATATTATTAGCAATACAATTGCCATAGCATCAGGCAAGACCATTTACATTACATCAAATGGTAGTGGGCAAATAATTCAGAAACTTGAAGGACATACAAGAGAAATAAATATTCTAACTTTTAGTAAAGATGGAAAACAACTTTTTAGCGGGAGTAGTGATAAAACCATAAGAATTTGGGAAACTGAAAGTTGGCAATGTGCTAATATATTGGAAGGTCACGAATGGCTTGTAAATTCTTTGAAGTTAACTAGTGACAACAAATATTTGTATAGTGGCGGTTGGGACGCATTTATAATAAAATGGGATTTGCAAACTTTTAAAGAAGTTGACAGGTTTAATTCTGGAAATATTGGTGGTATTAAATGTTTGGAATTAACTAATGATGATAAGCAAATTATATCAGGCGGTGGCGATAAAATAGTTAGAATATTTAATTCGTCTAATTTTAAAATCGTTGCAGAATTAAATGGGCACACTGATTTTGTATCTTGTTTAAGTGTATCAAATGACGGTAAACTTTTGGCATCTGGCGGATGGGACGGACAGATATTTATTTGGTTTTTTTCAGAACAAGAGTTAATCAATTCCTGCCAAGCCCATTCGGGTCGTATAAACGCTATAAAATTCAGCAATGATGGCAAATATTTAATGTCAGGTTGTTCAGATAAACTTTTAAAATGTTGGATATAGTATGAAAAATAGAAGAAGTATTTAGGACATTTTTAAATTTAATAATTGAAAGGGTTGACAACAATTAAGTATGGAAATTATGAATGATAATAATACTTCCTTAATACCAATTGGCTCGACTGACTTAGTTAGAGTTGGAAACACTATTGCTATTACAAACAAAATTATTAAGGAGTACCAAGAAAGACGCGACTCTGAAAATTTTAAGTCTGTAAAAATTGGCAATCAATATTGGATGACAAAAAACCTTGATGTTGATTGCTATTTAAATGGTGATCCAATTCCCCAAGTTCAAAATCAAGATGAATGGGAAAATACAAAATCAGGAGCTTGGTGTTATATTAATAATGACCCTAGGAATGGAAATAGATATGGTAAATTATATAATTGGTTTGCCATCTATGACGAAAGAGGACTTTCTCCAAAAGGATATAAAATTCCTAAAGAAGATGATTGGATTATTTTGTTTCAAAATCTTAAAGAAATTAAAGAAATTAATCTGAAAGTATTAACTGATTATAATCCTAACGGTATAAATGAAAAATTATTGAATTTTATGCCTGGTGGTTATAGACATAAAAGTTTCATAGGTCCAGGAGGTAATACAA
>JBEIHC010000016.1:0-37895 GCA_040381555.1 Bacteroidia bacterium
GCCTTTATAAACGGCTCTTCCAAATAGGCAGTTTTGGTAGGATCCGGTAAGTCAGAAGGGTTATTTACTTCAAGGACTTCTCCATTCGTCATAGTTGCGATGAATTCCACATTGGGGACTGTCGTAATTACAGTCATATTGAATTCCCGTTCCAATCTTTCCTGGATGATTTCCATATGGAGCATTCCCAGGAAGCCAGTACGAAACCCAAATCCTAAGGCTAGGGATGTTTCAGGCTCAAATACCAAGGATGCATCATTCAGTTTTAGTTTTTCTAGGGAATATCTTAAGTCTTCAAATTCTTCTGTATCTACCGGGTAGATTCCGGCAAATACCATCGGTTTTACTTCTTTAAATCCCTGTACTGCCTCTTTCGCCGGATTATCAAAGGAGGTAATTGTGTCTCCTACTTTGATTTCTCTTACTTCTTTAATTCCTGAAATAATGTATCCTACATCTCCGGCTTTTATAATGTCGCGCGGTTCTTTTTCTAATTTTAAAATACCAATTTCATCGGCATAATAATGAGCATTAGTAGCCATGAATCTCACATGTTCTTTTGAATGAATAGCTCCCTCAAATACACGGAAGTAGGCGATGGTTCCTCTGAATGGGTTGAATACAGAGTCGAAAATCAGCGCTTTTAGCGGGCCTTCCGGATCGCCTTTGGGTGCGGGAATAATCTCCACAATCCTTCTAAGGATTGCTTCTATTCCAATTCCTTCTTTAGCAGAGGCGAGGATGATATCTTCTTTTTCACAACCTGTCAATTGGATGATTTCATCTGTCATCTCCTCGATCATGGCACCGGGTAAATCAATTTTATTGAGTACCGGTATGATTCTCAAATCATGCTCCATCGCCAAATATAGATTGGAGATGGTTTGTGCTTCAATTCCCTGAGCTGCATCCACCACTAATAATGCGCCCTCACAAGACGCAATGGCGCGGCTTACTTCATAGGAAAAATCAACATGGCCCGGTGTGTCAATCAGGTTCAAATTGTATTGCTCCCCATCCTGACGGTAAATCATTTGAATGGCGTGAGACTTGATGGTAATACCTTTTTCACGCTCCAAATCCATGTCATCCAATACCTGTGCTTGCATATCCCGCTTGGAAATGGTTTGAGTGAATTCCAATAAGCGGTCGGCCAAGGTGGATTTTCCATGGTCAATATGGGCAATGATACAAAAGTTGCGGATGTTTTTCATTTCAAGTGCAAATTTACGGCGAATCGCGGAACTCAGGCAGGTTCAGTGCGTATAAATATTCAGAATTTTAACTTAATTTAGACAAACATTTCCAGTTATATGAAACCTTTCGTTCTAATTCTGTCTTGTATCTTCCTTTTAGCCAGCAGTACTTATGCCCAAAAAGAGGGTACAGCTCGTAAGAAAAAGGATTATTACTATTTCTCCGGGGCATGGCAGCAAATGAATTTTGATGAATTCAACACTAGTTTGAAGCAGGAAGGTTTCAAGCCTATTTTCGAAAATAGGATGTATGTAGGTGGGGGATGGGATGGGTTTTACGGTAAATCCCTTATAGGTTTGGATTTGGGAATCTCTCCAGGGCAAAGACTTCGGGATAGTTCTGGCCTTAGAACGATGAATTCCTCCTTATTTTTTATTCGAATGCGGTATGGGTTTGCTGTCATTCAGAAAACTTCATGGGATTTGGTTCCTTATATTGGGGTGAATTTTGATTTTCTCACGATTTCTCAAGGCGTCTATCAAGATTCTATTAATCAATGGTTTAGGATTCCAGTTTCCATGCAACAATTATCAGGTATTACTGGTGGGATAGAGCCAGGAATTCAATTTTCTTGGATGCCGGGTATCAAGAGTAAAAACCAAGAAGAGAAGACTCATGATTTAAGGATTAGTCTTAGAGCGGGATACTCCATTCAATCGGGAGGAACAACCTGGTATTCTAATCAAGGAATGCTAGATGGGGCTGGTTTTGCTGGTGGTCCAGTTGTAACCCTTACGGTAGGGGGACTGACGAATGATGAGTGATGAGTGATGAGTGATGAGTGATGAGTGAGGTATAGAAATATAGTTTATACTCACACACACAATTGTGAGACGCACAATTGTGAGACGCACAATTGTGCGTCTCTACTCAAAGATGTTATCACCAAGCGGAGTTAATCTTCCATTAAATTATCTTCTCGCTTTAGCCCGAACTTCTCAATTTTATTGTACAGATGGCTGCGCTGGATGTCAATCTCCTCTGAGGTTTTGGTGATGTTCCAGTTGTTCTTTTTGAGTTTGCGCTCGATGAATTCTTTTTCCGCATAATCTTTGAAATCTTGAAATTTTTCAAACATATCGTACATGCTGGAATCTGTGCGTTTGAATTTACGCGGAACAGCAAAAGTCAAAATATCGCTGTCATTAATTTGTTTGTCACACAGAATAACTAATCGTTCAATCACATTTCTTAATTCTCGGATATTACCATCCCAGTCGAGGCGCATCAATTCGTCCAATGCTTTCCGAGTTAGTTCCATCTTGGGTTTGCTGTATTCTTCACAAATTTCCCGAATGAATTGTTCTGCCAGAATGGGGATGTCTTCTTTACGGTCTTTTAAGGAAGGAACATGAATTAAAATGACGCTCAGTCGATGGTATAAATCTTCCCGGAAGTTGTTTTTTTGAATTTCATGAAGCAGATCTTTATTGGTAGCCGCTATGATGCGCACATCAACCGCAATATCTTTATCGCCTCCTACTCTTGTAATTCTGTTCTCTTGAAGTACGCGCAATACTTTAGCCTGTGCAGAAGGACTCATGTCACCGATTTCATCTAAGAATAAGGTACCGCCGTTTGCTTGTTCAAATTTGCCGGCATGTTGACGAATGGCGGTTGTGAAGGCTCCTTTTTCATGTCCAAACAATTCGCTTTCGATTAGTTCTGAGGGTATGGCAGCACAGTTGACCTCCACCAAGGGGCCATTCGCCCGGTTGCTTTTATCATGCAGCCATCGGGCAACTAATTCTTTTCCGGTGCCATTTTCTCCTGTAATCAGCACACGGGCTTCGGTAGGAGCTACGCGCTCTATTGTATCCAGAATGGATCGAATAGCGGGAGATTTTCCGGAAATTTCCCGAGTCTTACTTATCTTCCTTTTAAGAGATTTGGTTTCCTGAACTAAATCCGTTTTCTCCAAGGCATTTCGGAGGGATACCAGAAGTCGGTTTAAATCGGGTGGTTTTTGGATAAAATCATAAGCACCTAATTTAGTTGCTTCTACCGCTGTATCAATATTTCCATGGCCAGATATCATCAATACTGGAAGTTCTGGTTTTAAAGCCAGGGATTTTTCCAATACTTCCAGCCCGTCCATTTTGGGCATTTTTACATCACATAAAACGACATCGTATCGTCCCTCGGAAATTTTCTTTAAACCCTCAGCTCCATCGGAAGCTTCATCCACCTCATAATGCTCGTATTCCAGAATTTCTCTTAAAGTGTTGCGAATGGATTTTTCATCATCCACAATCAGGATTTTTGCCATAGAGATTGTTTACAAAAGTGAACAAAAATACAGAAATTCACTTCCGATTTATGCGGGTTATCCACATAGGTTAGTATCTAACCCTCTGTTAGCATCTAACCCCCCGTTATCATTTAACTTTATTAGGAATATTTTCCTTTAATAATTCCCCCATAGCCCTCAGATTTTAGCTTAGCTAATAGTTTCTCGGCACTATGGCGATTTTTACATCCTCCAGCAAGGATGCGAATCACTTTATCCTCAGATACTTCTAATCGAATATCGGTAATGCCCAATTTTTCTAATGTATAAACAAAACGAATGGCATTGGGCACCTGGTTGAATGCAGCAACTTGTATAGCGAAGCCTTGTAAGGTTGCGGCTTCTCCATTCACCAAATATAATCCAGGATTGTTGAATTTGATGGTTAATTTCTCGTCTGCTTCCGGGAATTGTTCCGGGTTTTCTTCTATTACTTCAGAGCCTTCCAATACTTCGATTTCAATCTTTCCAGTCCCTGCTCTGACAATATCCAATTCTTCAGCCGCCTTTCTGGATAAGTCTAAAATACGACCTTTCACAAATGGCCCTCTATCATTTATGGTTACAATTACAGATTTCTGATTTTCAAGATTGGTAACTTTAACTTTCGAGCCAAACGCCAGCGTTTTATGGGCAGCCGTTAATTCGTTTTTATTGTATCGATCTCCATTGGCTGTTTGCCTGCCTTGAAAATGATCTGCATAAAAGGAAGCAATTCCTTTTTGCACAAATACCTGTTGGGCATTCAATCCATTTATAAATAGAATGAATAGTGTGATTGGTACAGCTAATACAGTCAAATGCATACACTAAGATAGGCACAACCCTATCAATGATTTTAGGGACGGGTGTGGATAATAGAATTTAGGGGCATTGATAGGGTTTTATACCTGAATAAATTAGTTTGTGGCTGTGGATAATTTTTTTGAAATAATCAGCTTGCACCAAACTCAGCTTGGTGCAAGCTGATTATAATTCAATTATTCCTGTCCAATATGCACTAACGGTTCCCCTGTATTAATTACACTCTGGTAATTTACTCCAATGGCAAATCCTTCCAATCTGGAGAGAACCGGAATTTCATCCTGACCATAAGGGTCTGTAACAACTCCTAAAACCTGGTTCTTTTTTACATAGGAACCAGGCTCTGTAAAATTGCGATAAATGCCTCCGTTTTTAGATCGAATCCAAGAGGAATGTTTTAATAAAATAGAAGGCTCGGAGGCTATATAATCATCAATCATTTTTAGGTGATGCATGACTCGATATGTTCCCGCAATCCCTTGCAAAATGGCATTTTCATCTAAGCGTTGGGCTTCTCCTCCCTCATATACAATAATGGATTTGCCTTTTTTTGCTGCTTCTTTTCGTATAGATTTATCTCTGAATTCTGCATTGAGAATAAACGGTGCCGAAAAGGCTTTTGCTAATTCTATATTTGTTGGATTATCCGTTTTGCATCGAACCTGAGGATAGTTCGTTCGGTTGACCGCTCCAGTATGAAAATCAATCCCTAAATCCACTTGAGGCAGTACTTCGTGCATGACAAACCAAGCCACTCTGCTCGCTAATGAACCATTCTGGCTTCCCGGAAAACAACGATTTAAATCTTTGCCATCTGGTAAGTCTCGAGAGGTTTGTAGAAAACCATAAATATTAACAATAGGAATGGCAATCACCGTTCCTCGTTTGAGCTTAATGGTTTCATCATAAATCATTCTTCGGATGGTTTCGATACCATTGATTTCATCTCCATGTAGTCCAGCCATTAGTAAGAGTACGGGGCCATCTTCCTTGCCTCTAATTACATGCACCGGCAAATCTATATGCGTATGTGTCGGTAATCGCGCAATATGGAAATTGATCAGCCGGCTCTCTCCCCGAATGATGGTCTGACTGTTAAGTTGAATAATCTCAGGCATACTTAGGCGCCAATTTTGTCTTTGTTGCCTTTCTTTTTGCCCGCATTTTGTTCCACAAATTCAATGATTTTTCCGGCAATGTCTTCTCCTGTCGCCCTCTCTATTCCCTCCAATCCTGGTGATGAATTTACTTCCATAATCAAAGGGCCTCGGCTGGATTGCAGCATGTCTACGCCCGCAACACTGAGCCCAAGTACTTTTGCGGCTTTTAGTGCTGTATATCTTTCTTTCATGGTGAGGTTTATCAGACTGGAAGTTCCTCCTCGGTGCAGATTACTTCTAAATTCCCCCTCTCTTGCTTGTCGTTTCATGGCTCCCACAATTCGACCATTCACTACGAATGCACGAATGTCGGCACCTTTCGCTTCTTTGATAAACTCCTGTATTAAAATGTCAGCATCCAGACCGTGAAAGGCTTCAATTACTGATTGTGCTGCTTTGGTTGTTTCTGCTAACACAACCCCAATTCCCTGTGTTCCTTCGAGCAGTTTAATGACTAAGGGAGCTCCTCCAACCATGTTAATCAAATCATCTACATCATTGATGTGATTGGCAAATCCCGTGATTGGCATTCCCAATCCTGCTTTGGCCAACAACTGCATAGAACGAAGTTTATCCCTGGATCGGGTGATTGCCTGACTGGGATTGGCAGAAAAGACATTCATCATTTCAAACTGACGAACAATGGCAGTACCATAAAAGGTAACCGATGCGCCAATTCTAGGTATTACTGCATCTACTTTTTCAATCTCTTTGCCTTTGTAGTGAATAGAAGGTTGGCCTTGTTTCAATGCCATATAGCACTTGGTGTGATCCAGCACGATTGCTTCATGCCCTCTGACTTCTGCAGCCTCTACAATTCTACGCGTTGAGTACAATCGGATGTCCCGAGATAAAATAGCGATTTTCATGGGAGTATTTTTTTTTGGTGTTTTTTGAAATATATATTGGATCGAGCAACATCTACAATGAATCGGGTGCGAATGGCTTTTCGTCCTAATAGAACAGGGAATTCCATATTGCTGCGATCACTCAGGGTGAAATCCGCTCGTATTAAATAATTGTGCAGGCGGATTCTGGTGCTCACAACATAACGGGGCTCTTCTTGGCCAAAAGAATTCTTGACGATCGTTTCGTTTTTCAAGGGCATCATAAATTCCTTACCGTCCCAAGCAGGATGCGCATGATCTTCCAAGGTAAACCGAATATAAATCTTGCCTTTTTGTTCAATTCGGGTTTGATGGGTTGCATGAAGGGAGGAGGTTAATGCACCAGTATCTACCTTGGCATCTACCCATTCAAGACCCAAATCAGGGAAGATGATTTTCTCCTTCCAGCCTATTGTTTTTTTTATTTTTCCAGTTTTCATGCGTACTTCCCGTTAGCCTGAGTATTTTCGTACTGAAAACGGACTGAAAGAGAAAGACATCAGTCCTCAGAATCGTTGAAGAATATATGGCTAAGATACTACTTTTCCTGTTGCTTGGATTTTTCTGTTGCAAAGAAGGTTGGGGACAAAAACAAAAATATTGGGTATTTCTGAAAGGTCATTGTGGCGCTTATGCCCCAGAAATTCCAGCGAGTGTATTAGCCCAACGGCCAGAATCTTTAAAGTCTGGGGTAATGGATCTGCCCATTTGCCCGGAATATCAGGCGGCATTGAGAATTTGTGGATTCCGTCCCCTCGCTAGTAGTAGATGGTTGAATGCACTGGTTTTGGAGTTAAGCGAAGAGCAAAAAAAAGAAATTGGGCAATTGTCATTTGTAGATCGTATTCAACCTGTTCGAAAGTTGATGCCCATGGGGTTACCAGAAAAATTAACCTCTCAAAAAGTTTTAGATGAGGTAGATTCTGATGATTTGTCTGCTTCTTTTTGGGCTTTTGGTACTCGTCAATTGGCTATGTTGAATGCTGATTTACTTCAAGTCAATCATTTTACTGGGAAAGGAATTCGAGTGGCTGTGATGGATAATGGATTCCCCGGAGTAGATCGACTCAGTGGATTTAGTAAAACAAAAGTAGTGGCCACACAGGATTTTGTTGCCGGAGAATCAGATGTTTACAACAATACGGGTACGCATGGCACAATGGTTCTTTCCACCCTTTCTGCCTATCAGCCGGGAGGATTAGTGGGTGCTGCTTTTGATGCTGAATATATTTTGGCAGTAACGGAGAATGATATGAGCGAAACATTGCAGGAAGAATATAATTGGGTGATGGCAGCTGAATGGGCAGATAGCCTGGGAGCAGATATTTTTACTACTTCATTGGGATATACTGTTTTTAATGATTCCACTGAAGATCACTGGTATCAAGATATGGATGGAAATACTACCGTGATTACCCGGGCATCGGACGAAGCCGCCAGGCGGGGGATTTTGGTTATTAATAGCGCCGGGAATGAAGGGAATTCCTCTTGGAGGTACATTTCTGCGCCCGCCGATGGGGATAGTGTATTTGCAATAGGTTCGGTTAATGCTTCCCGGCAATTGTCATCCTTTAGTAGCCGAGGGCCAACAGCCGATGGAAGGATAAAGCCTGATATGATGGCTCAAGGAGAACGAGCTGGCATTTTGGCACCAGATGGAAAAATTTATCAGTATAATGGCACTTCTTTTTCGGGGCCCATCATTGCAGGATTGTCTGCTCAATTAATGGAGGCTTTTCCTGGTGTGCGCGGCTATGAAATGGGTCGAGCGATTCGAGAATCAGGACATCAGGCCGGTAATCCTGATAATGATATGGGGTTTGGAATTCCAGACGGTGAAAAGGTGTATCAGGGTTTAAGCGGGAAGGAACTTTTTAAGCCCAAACAGGCAGAATTAATGGTGTATCCCAATCCTGCCAGGGGTTCTTTTTCGGTATCAATTGTTTTTCCTGGTGCAGGTAAAGATCTGAAGATGGAATGTTGGGATTTGCAGGGGCGATTGGTGCAGACTTTTGACTTGAAATCAGATTATTTCCTCAATATTTTTAGATTTTCTGGAGATAGGGAATGGGAGAATGTTTCACCTGGCATTTTTCTCTTACGGTTTATCGAGAAGGACTCTGGAGAACAAATAGGCTGGCATCGTCTGCAATGGCTGGGCCGTTGAAAATAAGTTTTGTTCAACAATGTGAACATCTAATGTGGATATCCGATATCGAGTTAGTGTCATAGAGTGTTAATTTTGTACGAAACAATTTTGAATTAAAAGTTTAGAGAACTTAAGGTTCAAAATACTATTCCATTAGATGATTTGAAGAAACTTTTGCTTGGATTTTTATTATTGGTTTTCATTCCTGAAATTCAGGCTAGGAAAGTATTGTCTGATTTGGACTTTAGTTCCGGTAACTGGGTAATGATTGGCGTTTCTTTACGCAATGCCACTTTGCATCCGGTTCAGGATTCTCTGGGCACATTTATTTGTAAAGATAAAAACATCTTGAATAAGATTCAGGAGGAGTGGGACTTTGGCCCCATGTTTGACGATGTTTGTGATTATCACTACGCAATTAAGTTGTATAAAGATGGTGAGCTCAAACAGACCCTTCGCGTTAATTTGAATTGTCGGTATATCACCATAGGAGGCGCTGCATTTGACTTTAGTCCACAGGATTTACTGAAGTATAAAACCTATTATAAGTCAATTAACTGGTCTCGGATTACCTTCCGAAATTTGGATATTTTGCGAGAAGCTGTTCAAAAGATTGATTCAATTCCCAATGTATTCCCCTATCAGGATATTAAGCCTTACTTGTATTCAGGTTATTTTACCGTAGGGTATGAGAATTTACACTGGAATATAGATAAGGATTCTTTAACGAAGGAGTTAACCAAAGAAATTCGCGTTCTCAGTGGTCGAAAAGACTTTTATATTTTGCCAAGCTTTGTATTCGTGCAGGGCGATTATATGAAAATTAGGTTTGAAGTATATTGTGAGCAGAAATTTTTGGAGTCTTATAGGGGGCCAGTCACGGCAGGTTGGCGTTCTCATTTGGAATACTCAGATCAGGTTCAGATAATCACGATCGGGTTGAGTCGGGAGAATTATCAGAAAATTATGGCACCGGTTTTGCAGGGGGCAGGCGAACAAGAAGTTAAAAGTGAAAATTAGGCGTAATTGAAATCGACAAATAAATTTGCTTAATCGTCTTGAATTAACTTATATTTGTGCAACAAATCGAAAAATTGATATGAAATTGAAAGTATTATTCATTTCTGCTCTGGTTGCGGGCAGTTTTGCCTTCACTGGTTGTGGAGACGACAAGGCAGCCAAAGAAGCTGAGGCTCAACGAGTTGCAGATTCTATTCGGGTTGCAGATTCAATTGCCGCTGCGGAAGCTGAGGCTGCGAGATTGCAGGCTGAAGAAGAAGCTGCTGCCGCTGCTGCCGCTGAAGAGGAGGGCAACAAAGGTAAAGGAGGTAAAAAAGCGACCTCTACCACTTCCAATGACCCCAAAGATGCTACTAAGCCAGGCGAAACTATGCAATCAGGTGCGGGTGCTGGATCCGGTACCTCAAAATCTACTGGAGCAAGTACTGGAGCGAAAAGTTTGAGTACCAATAATCAGGCTGCAGTAAAAGGCACCATTAAGGAGGCCGCAGGTCAGGTAAACCAAGATGGCAAATCAGGTACTACCAGCAATTCTAAGGGAGGATCTACAAAAGCTCGTCCTTAATTCATTCGTAACACCATTCAATAATTATAACATGAAAAAAATCATTACCTCTCTAGCTCTCTCTTTGCTCGTGTGCGGTGTATTCGCTCAGAGCATCCCAACCAAGCGTTTGGTTGGTTCCCCTGTAATCGGGGACATGCAAATGGTTCAGCCTAAAAAAGCTTCTGTAGCTAATAAAACTGCTGCCAACGACACTTTCACTGTAGCCCATTGGTTAGGTGCCCAGGATACTTCTGGTCGCTATATGTGGGATTTTAACTGGAACTATTCTAACGAAGATGAATTGAAATGGGCTTTGACCTGGTTCGATACTTTGCATGATAGTTACGGTAACACTAAAGCTTACAGCGCTAGCAAAAACACAATTGTAGATTCTATTTTCATTTTGTGTGGTCACAAGAAGACTTCTTCTTCTTCTGTAACAGATTCTATCACTTTTGAATTGTTCGATTTAGATGCTGTTCCAACTCCAGCTTATGTTTGGGATACAGTAATCACAACTACTACAAGTCTGAGCACTTCTAACAACTGGTTGCAATCAAAGTTAGTGGCCATTCCTTGTAAATACAAACTCGATCCAAATCACAGATTCGCTATTCGTGTTGGTTTTGCAGGTCCAGTAATTGATACTTTCGGTATCGTTGTAGGATTCAAAAACGCTGGTGCTTGTGGTACAACTTCTACTGTATCTGCTACTCTTTCTGACATTCCTTTTAACACTTACCGTATGTATGCTAAATTGGATACATCCTTTACTAGCACTCCTATGTATGCTACTGATTTCGTATATCCTAGCAACATTTGGAATGGTGTATTCTTCCGTGATTGCAATGCAAATGGTAGCTATGACAGCGGTTCTAACGAAGAAGAAGTATTCCAGTCTGCTTACATCTTCTGCGATGTAATCTTAGCTGATGTTCTTATTTCTGTTTCTGAAGGTACTTTGACTTCTGGTTTGAGTGTTTTCCCAAATCCTTCTAACGGTTCTTTCACTGTAAATATGGATTTAGGTACTGCAGTTGATATGAATATCTCTGTTACTGATCTTCAAGGAAAAGAAGTGTATACTGAGTCTATCAGCAATACTTCTAATTTCTCTCGTAACTTGGATTTGACTCACCTAAACAAAGGTGTTTACATCTTCCGTGCTACAACTGAAACCGGTTCTGCTGTTCAGAAAATCGTTATCAACTAATTGTTGTTATTCTGATTAAAAGGGGGGCAGTTGTTCGCAACTGCCCCCCTTTTTTTTTGGACACTATTGGTATTGAGTTAGTGGAAACCTCCAACTCAATCCCTGTAATTTTCCTTAATTTTACACCATGCGTTATTATTCTGCTTTACTCTTCCTCTTTTCTCTGGTTCCCTCATTTCTTTCCGCTCAATATATAAACTGGGCTGAGCAGGGTGGCGGGACGCAGACAGACCGCGGACAATCTATCCATACCGATTCCCGAGGGTACTCCGCAATAACAGGTTCGTTTACCGGGAGCATGACCATTGGTTCTCAAAATGTGACAGGTGGCAGCGGACAATCCTTCTTTATCGCTCTGTATGATTCAGTCGGTGTTATGCAATGGGCAAGGGCTGCCACTGGAACAGGGAACTCTTTTGGCTTGGGAATTACCCGTGATGGAAGTGGAAATATTCTCGCTACCGGATACTTTAATGGAACTGTTACTATTGGAACTACTACGCTGAGCAATGCTGGAGGAGATGATATTTTCGTAGCTAAATATTCTTCGTCTGGTACTTTTTTATGGGCCATTTCTGCTGGAGGAAGTTCTGTAGATCAGGGATTTGCCATTGCAGCAGACGCTTCGAATAATATTTATGTTACGGGATATATTACGGGCGGGGTGAATTTTGGAAGTCTAAATACTACAGCTGCTTTTTATGATGCATTTTTGGTGAAATATAATTCTTCTGGTGTGGAACAATGGTTGCAAAAAGGCGGAGGGGCAAGTACAGATTATGGAAGAGGGGTAGCTGTGGATGGTTCCGGTAATGTATTTCTATCAGGAGATATTTACGGAACAGGTAATTGCACATTTGGGACCGTAACGGTAAATGGAGTAGGGGCTTATGATGCCTTTGTCGCTAAGTATAATAATTCTGGAGTAATACAGTGGGTTCGAACTGGTGGAGGAGTCAATAATGATCGATGTACAGCAGCTGCGGTTGACCCTTCCGGAAATGTGTTGGTTACCGGATTCTTTAGTTTTAGCGTAAGTTTTTCAGGCAATAACTTAACAAGTTTAGGCGATCAGGATATTTTCGTGGCAAAATATAATACCAGTGGCACACTTCAATGGATCAGGCAGGCAGGTGGAAACTTAAGCTATAATGCAGGTTATGGAATTTGCAGTGATGTATCCGGGAATGTATTTGCGACTGGTACTTTTCAAAATACTATAGCTTTTGGTCCTCTCACGATGCAGAGCTTGGGCTTAGATCCTTTTGTCGTGAAATATACCTCAGCAGGTACACCTGTATGGATTCAGAGGGCTGGCGCCGGCCAAGATGATGAAGGGAAAGGAGTAGGGGTTGATACCAGCGGGCATACCTATTTAACAGGATGGTTTACCGGAAATAATACTCCATTCGGAGTGCATACATTGGTGAGTGCAGGTTTGGAAGATATTTTTACCCTAAGATTGGATTCAGGGATTGTCACTCAGAACCCAACTAATTTAGTGTACTGTGCAGGAGATTCTATTTTTATACCTTATCAGGCTTTTGGTGATTTTCAGCCGCTGAATATCTTTACCGCTGAGTTGAGTAATGCCACCGGGAGTTTTTCTGCTCCGATTACATTAGGCACTTTATCTGGTCAGCAATCCAGTACATTACATGGATTTATTCCGGCTAATACTCCTGCAGGTACAGGGTATCGGGTTCGGGTCAATGGATCCTTGAATGCCGCAACAGGCAGAATGAATACTGCTAATATTACCATTAAAGCTTTACCTGCAACTCCCACAGCTTCAGTCTCTGGCGTTGCTTGTGCAGGCAGTTCTTTACAGTTAACTGTCAATTCTATTTCTGGGGCAAGTTGGTCTTGGTTGGGGCCCAATTCCTTTACTTCCACTATTTCGGGTCCGGTCATCAATCCTGCTTCTACACTTAATTCAGGTGTCTATTCTGTTCGCGCAACAGTTAACGGTTGTACTGGGGCTTATGGCACTGTTTCGGTTTCTGTAGTTTCACTACCTGGCTCTGTTTCAGTTGGGAATAGTAGCCCCGTTTGTTCAGGGCAAACTGTTAATTTAACCAGTGGTACTTATAGTGGTGTATCTTATTTATGGACTGGTCCCTCTGGGTTTACTTCCAATCTTCAGAACCCGGTGATTGCGAATAGCACCCCAAGTGCAGGGGGCTTATACTCTCTGCGCGTTTATACCTCCGGGTGCAGCACCCAAGTGGTGACTACCTCTGTTACCGTGAATACGACTCCAACGGCTTCGACTGCTGGGGCTCAATCTATTAATTTATGTGCAGGGGATAATTTATTGTTAACAGCCAGCACAGTTACGGGCGCTTCATATGCTTGGAGTGGTCCATCAGGATTTGCTTCTACGATTCAAAATCCCACCATTAACTCAGTAACAGCAGGGCAAGCAGGTACCTATTCTTTATATACCCACATAGGATCTTGCAGTACTGCAGTTTCCACAGTAACCATTATTGTCAATAGTGGTCCTCCCTCTGTAACTGCTGGGAGTAATGCTCCTTTATGTGAATTTACAGTCTTAAATCTTGTCGCAGGAAATACCACTGGAGGATCTTATGTATGGTCGGGGCCCAATGGCTTTACCTCGAATCTTCAAAATCCTGTTATTAGTCCGGTGGGACTCTCAAATGCAGGAGTATATACTTTGGTTGTATCTAATGGATGTGCATCTAGTCAGGCATTGGTTTCGGTAATTGTTCTGCCTTCGCCTGCAGCACCGATTGCATCTAGTAATTCTCCTATTTGTGTAGGTGATCCATTAACCTTGAAGGCTACAACTGTCACAAATGCAACCTATTTCTGGGAGGCACCTAGTGGTTTTACGAGTACTACACAAAATCCAATTATTGCTCCTGTTGTGTTGGCGGATGCTGGAATCTATTCCGTTTATGCCATTGTCAATGGGTGCTCCAGTCAGGTTTCTGTTACCACTGTTGTGGTGAATGCATCTATATCGGTTCCTGTGCTCTCTTCTAATAGTGCTATTTGTGAAGGGCAAACTTTGTTATTGTCCTGTGCAACTGCTGGTGCTACTTATTATTGGTCAGGCCCGGCAGGTTGGACTTCTTCATCCCAGAATCCGACAGTGCCAAGTTCAATGAGCTCTCAATCTGGGGTGTATTCTTGTTACTTGGTATTGGGTGGTTGTACTAGCCAAACCGGAACTACATCGGTTAGCATTACACCTGTTCCGGCAACTCCTGTAATTACACTATCTGGAGATACCCTGTATTCCAATGTCACAAGTGGGAATCAGTGGTATGAAAATAGTACCGGGATAATTTCCGGAGCTACTCAGAATTGGTATTTACCTACACAGGGGGGAGTGTATTTTGTGATTGTGACAGTTGGGGGTTGTTCGTCTGATAGTTCAGCCTTGATGACAATTGTGAGCAGAGCCTCCGAAAAAGAAGGTACATTAAGTCGATTACGGGTTTATCCGAATCCCATTGAAAAGGTCTTTTATCTAGATATTCAAGGGTTGGATATCAAAGAGGAAGGCGTGATCATCCAGGATATTTATGGTAAATCAGTTGGGGAGATTATTCCAGTTCACGGGAATGAATTTCTGTGGCCAGACTCCTTAGCTGCTGGGGTATATTTTCTGCGGATAGAGCAGGGGGCTCGTGTTTACTCAGTGAAGGTAGTAGTTCGGTAAAGTTATCTTGGGAGTTACCAGAGTTTGGGCCTTATTGCCAATTAGTGAGTCACCCAATTTGGGTTGACACCAAGCGAAGTTTACACTAAACTCAGCTTGCACCAAGCGAAGCTTACACCAAGCGAAGCTTACACCAAGCGAAAGAAAACTTAAAATGCGTTCCGATCACCACTAATCATTTTCCAGGTGGTCAGGAGAATAATACGGATATCTAGGAGAAAGGACCAATTCTCAATATACCAAACATCATACTGAACGCGTTTGCGCATTTTGTGGTCGTTTTCAGTTTCTCCTCTAAATCCTTTTACCTGAGCCCAGCCTGTTATGCCTGGCTTAACTAAATGGCGTACCATGAAATTATCAATGATTCTGGAATATTCTTCTGTGTGTTTAAGCATGTGAGGGCGTGGGCCTACCACAGACATATCTCCTTTTAGCACATTAAAAAACTGAGGCAACTCGTCTAAATTGGTTTTTCGCAGAATCTTTCCTATCCAGGTGATTCGGTCATCATCCTGTGTTGCCTGTTTTGCGTCAGCATCCTGATTGAGTTTCATGGATCTGAATTTTAAACAGGTAAATACTTCATTGTTTTTTCCGGAACGATGCTGTTTAAAGAATACAGGGCCTCGCGAACTGATTTTGATGAACAAAGCTAATATTGGGAATAGCCAAGGGAAAATGAGCACAATGACTAACGAAGCGAAAAACATGTCAAATCCTCGCTTTAAATATTGATTAGTGATTAATTCCAAAGGTTCTTTCCGAGGGAGTAAAATGGGAATTGAACCATAAAAATCTACAGCAAATTTTCTGGGTACATGCCGTTTGAAGTCCAGTACAACTCTGAATCGAATCATATTTTTTTCGGCAAATTGAAGGAATCTTCTGATTTTATCCCCGGCAGTATCCGGTAAAGCACAGTAAATTTCATCTATCTGATTCTTTTTGGCAAAGTCTTCCACATCCTCTAAAGTGCCGATGATTTTATCTGCGTGATAACATTTATCGGGGTTGTCATCAAAAAATCCCAAGAATCGATATCCTAAAGAAAAATCTGAAGTGAAAAATTCAAATAAATCATTGCCAACCGGACCTGCACCAATTATGATAACTCTTCGATAATTAAATCCTCTTTGGCGATAAATCCTAAGAGAGTTAAGAAATATCACCCGATACAATAAGACTAAAACGAAGTAAATAAGGTAGGCGTAAAGAACCTGTTTTCGGGAGACTTCATAGTATTTAAATGCCACAATTGTAGCAAAGATCATGAGCATGTGAAATAGAAGGGCCTGGAGTAGGTTGTAAATAACACGCTCAATGCTGGTTACCCGATGAATTTCATAGATTTTGAAAATCAAAACGGAGGCAATCCAAGTAAGGTTAAATATGATCCAAATGGAGAGTTGGTCGACATTGTCCCATGTAATTATTCTCCCATGTAGGTAATAGTCTGAAAATAAAAAGGCAAAATTCAACAGTACAACATCCCCGAGGGAATGAAGTCTTTTGATGAACCTTGAATATCTGACCTGCATGTGATATTATATTAATTTTTTAAGGGCTTCACTAAAAGTATGCCAAATAGCAAAATAATAAAAAATTTCAGTTTTGTAGGGTATTCAAAATAACCTTCGCCAGGTGGAAAGATGAAAATTAAAGGATTATAGTTGCATTCTAGAATTTAAGCGGGAGATTTCCACTCAATTAGGAGCAGTTTTAGGAATCGAAGGTTATCCCAGGTATATCGCTTAAAAAGTCTTACGGGTTCTTTGGAAAGTCGAAATGCCCATTCTAGACCCATTTTTTGAATCCAGATAGGAGCTCTTGGAATCATTCCCGACAGTACATCAAAACTTCCCCCAACTCCCATTTTGTAGGGAATGCTTGCTAAAACCTTTGATTGCCGAAAGAGAAAGTTTTCCTTTCGGGGAGAAGTCATGCCAACAAAAAGAAAATCTGGCTGGCATTGAGCAATTTCCTGTGCGATCTGATGTTCTTCTACTTCTTTAAAGTACCCATGATGGAATCCAACCACAAATTTCTGTCCTTTTTCCTGAGAATATTGGGTAGCCAGTTTTTCTACTACTTCGAGTTTCGCCCCTAAGAGGTAAATGGTTTTATTGTTGCGGGCAGCTTCTTCCACTAAATGCTGCATCAAATCAATTCCGGTTACTCTGTCAGGTAATTTTTTCCCCAATAATTTTGCCGCCCATACGATTCCCATTCCATCCGCACTAATAATATCGGCAGCTGCAACCGCCTGTTTTAATCCGGGAATTTCTTGCATCTGCACTACCTTGAAGGTGTTGATGTCTGCATGCATCAAACAGTTACCTGTTTGTATTTTTCCCATTATCCATTGCACGGTTTGGGGTAAATCCATAACCGCTACTTCGAGTCCGAATAATCTTAAGGTTCTAAAACCTTTTAATTTCTCAGGCTTCACAGGCAACTCTCCAATTTCCAATAACCAGATATTTTAAATTGCTCTGATCCATTACTAAATAGGCATCCCAAGGTTTGTGCACTAAGGGCAGTCCATGCAGGTTGAGAGAAGTGTTTAATACACCGCCTCTTCCTGTTTTGGATTTGAATTTCTGAATTAAATTCCAGTAATCTGGATTGGTCTGTGCCGTAACTCGCTGAGGTCTAACTGTTTTATCGTAAGGATGTATACCCGCAGCCATTTCTGTAAATGCAAGTGGTTTGGTGTCGAAAGTCATGATCATGTACAAAGGATCATTCTTTTCTGGAAAAGTTTGAATATAACGGTCAATGTCTGTATCCAGATAAGAGCTGGCAAATGGCATCCAGAAATCTCGATTTTTAATCATTTCATTAATTTCACGAATGACACCTGGATGAGCTGGGTCAGCGAGAATGGCACGATTTCCCAAACTTCGGGCTCCAAATTCTTCTCGACCTTTAAAGCGGGCAACCACATTACCCTCGGATAATAGCCGCGCAGCTTCCTCCTCAATATCTTCAAAATATTGAATCTCTACCTTTTTAGTAAAAGGGTACTTTTTAAATTGTTGTTCAATTTCCTGATCATTCCATTCTATTCCCAGATAGGCATGCTCCAGATATTGAAGGGATGAGATTCCTTGTTTTTCATAAGCCAGTTGCCAGACTATGCCCAAAGGATTGGATTCATCCCCGCAGGAAGGCGTAACAAATATATCGCTCACTTCCGGGAGCTCCATGATGAGTTTATTGGCTTTGACATTCATAAAGGTTCCCCCACTGAGGGCAATTTTAGAAATGCCGGTTTTACGGATTGCTGCCTGTACCCATTTTACAAGAAATTCTTCTGTAAATAGTTGAAGGCCTCCCATTAGGTGATCAAATCTCTTTAGGAACATGAAGTCTTTAAAAACATTCATGGAGGCATAAACAGAAGGTCCGGCAATAAATTCCCAGGTCATTCCATCCTCTGCAACTTTAAACATTTTCCAAAGTTCATCGGCTACTTTGCGGCATCCTTTTCGGTCGGCATAAGGAGCCATTCCCATTAGTTTATACTCATGTTCTAATGGAACCATTCCGGTTAGGAAAGTAAATGCAGCATAAACAAGACCCACAGAATGATCTTCGTGTACTTCAGCAAGCCTTTCTATTTTTCCTGCTTTACCTATACTTACTGTAGCACAGACTCTGTCTCCTGCACCGTCATTGGTTAGGATTAAAACGGGGTCATTGAAATTGCCTTTGCCAAAGTAAGCTGCAGCAGCATGGGTGAGGTGATGACCTACGAATTTTATTTTACTTTCTTCAAAGCCTAACTGCATCAGCTGTTTGATTCGGCTGCGCTTGTTCATTTCTTCAAATGGCTTTGAGAATGTGGGAATTGACTTTAACCGATTTCGAAACCTGCTCATAGACACCAATTTGTCATGAGTCAGTAGGCTTTTGTAATAGTCAAGCGTCCCTTGCCGATCAGTCGTTTTCGGCATGTAATTTCCATTCAGTCCCACCCAATCAATATCCTTTGGCTTAAGCCCTGATTTTTCAAAAATGAGTTGAATGGATTCAGTTGGAAAGCCAGCTTTATTTTTCTCAGCTACTAATCTTTCTTCTTGTATTAAATACTCTATTTTTCCATCTACCAGCAAAGCTGCAGAGGCATTATGTCCATCATGAACGCCCAAAATTTTCATGTTCTGCGTCAAATTTATTTGAATGATAACAAAATTAAGGTTTTACGCCGGAAATGCGTTTGTATAAGTCTTTCAGTTTGTGGGAAACTGATTCCATGTCCAGATTCTTGGCAATTAACAATGCCCGAAGGTCCTCTTTTTGAGGATTTGAGAGCATTTCCGCAATGACCCGGGCAATATCTTCTGGTTTTTCTGATTCCAACACTTTGCAAGTCGCAGATCCTTCCAGCAAATCCCGAACATTTCCTACTGGTGTAGAGGCAACTTTTATATTGCAGGCCATACTTTCCTTGACAGAATTGGGAGAACCCTCATACAGGGAAGTGAGTACATGAATCTCAGCTGCATTAAAGTAATTGGGTACTTGATCCCTTGAAGCTTTAACGAGGCATAATGCTCGAACATCTTCAAAGCCCTCCTGTTTATTGAGTAGGTTCAGACTTTCTTCAAAGAGTGCATATCTTTTTTCTGGGCGATGCAATTCATTTGAACTCACAAATAATAAGTAGCGATAGGTAGAATCTATCCCTAACTCTTGGCAGGCAATTAATTTATTTGTGGGATGGAAAAATTTCAAATCTACTCCATTGGGTAAATAGAGGGTAAGAGGGTCTTTTGCTAAATCTGGTGGAACGGCTTTTTTATAGATGCGCGCTTGAGATTTTTGTACCGTAAACTGATAGAGCCATTTCTTGAATCCACTGGTACTTAGGTTAAATTCATCACTGAGGAAAGAAATGACTTTGGGTTTAAATGGAATCGCTAGGGCTGCAAGGAATCCTGTGTAAATATGATGGCAATGAATTACTTGGTATTTGCGCGCTTTCCAGATCAGTTGAAAGAATCCGATTAAATAGGCAAGCTTTCCGTATTTTCTGCCATTGATAAATAAAATATCCTGGAGGTCAGGATTCTGAAGGGATTGAATTTGTTCATAAATAAACACCCCATAACCCGGAAAGTCCGGGGAGGGTAGAGCGTTGGTAACATGGAGTACTCGCATTATTTCTGAGTATTAATAGTTTTGAGTAATACTGCAGATAGAATCATGAGAGGGAAAGTGATGACAGGCTTTTCCTGATAATTATCAAACAGCATTAAAAGAGGGAATACAATCCAGAAGATGGCAATCGTTTGTCGAGTTTCGATAAAGTTTAAGGTTGAAACGGAAGGCAACAAACTTATTGCCATAGAAAAGGTAAATAAGCAAAATAGAATCAGTCCGGGCCAGCCTAATTCTGCTTTTACTGCAACAATTCCACTTACAGGTGCAGCTAAAAATGTAGAATGGAAGGTAATCATTTCAGCTAATTCAGAGGTCATTAGGTCTCCTAAATATTTTCTTGTCCAAGGAGAGGATACTGGAGGAATAAAGGAAGGGATTTTCTGTGATTCCTTATACATGACATCATAAGCCAAGGTATTAGCTGCTCGGCTTCCGAAATTTCCTGGTCCTGTTCCTGTCCACCAAAGTCTTTCGTCTTCCCCTTTCATCACTGAAAATACTCTTTTATACCAGACTGCCTTTTGATTAAAAGTATTTTCTTCATCAAATAAATAAGCCCCTACCACTTCTGTTAAATCGGCCTCCGAATTGTCTAAGGCAAAACGGACATAAGCTTGGGCTAAAACAGGGATTAATAGAAATGAAAATACCAACAGGATTAGATACGAAAATATTTTGCGTGTAGACAATAGGAGTGTTCGGGAGAAGGTATTTTTGAGCCAGGTGAATAATAGGAAAATGAGTAAACTGACAAGCACTACTAAATAAATGGTTTTAGCATCGGTGATTAATAGGAAAAATAAGGCGGGAAAAGCTTTTTTAAGGAAATTCCCACTGCTCAAGGGAAAGGGCGTACCTTTTTGGGTAAGCCCGGGAAGAATTAAGGTCAACCCATAAAGGGCAATGAATATTCCACAATTATGGGCATCGAGCATACTTCCTCCTGCCCAGTCGCCCGGAATAATTGTTTTCATGATAATTGCCTGAGCTAAAATTATTGGAAATTGGATTAAAATACTTTTCTTGAAAAAACGAAGGATACTATTTGTCTCATCCTCCGTAAACCTAAATTGCAGTAAATAGAATAATAGAATTATCGGACCGATAAAAGTAAGTATCCAAAAGAATAATCCGGAGAAGGAAATAAATAAATAAGAATTTAGTATGAAAATAAATAGTGCATAAAGTACTAATAGAATGAATAAAAGTAGAGGTCGAGTAATTATGAGTTTTTTTGCTTTCCAGGCTTTTATCGCAAAGGCAGGAATAAATAATAGCGTGGCGAGAATTAGGGGATATTCATATCCTAAAAAGGCAAAGGCTATTAGGGTAATTACTTGTTTGGAAATTGGGAGAAAAATGAGTGCCCAAGGGATTAAGATTAATTCCATTCCCATAAACAAGGGGGAAACAAAGGCACCTGGAATAATTTGTGGAAGGATTCCATTAAGAATCATTCCCGCGAAGAAAAAATATTCCCAATATTTCTGTGAAATGCCGGGAGCCTTAATTGGAAATGCTTCTTGAGTTAGGGCATTCATTAGGCAAGATATTTTTCTTTCCAGAGTTGAAAGTTGAGTAACAGCCAAAGTTTATGAGCATTCATACCATCTTTGGAATGATATTGTTTGAGCATACGGGTAACCGTTTCTGGCACAAATATTCCTTCTTTCCTGATTCGGTCTTCGTTGAGGTATTGCTGATAATATTCTTTTAAATCCTGTTTAAACCATTCATTAATGGGAACAGCAAATCCTTGTTTAGGTCTATCCACCCATTCTTTGGGAATATATTTATACAGAATTTGACGGAGAATCCATTTTGATTTTCCTTCTCGATATTTTAATTCCCAAGGCATACGGGCAGCGTATTCCATGACTTTGTTATCTAGGAATGGTTCCCTTCCTTCAAGAGCAACCGACATGGTGGCTCTATCTACTTTTACCAGTATGTCATCCGGTAGATAGGTACGCATATCTGCCAGCATCATTTCCTGAGGATAGGAAAGGCCTGCTCGTAGATATTCTCCTACATTATCCATGCGAATATTTTCCAGGCCCTCGGGCGCGAGTTTCAGCAGGGTAGGGAGTTCATCCTGAACAATAAGTTTTACAGTTGTATCATAAAATATTTTACGATCTCTTATTCCGAGTAAATTTCTAAGTTTAATGAACTTATCCGCAGCACTAACCGATGCGCCTGAATACGATTTTAGAATAGTTTGAATCAGGGCAGGTGAAACCATGCGCATGCCCATTCCAACCGCAGGATAGAGCGGGTTGTTTCCCCATTTGTTCCAGCGATTCATTACCGCAGGATAATAGGAGTACCCAAAGAATTGCTCATCACCCGCATCCGCAGATAGGGCTACTGTTACTTGTTTTCTGGCTAATCGAGAAACCAATAGAGTTGGGATTGCCGAAGAATCTCCAAATGGTTCATCATAGACATGAGGCAGTGCTGGGAGTATGTCGCGGGCATCTTCAGGAACACAGGTCAGCATGGTATGATCTGTTCCCAAATGTTGGGCGACTTTCCCTGCCCCATTCAGATTCATCAAATGCTTTTTCTTTAAAGCCGATGGTAAATGTTTTGACTGGCTGAGCAGCCGTAGATTGCAGAATGGCTGTAACTAGGGAGGAATCAATTCCCCCACTTAGAAACATTCCTACCGGAACATCTGCGACCATTCTTAAGTTGAAGGCCTCTTTAAGGATGTCTTCTAATTCATCTCTCACTGCATCCGGATGACGGCTGAGCCAATCTTTTCTTTCTCCCAATCCTTGTAGAGCATAGTCGGCAGGATTCCACCAAGATTCTGTCCGGATTTTTCCTGTTTCTGAAAGGTAAAGGATGTGTCCGGGATTGAGTTTATAGGTATTCTTAAAGATGGATCGCGGTGCAGAAATATATCCATACTGCATGTATTCTGCGATGGCCTCCTGATTGAGCTCTGCTTTAAACCCCGGATGGGCATGAAAGGCTTTGAGTTCGGAGGCAAATAAGAAAAGTCCTTGTCGATGATACCAGAATAAAGGCTTCACCCCTACACGATCTCTGGACAGGATTAATTGTTTTTCAGTGTCATCCCAAAGGGCAAATGCCCACATTCCCCGAAATTTTTTCAGGCAGTTTGCATTCCATTTATGCCAGGCTTTGAGTATTACTTCCGTATCAGAATGGGAGGAGAAGGAATATCCAGCGCGAATAAGTTCTTCCCGAATTTCATTGAAATTATAAATCTCTCCATTAAAACAAATGGTGAGATGCTCAAAGCGCATGGGTTGGTGGCCAAGAGGAGATAGCTCAATGATAGCTAACCTTCTATGTCCAAAAGTTAAAGAAAGTTCCGGGTGTTTCCATTCACCTGCACCATCAGGTCCACCATGGATTAGGGTGTCCCGCATGGCGAGGTTTACTTCTGACAGATTATATTGGCCATGATAGGAAAAGTCCCAGGCCCCGCTAATTCTACACATAAGGAAAATAATGAGGAAAAATACAAAAAATATGGCGTTTTACCATTTATTCCGCGGTTTTTCGCTTGCACCAAGCGAAGCTTACCCTAAGCTCAGCTTGCACCAAGCGGAATTAATCTAAAATCACCGTTTCCCAGTTTTCCCAAATTTGAGCCTGCTCAAATCGCATACTTCCTATCCGGGTATTCCCCCGAACCTCTTTTCTAAACTCTTCCTCCCCCATCATTTTTGTAATGGCCTGTGCCAATAACGCTGGCTCTCCTGTAGGTACAAGGAGTCCGTCTTTTTTAGGTTCAATTATTTCACTCGGGCCGGTTTGGCAATCTGTTGAAACTACATGGCCGTTCAAATAGTAAGCCTCAATTAAGGCATTGGGCATACCTTCCAAATCCGAAGACAATACAAAACATCCCGACAAACGCATGTAGGGGGCAGGATTAGACTCAAATCCAGGGAAATAAACCTGGTTCTGAATGCCTAATTTCACTGATAAGGCAATCATTTCTTCTTTTAATTTCCCCTCTCCTAAAATACATAACTCATATTCCGGATGGATTTTTACGATCTGATGAAAAGCTTCCAGCAATAAGGGATAATTTTTTTCCCTCGTGAATCTGCCAACTGCTAAAATGGTATTTCTACTAGGTTTATATTTTCCTTGAATTTCTTCCTGAGATTTTAATTCTAATTCAGTCAATTGAATTCCATTCCGGATGACCCTCACTTTGTTTTCAGGAGCATCGAAATCTTTAATTAGGCTTTGTTTAAGGCCTTCTGAAACAGATACAATTTTATGGGCTCTTTGAAATACTCCCTTTAATAAAAATAATTTTAATTTATCTTTAATGGAGTTTCCTAAAAACTGAATATAATTTGTTCTCTCCGAACTAATATGGGGTATTTTAGTTCCTTTTAATGCCCACGAAACTAAAATGTTAGGATACTCTAAAAACGAAACTACTTTATGTGGCTTTTCTTTTTTGAATAAGGTTCTTAAGGTTTTATAACGGGCAAAATGTCCCATTTCCGAAGGGAGGGAAATGTATCGGATTTGTTTATTGTCCTGAATATTTTTTTCATAAACACCCCCTGATTCAAAGGTGATAACCGTTACCTGGCTTATTTTAGAAAAATGAGTGGTTAATCCGGTAAATACTTTTTCTGCCCCACCGCCTTGTAAATTGTGTATGACAAAAAAAATATTCTGAATGCTCACCTGATTCGATTAGTTTTTCAGGTGATGATAATACCATTTCGTTGCAATCTCCAAACCTTGCTCGAAATTCAATGTAGGTTCATATCCTAATAATTCTTTTGCTTTTTGTATTGAGGCTAAAGAATGTCGGATATCTCCTGCGCGCTCAGGACCATTAATTACCGGTATGTCCAGTACTTCCGGGATGAATTTCGATAAGTTTTGTTTTAATAATTCTACCAATAAGGAAAGATTCGCTTGGTCTCCCACAGCTACATTATAAACCGTATTAATTGCTTCTGGATTTATCGTGCTTGCTGCAAGCAAATTAAATTGGATTACATTGTCAATATAGGTGAAATCCCGTGAATGACTTCCATCGCCATTAATTACAGGAGATTCCCCCATTATCAAAGATTTAACAAATTTAGGAATCACAGCAGCGTAGGTACTATCCGGATCCTGCCTTCTGCCAAATACATTGAAATATCTTAATCCGATTAATTCCATCCCATAGCATTTGGCATATACTCCAGCATATAATTCATTGGAATATTTAGTAACTGCGTAAGGGGATAGTTGATTACCTATTTGGTCTTCCACTTTGGGTAGAGTGGGGTGATCTCCATACACACTGGAGCTGGAGGCATACACAATTCTTTTTACTTTATTTTCTCTTGCGGCATCTAATATTCTAAGGAATCCAGAGACATTATTGTCATGAGAGAAATAGGGATTGGCAATGGAGCGGGGTACAGAACCAATGGCAGCTTGATTTAGGATTGCGTCCACTCCTGCTGTGGCTTTCAGGCAGTCTGATTCATTTCGAATATCCCCTTCAATAAATTGAAATTTAGGATGTTTTAAAAATTCCTCAATATTTTCTTTTTTACCGGTGGAGAAATTATCCAGGCAAACAACCTGAGCCCCTTGTTGTAATAGTGCCTCAATTAAATTGGAGCCAATAAAGCCGGCACCGCCAGTAACGAGAATTTTTTTATTCCTGAAATCGGGTAAGTTGCTCATAAACGGGAAGTAACCTGAGATTTAGGCAGAAATGATTTGATGTCATAAATCACGGTATTTTCTTTAGCAAAAGATTGAATGTCTAATGATTCAAATTTCTTATGCGAAACAGCGAGAATTATGGCATCATATTTTCCGGATAAACTTTCCTTTAATTCTACTCCATATTCATGTTTGACTTCAGCAGGATTTGCCCAAGGGTCATAGATTTCTGCATTTATTCCGAATTCTTTTAATTCATGATAAATACTCACCACTTTTGAATTGCGAATATCGGGGCAATTTTCTTTGAAAGTAATTCCTAAAATAGCTACCCTAGAATTATTAATTAAATGATTGTGTTGAACCATGAGTTTTACCACCTTATTGGCAATAAAGGCACCCATATTGTCATTAATTCTTCTACCCGCTAAAATGACCTGAGGGTGATATCCCAGACTTTCTGCTTTATGGGTTAAATAGTAGGGGTCCACACCGATACAATGTCCTCCTACTAATCCTGGACGGAAAGGTAGAAAGTTCCATTTAGTGGCAGCTGCATCTAGTACTTCGCGTGTGTCAATGCCCATTCGGTCAAAAATCAAGGCCAATTCATTGACAAAGGCAATGTTGACATCCCGCTGACTGTTTTCAATGATTTTCGAGGCTTCCGCTACTCGGATGGAGGAGGCCAAATGAGTACCTGCAGTGATGATGGAGCCATATAGAGCATCCACTTCTTGAGCAATTGCAGGGGTTGAGCCTGCCGTAACTTTTTTGATTTTCGTTACACTATGTTCTTTATCTCCAGGATTCATTCTTTCTGGGCTGTAGCCACAGAAAAAATCCTTATTGTAGGTCAATCCAGAAATTCTCTCCAGTACAGGCACACAATCTTCCTCGGTACATCCTGGATATACGGTCGATTCATAAATGACGATATCACCTTTTTTCAATGCTCGACCAACGGTTTCACTGGCTTTGAGCAGGGGGGTCAGGTCAGGTTGGTTATAATTATCTACCGGAGTAGGAACCGTAACGATGAAATAATGCGCTTTTTTCAAGTCCTCAGCCTGATCGGAATAGGAGATGAATTTCGACTCTTTTAATTCTTCCGGACTCACTTCCAGCGTATGGTCGATATTGTTTTTGAGGTCCGCAATTCGGGTAGGATTGATATCAAAACCGATGATGGGACGGTGTTTTCCAAATTCTACGGCGAGGGGTAGGCCTACATATCCCAAGCCTATTACTGCAATTATCTTGTTTTCAGACATCTGTGCATTCAAAGGATTAAATTCAAAAGTACAAAATATGCTGAAAGGGATGAAACCTGGAGAAGGGAAATATTGGCTATCAGCGGATAAATTTTGCCTGAGCAGATTTTACTAGGTCCCAGAGAAAGCGGAAGTCGGCTGTTCCCGGAAATATTGCTTTTAAAGGATTGTTAATTCCAGCAACGGTTTTCAGGAAAAAAAGATGAACAGCAAGGGAAAAACTGGAGATACTGAGTGCAGCAAAAGCAGCGCCCTTCAGACCAAACGATGAAATTAGCAGATAATCTGTTCCAATAATAAAGGCAAACATCAGCACCGAACTTAGGTTTAATAAACGGAATATGCCTCTGGAATTCCACAAGCCGGCTAATACGACTGGTACGGAATACAAGGCAACTCCCGGCAGCATAATGAGTATCAAAGGTACCGCTTCCATGAAGGGGATACCTCCCACGATACGCACAGCTGGCCAAGCCATTACGGCCATAGCTAGGCAGGCAAATAGCATAATCAGGAGCGTAATTCTGGCTACTCGAATGGTCATACCCGTTCCTTCTGCTTCTCCAGCAGCCGCTAACTTAGGATATAATACGCTTTGGACAGCTGCTGGAATAATTGTTAAAGTTCCTGTAAGCATAATGGCCAGAAAGTAAATGCCTGCTTCTCTTTGACCTAAGATATTATTGACCATAATTAGATCTAATCTTTGAGCTGCCAGGGTGACAATGGAGGCAAAATGTGCCACAATGCCTGTTAATAATAAAGTTCTCAATAAGGGAAAGTCTACTGTCCAGTTTTTATTGCCTTTGCTCCACAAAGTAATAGAGGTGTAAAGCAGGGTTATAATCCAATTGAGTAAGAGAATCCACATCGCCTGGTAAGCATCGTATTCTTGCATCCACAAGGCTACCCCGGTGAGGAGGATATTGATTAGGGTGGTCAGTAGAAAAGAAAAATTATATTCCTTCAGGTGGCCCATCATTTGTAGAACTGCCAAATGAAATTGCTGAATCATGTATAGCGGAATGCCAATTAGAATGAGGAGAAAGAAGGAATCAGGAATATTTTCAAACCAATTTGGAAAATACTGATAACAAATCCAGGCGACCCCGGCGGTAAATAGGCCTAGGCCTATGCCTGCAATTAGAGCATTGCCGGCAAAGGCAGATTCCTGGTGTTTTCTACTGCCAAATAAATTATAAATTGCTACGGGAATACTGAGATAGCCTATGGTAAACAGGAGCATGTGCCAGGTGGAAGCTGCTGCCACAAGTCCTCTACCTTCTGGAGCCAACACTCGATTGGTAAAATAGGCAAGGCCCACCTGAGTCATTAGCTGGAAGACTTTTACTGCGATATTATAGGCTGCAGATTTAACGGACATGGGAAAGGCTTTGGGCTTGTTCGAGAGCTTGGGCAAATGCTTTTGCCTCATCCTCAATATTGAAATGCCGGATGACGAATTCTCGGGATTTTTGGCCAATCTTTGCACGCAATTCTCGATTAGAAAGTAGTCTAATTAACCATTCGAATACTTCTTCTTCTGAAGACGCCTGACATACGGGAGAATCTTCGCCCTGTATGGGTCTGAATATTTCCGGGCGACCATTTCCGATTACCGGTCTACCTACCAGCATCGGGTATAGACCTCCGGTTAAAATATGGTTGCCTAACTGCTCAAATACCAAATCAGATTTTTGATAAAATTCAAAAATGTCTTTATGCGACATTTCCTTATGCCAAGTTACCATCCCCGCTATCCCAGATGCTTCTATCAAGGCCTTAGATTCAGGTACATGAATGCCCTTTTCTACCAAATTTAACTGGAAGGGTTTACCTGTTTCCCGAAAATAGCGTGCAAGGCCTTTTATCATCAAGTCATTGCGCTTATTTTCCCAAGAGCCATACCCGGAAGGTAAGGGCTCTTTCCATAGAAAACGGGTAAGGTTGAATAATATCGGAATCTCATTGTTAGGATAGGGACTATATTCTATTCCTTCAATGGGAATATGGCAATGGGGAAATCGGGGGATGTTTTTTCCTAAGAATAACTCTTCTATGAGGCGATCTCCTGCTGCAATTAAGCCTTTGGGAAAATAGGAAATCATGCTCGCTTGCCTGATTCCTTCCCGATGTCGATTCATCGTTTGTCGCACCAAGAGGCTGCGAATCTTTTGGCCAATAAATCCTCCACCCCCAGTGGATAAGGCAGGAATCATTTCTGGATTCGCCAATACATCTAAATCAGAACCGGAGAAAACACTAATAGAAGGAATGGAGGGTTTTAACAAAGGTTTTATTCCATGTCCAAAGTCATTTAAAACTACCGCATCACAAGTATTGAGTTCTTGTATAATTCCGGTTAAGAAAATCTGGGGAAATGCGTAAGAAAGGGAGAGAGGCTTGGGTAATGAAACTTCGCGAATCCAATCTGGATAAGGATAAGATTCATGCGTGACAAAATGTTCTGGGCGATGTAGTTTATCTTCCGGAGGCGCTGTAACAAAGAATATTACCTCGTGCCCCATCTCTCGGAAATACCGCGATAGGATATAAGGATAGTTATTTACATTGCCCAAAAAACCTACTTTCATACCAATTGAATCCTCCTGTTATGGTACCTCATTGCTTATTGTAAATAAATTTATGAACAATCAGGAGTTCCAATAATTGCTTTGGGTACACAGGGTAAAATAATCTTCCCGAGTAATGCCTAAGACCAAGCGATTCCAGTATTGATTTTTTCGAAAATAAAAGTTCCGATTGGTTCCTTCTATTTGCCAGCCACATTTTGTATAAGTATGAATAGAGGCAGTATTGTATTCGATGATGGTGGTATCCAATCTTTGCATACCTAATTCCTCAAAAGCATACCGCATAAGGGCATAAATGGTATCGGTTCCCAATCCTTTTCCCCTTTGGTTTGAATCGCCCAGCATCATTCCGTGAAAGGCATTCCTGTTTTTCCAGTCTATTTCCACCAAGTTAGCGGTTCCGACCAATCCTGAACCGGGTAATTCAATGGCAAATCGTTGATTCAGAGAGTCTTTTGGTAAGTTAGAAATCCAAGAGCGGGTAGATTCTAGGGAGGCGGGAAAATGCCAGCCCCCTAATAATTCCCATAGATGCGGATCATTGGCCCAGGTATGGAGCTTTTCGGCATCATATAACTCAATGGCCCTAAGTATGACTTTTTTACCGTGAATATTCATAGGTCTTAATGCGAGGATAAAGGTAATAATTCCTGATGGAAGTTTAGGGTAAACGGAGGTTTAGGGTAAACAGAGGTTTAGGGTAAACGGAGGTTTAGGGTAAACGGAGGTTTAGGGTAAACGGAGGTTTAGGGTAAACGGAGGTTTAGGGTAAACGGAAGTTTAGGGTAAACGGAAGTTTAGGGTAAACGGAGGTTTAGGGTAAACGGGAGTTTAGGGTAAACGGAAAGCCCCTATTTCTCCAATATCGAAATCAACTTATCCAACATCTCCTGAATTTGGATGGAATTATATCGCTGGTCCAAGGGGATCGGAAGCAATTGTTGGGAAAAAGTAATAGCCTGAGAATCAGAAGTCGGACTTCTTTGAACTACCTCCTTCCACAATTGAGGAATGAAAATTCCCTGTTGATGGAAAGTTTCAAATTTCTTCGGCTGATGGGGTAGCAGGGGATAGGCAAATGCTACTCCAGGATGTGTTTGGGGTAAACTAAGCGAGTTATAGGGACTTAATGCCTGCTGAATCTGCTCGTAATTAGATTTCCGGGTATTGGTAATGGCTTCAAAGTCTGTTTTTTGCAGAATTCGAGTGCTGAAGTCCGATTGCAACATAAGGGGCTTAACCGAAATACGCTCTTCATATTCCGAAAAAATCCGATACGCTTCTGCTGGATGTCCTAAACTTCTTTCAATCAGATGCCGGTATTCAGGGGTGTTGGGGGGGAATTGAATCTCCTTCCTGTAATGCTTTGGTAACCAAAGTACAGAGCCATCGGGAAGACCCAGAAATTTTCGCGTTGAATTAAATGCCCATACTGAATCAGGTGGCACTTGAAACCAAGCATGGGTTAAATCCAGAATCAGGCGGTGTTGATATTCTGACGCAAGGGATTGAATCCATTTCTCCGATAATAGACCAAAGTAATTGACCACCAATACCTGTTCTTGATTACCTATTTTAGGAAGAATAGGAGTAAAATCTGCTGCGATGGGGTAAAAATGAATTGGAATGGAAAGCGACTGAACAGCCTCCACCACAGAGTTGCAAATATAGGAAGGGAGGTGAATGGCCGATGGTTTTTCCTCTTGCAGAATAAAAGATAAGGAATGCCGACCATAAGCAAACTGGACAATCGGACTTTTATCTGGAAAAGGGGCTTTCCAAGTACGACCCTGCAAGGATTCTAGATCTATGAATCCCCCCCACATCAGACTTCGAGTTGGTATTGATTCAGATGAATGCTTAATTCTTCTTTGCTCAGCCAAGCTATACTATCCAACATAGACAAGCCGGGCAAGGCAGGCAAGGAATGATGGGAATAGGTTGGTAGGGAAGATTTGACAAAACTTAACTTGAACCCTTGGGCCGCAAATGTTTCCTGTGCATATAAAGCCCTTCCGCCGGCAGCATTAATGTAGTGGGATGCCTTCGTTTGTTTGCAAATATCCAGAACCCGTTCTACACTTTGCAGGTGATCATTTTGAAATACAGTAGAAGAGGGAATCCAATTTCTTTCAATACCCAGATAGGCACAAATTTCCAGAATCCCGGTTCGGCAAATATCGGCAATGCTTTCAGCTGGGGCTTCTAAAGTCTTACTCACCATCTCCCTCATTTCTGGGAAGTAAGGGGCTTTTTTATAAGACTGATCTATGGTTTTATAAAACTTGTTTTTCCAGTCGGGATACAATTTGGTATGGGTAGGGATTTCCCGGATTTTCCGGAAAGAACCCGCATTGTCTAAGGGTAAGGTAAACAAGAATTCCTGAGAGCCTAACTGTAACCGATTTCGGTTAATCCAGCCTTGTTTAATGTAGGATACATCGTCATAAAAAACGAATGTATCACAGGCCTTAATCAGGTGGAAGTACCCGAGATAGGGAAACAGATAGGGTTGCATGATGGCGAGCATCATAGCAAAATCAGGCTTTACAGACCAGATAGATACTCGCGCACAAATCCGGATAAATCATACCCAGCTGATAGCATCCATCCATATATTCCTTGGAAATAATATCTGTTTGAAGAATTTTGTCAAATTGATAATTGGCCAAGGCTTTGAAGAAGATTCCTCCCCGATGTACAGTGGTCAGTCCTGCCTGATAGGCTTCTCTTTCCAGAGTGTCTAGACTATAGGTGTTGCGATGGCCATGTTCTTTTTCCGCTGGAGTAATGGCGGAATTATGGGTAATGAGCCCCATCTTAACCGCAATCTGCCTGGAAGGAGCATTGGCATTAGGGCAAATTAAAAACAATCTTCCACCGGGGGTAAGCCAGGTTTTTACTTTCTTCAAAATTCCAACAGAATCATCCAAATGCTCTAAAGTGTGCATGAGGAAAATGCTGTCATATTTTTCTCCTCCGTTGAACTCTTCAAAGGTTGTATGAATGAATTTAACCCCTTTGTCCACCCGGTTCTTTGTGTATTCCAATAATTCTCCTGAAGCTTCCATGACGGTGATGTCCGTGAAATGCTTTGTGAGAATCTCGGTAAATTCACCCTGAAAGCAACCCATTTCCAATACCCGACCTTTAGGGTCCGGATTAAAACTCAAAACGGTTTGCATCATGTATTTCCTGAGGATATTATCAAAATCGTAAGCGTATTTACGATCGTTATCCTGGTACTCTTTGTTGTAATCTCTGGTTGACATAATAAATAAATTTATTGATTATCCCTGTCCGGGTCTGTACATTCTTTTGTGTGGGGGTTGATACCATTCGTTTAAATCCGCTGGGGTTCTGGAATGATAGCCCAGGATTTGCTGAAGTCTTTCAGAGAATTTATCCCCCTCATGGTATCCCAGAAATCTGGGGTAATCCATTTGTTGCTTCATATAGGGTTTGGTAAAGGTCAGCGTGAGGGCACATCTATCGCGATTGGATTTGTTCTCACCCGCGGCATGCCACAAGTTGGAATTGAAGAGCAGTAAACTTCCCGATTTGCCTACTACCCGATCTGCATTTTCAAAGAAGAATTCGTCTGTTGGTTTTTCGGCTTTTTTATGAGAACCACTCAATACGAAAGTAGCACCATTCTCCAGGGTAAAATCATCCATCATCACCAGCAGGTTCAGCATGGTATTCATTTCTCCTGAAAAGGTTCGTACATCGCGATGAATGTTGCAGACATAAGAAGGTAAGTTCGGCATATTGAGTACGCCTCCAAATGAGTTCAAGATATACTGCCCGTCGAAGTAATCGAGAATGAAGTCATCGGTATACAGTTTTTCTAGGAATTCAATGAAGGGCGGCAGATCTACAGCATGGTGAATGGTGCCATCCATATTGACGACGAGGCCATTTTTTTTCTGAATTCCCCTGCGGATTTCATAAGCCTGGTAGGAGGCATCCCGCAGTCGGGCAATTAAATCTTGGGGAACAATTTCCTCAATTACCAGCCAGCCATATTCATCCATGGCAGATTTAAGCTCTGGAAGGGTTGCGGTTATAGGTAAATACGGCTTTTTCATTTGGTAAGCACAGTATGAATGAGCGACACAATTTTATCCATTTCCGAATGGGTTAAATCTGGATAATGAGGCAAGCATAATACCCTAGCGGAAATATCTTCCGACACTGGGCAGGATTCGCTTTGAGTATAGGGTAATTTATTGAGAGAGGGGTAGAAATACCGGCGGGTGCTCACCTCATTTTCCAGCAAATATTTCCGCACTGCTACTAAATCCTGCTCCCGTTCAAATACTACGGGGAAATAGGCAAAATTATATTCGACTTCCTCCGGACAAACAGGCAACCGAAGGGGCAAACCAGATAATAAATTTCTATAGTAACTATCGTTGGCTTTTCTTTTGGCAATCCAGGAATTCACTAAGGGTAAATTACATAAGCCCATAGCTGCATGGAATTCAGAATTCTTTCCATTGATGCCCATTGTATAGTATTCATCTCCTATATGTCCGAAGGCTTTATAGAGATACATTTTTTGATGCAGTTCGGCATTGTGACAAATTAGGCCCCCACCTTCTACTGTATGAAAAAGTTTGGTGGCATGAAAACTCAAGGTGCTTACATCTCCCCACTGGAAAATGGATTTGCCTTTATATTTCACGCCAAAGGCATGAGCCCCATCGTAAATGACTTTTAGATTATGTCTTTGGGCAATAGCTTCGATAGCTTCCACTGCACAGGGATACCCATACACATGGGTGGCTAGTATAGCGGTAGTTCTCGGGGTGATTCTGGATTCAATACTGGCAGGGTCAATGCAGAAGGTATCGGGTAAGATATCTGCAAAAACCGGAGTGAGCCTTTCCCACAATATGGCAGTAGTGGTGGCAACATACGAAAATGGAGTAGTGATGATTTCTCCTTCCAATTCCAGTGCTCTCAAGGGAATTTGCAGGGCTATGGTACCATTGGTTACAAATTGCAGGAAGGGAGATTCCAGGGTAAGGCTCAGTTTTTTTTCCAATTCCTGCACCAAAGGCCCTTGATTGGTCAGCCATCTGCTTTCCCAGATTTTTTCGAGGTACTGTACATATTCCTCCTGAGGAGGCATGCTGGCTTTGGTTACATTAATCATTTGTGTCCGGTTTCATCAACCGCCGGTAAAGTTACTGATTTTCGGTTTGAGGTAAACGAGAGGTTAGGGTAAACCCAAATCTCGAACGGCATAAATCCGGGTAATCAAGTCCACCACTTTTCTGCCCTCCTCTACACTGACCGCTTTTGGGGATTCTCCTCTTAAAACCGCCAATACATTCTCAATCACTAAATGATGGTTGGAGGCAGAGCCCTGATACCCACCATAATCATTAGCGGGAGCAGAAGGGGGGAGTGCCGGCTGGGTATAGTTTTCTACATGGCAATGCCGGATTTCATTCATATATTGCCCGGCAATTTGGGCTGAACCCTTTGTTCCCAAAATGGTAATGCTGCTCTCTAGGTTTTTATCCCAAACAGAGGTAGAATAGCTTAATACGCCCAGTCCTCCCTGCTTCCATTTGAAGTGCAGCGTGCCAGAATCTTCAAAAGGAATTCTATCCCTATGGGTGAAATTTTCGAAATACCCCTGAATGTCCTGAACATCCCCAAAAACCCACAGCAGCAAATCCAGGAAATGGGAAAACTGAGTAAATAGGGTTCCTCCGTCTAATTCTTGGGTGCCCCTCCAGCTACCCGGAGTATAATAGCGCTCATCCCGATTCCAGAAACAATCGGTGCGTACCATCAAAATGCGGCCTAATTTACCGGAATGCACCATTTCATGCAACCAGGCTGCAGCAGGCGAGAAGCGATTTTGCATGACACAGAAAATTTCCCGCCCTTGCTCTTGTGCCGTTTTTTCCAAGGCATCGCACTCTTCCAAACTTAAGGCCATGGGTTTTTCGCAGATGATGTGAAGCCCCGCCTTGAGACAAGCAATACCATGGGTACTATGCAGACCATTGGGGGTAGCAATCACCGCAACATCTGCCTGACCAGCTGTTTGTTGAAGTAATTCCTCTAGAGAAGCATACACCGGAAAATTCGCTTGGGGTTTTGGCAACAAATCACAAGCAGCCAAAACCTGGGCATTCGGATTTTCCTCAATCAGCCGGGCGTACCGACTGCCGATATGCCCTAAGCCTATTAGGATAAATCGAATGGATCCTTCCCCGTTTTTCCTCATGGCTGAAATTCATAACAGCCAATGTCGTACCCGTTCAGCTTGGGACGGATCTCATTGGCTAAATCTGTAAAAACCGATAGGTTACTCCCTTTGTCAATTAGGGCACTGGAAGAATTGAGTTTGAAATCCCGGTCTTTGGTACTCACAAACCCTGGTTCGGTGCTGTAGATATTGTCATTTCCGGGTAAATTGTCCTCCTGCTTCAATAGGCAGTGGTCAAAGAGTACGGTAAAAGCACCGGCAATTCCGGCATCATCCAATTTGACCTCACTTTTTTCCGTACCGTGAATGGCGGTATTCCGAAAAGTCATTTGCAAGGGATAGGCGAATTGAGTACCGAAATTATTTAAGAATATCAAGGGATCCTTGCGGTTGAAGTCGAAATTGTAGGATGCCATCGTACAATGCCGGAATTCTCCGATTCCGCCACCATCCACCCGGAGCGCATGTTTGGCACAATTGCTAACCAATACATTTTCGGCATACACCACAGGCGTTTGATTCGTTGGATTTGCATATCCAACCATCCAAATGCCAAAGTATTCCATATTTCGGATCCAGGTTTGGGTAAGCCTTACTTTTGGCTGAGCGGAAATCGCCATCGAATCTGTCCGTATTCCGAAAATGGCATTCTTAATCAGGGCATTGCGAATTTCACTCCCTTGGGAATTTTTGCTGAAATACAGTCCCAGCCATTGTCCTCCTTTTTCCTGGTATTCTTCATCCAGACGATTGCCCTCAAAAATTACCGGCTGTCCGGGAGTGCCTTCCACTCTAAGCGTTCCTCCCACAAATAAGTAGGAAGCAGGGGTGAAGGATGCATCTTTTCGGGAGGTAAAATAAAAATGTGTACCTGCTTGTACCGTAAGGGTGCAGCCTTCAGGTACGAATAGGGGACCATCTACCACAATGGCTTTATCATTCGTGAAGGTGGTATCGCAGGCAATAAAGGTATCTGTTAAGAAATAGGCATCTCGTATATAGGCGGTAAGAGAAACCGACTGGGACTGATCCTGAGTTTGGAAAATCAATCTGTCTGAGCTGAGGGCATCCTTCAGGTTAGAGGCAAATGAAATGAAAATATAGGCACTGTCTCCTTTGGCTAATTCGAAACCAGACAGAGATTGAACGGCATCTCCATTGATAATCAGTTGAAAATCAGATTGAGCCCCATTTTGCAGGCTGATATTTTGAATTCTGAGCGGATTTCCGGAGGTATTGCGAAAAATCAATCTTCGAGTAGGGGAGGGCAGGGTGGTAAAGATGGTATCAAACTTCACGGAATCAGTTGAAAAAGAAAGGCTTCCAGATTCTTTGAAATTTAAAGGCTTGCGGCAGGAGCTGAGTGACCAAGATACATACAGCATCAGGCAGATGAGCAAACATCTGTTTAAAATGGAGGATAAGGTAGGTGTAATCTGCAAAACAGCTAATCAACTGCAAAATAAGGAAAAATATTGTTTAAAGGGGGAGGTAGTGGTTAGTGGTTAGTGGTTAGTGGATAGTTGTTAGTTGGCCTTGAAATTTTACTAGTCATATCGAGTAGGCACCGCAGGCAATTTCAAAGCACAGGGAAACCTTGGTGCCGTATCGAGATAAGACGGGCAAAACTCATAGTCCTTAACTCATAACTCATAATTCCTCCGCCCGTCTTACCTCGATACGGTGCTTGAGCCTTCATGAAAAATCAATCTTGCTTTCGGCACCTACTCGGTATGACTGATAGGGGTTAGTGATGAATTATGAATGATGAATGATGAGAAAAGAATGGTTAAGTGTGCATCAAAATTTTGATAGTCATATCGAGTAGGCACCGCAGGCAATTTCAAAGCACAGGGAAACCCTGGTGCCGTATCGAGATAAGACGGGCATAACTCATAACTCATAACTCATAAC
>JBEIHC010000017.1:0-36285 GCA_040381555.1 Bacteroidia bacterium
AAGATTAAAAGACTTATTTGATACTATCTCGCTATCCAAATCTAGAATATCCGTTAAACCTGAATATATCAGGTTTAACAGCCCGGTCGCTGAGTAGCCACAAATGAAATTGTGTCGTTCATTAATATAGTGTGGGGGGCGTATCGAAGTGCCCGGGCGGGTAATTCGAAGAATATCTTAATATACATAAAAAGAAATTACCCACTAAATAATGCGTAGAGCCGAATAATTTCGTTTTTCATCACAACTAAATCATCGTTTCTGCGTGTTTCGTTACTTTTTTTTATAATGAATGGACTTCATGAGTCTGCTGTATATTCAGGATTCAACCAATACCATTCCGATCAAACTATCTACTCTGATTCGATATTTTAATTCAACCATAAAATGAAACAGAACAAATTTATTCGATTTTCCTTCGGGTTCAAAATGGAGATAATAACATCGAGATAGTAAAATTTCGCATTATAGTTTTTGCCATCAGTAGCAGTTGTCAAGGATTCCTTGACAGCTGAATCAGATAACAATTCCCTCTCTTTGAAACAATTATTGATATGTAAGCTAATATTCTGTTTTGTTTGACCCAAAAGCGTAGCCATTTGTAGCTGAGTAAGCCAAACGGTATCATCCTCAAACCTTACTTCAATATGCTCGGCTATTTCATTGGATTTATATAAAATGATTTCGTTTTTCATCTGTTTAATTATCCTAGTATGCGCATATTTCCGTTAGTCTCTGCCTCCATTTAAACCCGATGGTTTTGCTTTTTGAGTGTTCCAGTTTCAAGGTTCATCATTTCGGACAATACTTGTAAATCTCGGCAAAACGGGACCCCTCTGATTCGATATACTTATTCACTCTAAATTGCCTAGGTAAATTTTTTGGTTTTTCATTCGGGTTCAAAATGGGGTATAAGCAGGGATTCGGTCGAGAGTGGCGTTAGCTGGGATAGGTTTTTCCAGGATATTTCAACTAAAGAATAAGGTCAATTGGAGTCAGGTGATCATTGAATTTAAAATGACTGTTTGTTGGAATAGCGTTCAGCTCGCTTCGGAATATACGGTACAATAGTGAAATCGTTTTCTTAATTTTCATTGGGATTGAATTACGCACAAAGACGGTCGTAACTGATTTGTGACAGGTAATGCATTGCTTTCTTATCTTTCGCTATTGTTAGATTTAAGTATTTCTTTTGCTTCCACTGCTCAGCGAAATATTGATTTGTTTATCAAAAACTCGCTCTATGAGAGGCTCCCAAAATACTCCCCAAGTGTGCTATCATAGTAAGCCTGAGATGCATAATATCATTTACAGAATTTGTTGCCTATTCCCAAACTTCCATTCTCCCCTTTCTGGATAGTATGCAGATAATATTCAAACAAAAAAATACCAAAATTTTCAAGAGGATATACAAACTGGCTTCCCGCAATCTGTTGGATGTTCACTAATAAAAAACACCCCTACAAATTTATAATTTATAGGGGTGTTTACTTTTTAGTGGTGGTGATGGACGGAATCGAACCGCCGACACAAGGATTTTCAGTCCTTTGCTCTACCAACTGAGCTACATCACCAAAATCATTTTGACAATGAGAGTGCAAAGATACGCCTCTGCACGCTGTATGCCAAATTATTTCTGCGAAAAATTCGAATTAGTACGATTTACTACCTTTTCGACTATTCTGTCCGAACTTTTGCTGATTTCTTTTAATACAGGAGTCGCATGGAACCCTATATAAAACATCAAAGCAATCAAAGGAATCATTAAGCCTAATTCTCTTGCATTCAAGTCTATCAGGCTGCGGTTCTCATCCTTATCCAACTCTCCAAACATAACCCGACGGAACATCCACAACATGTAAACGGCTGCGATGATAACCCCTGTCGTTCCCAATACTGCATATACTGGAGATACATGCTCAGAAGAAAAAGATCCCAATAAAATCAAAAACTCCCCAACAAATCCATTTAATCCGGGAAGACCAATGGAAGAGAAGGTTGTAATCATAAATACTGTCGTGAAGATTGGAAGCACCTTGGCAATACCTTGGAAGTCTTTAATTTCCCGAGTATGGCGACGGTCATATATCATTCCGATAATTAAGAATAATGCTCCGGTTGAAATACCATGATTCACCATTTGAATGATGGCACCACTTAAAGCTTCTTCGGTAAAGGAGAAAATTCCTAATACAATAAATCCTAAGTGAGATACGGAAGAATAGGCTACAAGCTTTTTAATGTCTGTTTGAACCATAGAGGCCATCGCACCGTAAATGATGCCTATTGTTCCCAACAAGCACATGAGTGGGGCAAATTCTAAGGATGCTTCGGGGAATAGAGGTAAGCAAAAACGAACCAATCCATAAGTTCCCATTTTCAACAGTACTGCAGCTAGAATGACAGAACCTGCTGTGGGTGCTTGCACATGCGCATCAGGCAACCAGGTATGCAATGGAAATAAAGGCACTTTAATGGCAAAGCTGAGGGCAAAACCAATAAATAACCACCACTGAATGTCTGAAGGAATGGCAACACGAGATATTTTTAACAAATCAGAAGTGAAATAACCTCCATTTTCCTGAAGCCCGGCAAAATAGCCTAAGTACAAAATACAAACCAACATCAGCAAAGAACCGACTAAGGTGTACAGGAAAAATTTCAATGAAGCATAAATTCTGTCTTTTCCTCCCCAAATTCCAATCAGGAAGTACATCGGAATTAATACCATTTCGAAGAACACATAAAATAAAATCAGATCCAAGGCGAGGAAAACCCCCAAAACACCTACTTCAAGGATGAGGAGCAGGGTATAGTAAGCGGCCTCCCGATTGTGTACAGATCCCCAAGAGAAAAGAATGGATATGGGAAAAATGAAGGTAGTGAGCAGAACCAAGAAAACGGAAATACCATCAATACCCGTTAGGTAATTAATATCAAAAGTAGACTGCCAAGTTCCATCAGCCCCTTTGGAGCCAAACCAGCGATAGGCACTATCAATTACATAACCATCTGAGGTAGTGGCATCTAAAGTGCTAAAATCCAAATATCCTGAGTAAAGAACCAGGGAAAGTACAAAGGGAATGAGCGAAGCAATAAAGGCAATGTATTTTGCGGAACCCTTTCCAAGTGCCAAGATAAGGGGTACCCCTACTAAAGGCGCAAAAATCATAAGATTCATGATCAATGCGAGTGCGTCTTTTTCGAACATGTTTTACAGGATCAATTAGGATTCAAACCTACGAAATTTTTCCCTTTGAGCAGGGTGTAAAGGCAATTTTTCCCGATTCTATTTGAGAGAAAATCAATTCCGAATGCCTCTTTAAGAGCGAGTGATAGTGATTTTCTAAGTAGAAATCAGGGTGCCAGCCGTACAATTTTCCAGTTTCCTTTGGCAGACTTCTTGAATAAAATCCGGTCATGCATTCTACTGGGCCTACCTTGCCAAAATTCTATCTTGTTGGGAATCAATCTATATCCACCCCAAAAATCAGGGCGTGGCGGTTCGGTATGCTCATAACTGCTTGCAAGTTTCTCAAAGGTCTCTTCCAAAATCTGCCGATCCTCTATTACCTGACTTTGAGGCGAGGCCCAAGCTCCTAAGCGACTTTCCTTGGGCCGGCTATGAAAATATAAGTCGGATTCCCGCGGTTTTACTTTTTTGATTTTTCCCTCAATCCGAATCTGACGCTCCAAGTCATGCCAGAAAAAAACAAGTGCAGCATGAGGATTTTCTTTCAATTCCTTTCCTTTATGGCTTTCATAATTGGTGTAAAAAACAAAGCCTTCCGGATCGAATCCTTTGAGTAGTACAATGCGGGCAGAAGGGATTCCCTTTTTGCTGGCAGTAGCTAAGGTCATCGCATTCGGCTCCTGAAGCTTGGCTTCCAAGGCATTGTCAAACCATAAAGCAAATTGTTGAATAGGGTCTTTTAGTACATCCTGTTCCGAAAGACTGGCATTTCTATATTCTTTTCGTAAATGAGCAATGGAGGTAGTAGTCATAAATTTATACAGTAAGCGTGCCTTTTATTAAAGGACAAATATTGGTAAAAGTTCCTGATTGTGGCATATTTTCTATTGGTTTCTTGACAAGGATTTTGATTATTTTTTTTCAGACCTGCCTTTGCGCACCGGTTCGGCCTTCCAAGGGTCTTCTGGCCAAGCATGCTTTGGATATCGGCTGCGCAAATCTTTTCTTACTTCAAAATAGGCCGAGTTCCAGAAGCTTTTCAGATCCCGGGTTATTTGCACCGGTTTGTACCCGGGAGAAAGTAGGTGCATAATCACAGGCATGCGTCCCTCATCTACCGTGGGGGTTTCTGCTAATCCAAACACTTCTTGCAACCGAACAGCCAATACCGGTGGAGCTCCATCTGAGAAATACTGCAGTTTTATAGCAGAACCTGTAGGCACTGTAAGAGTAAGTGGAGCCAATTTACCTAATAACTGTTGTTGTTCCCAACTCAATAAATTGGGCAAAACAACTTGCATGGGTGGGCAGGAGTTGGGTTTTCCATTGAAGGACTCAGGTAGCCATTCTTCTGCCTTTTCGAGCAAAGAATCCGGATTCATTTCAGGCAAGGATTCTGAGGGCCTCCATACTTTTAAACTATTCACCCTGTTCATGAAATTTTCGGCTTCCTCTGTCCAAGATAAAAGCTTTCTGCCCTGTTTTCGGACGGCTTCAACCAAGGCATTTCGAATTTCAGTTTGGGAAGGGTTTTGAATCGGCCGGGACTGAACAATAAGATTTCCAAAATTTAGGGTTTCCCGACAGATGAGTTCTTGTTTTCCTTCATTCCATTCAATTTGTTTTTTGGAAGTAAATTTTTCCTGAAGGTCCTGGATGTTGAGGGGAGCTGCTAAAAATATTTTTCCTTCCTGCTGTCCGGCATCCATTCGAGCAATGACAATCCATTCAGATCGTATGAGGGTATCCTGTTCGGGGATGCGGGCAAAACGACCATTGGCCAATCGATATCGCGAAGAGGCTGGTTCCGTCTGTTTCGCTACTCTTTCCGGATAAGCGGAGGCAAGTAACAAGCCCGTCTGGGAGAGTTGATGCGCTGTATAGGAATTCTTTGCATGCAGTAGATTTCTCCATTGTTGACTGATCCGGTCTATTCGAGCTAAATCAGATTTTCGATGCGCATAGTGACCTTGGTTTTTCCAGTCCATCAATGCTTCCAGTCTGGGTTCAATATCACAACCCAGTTCTGGTAAGGGATCTTTCTCTTCAATCAAAGCAACCAAACTGGCTCCGAGCGATTCCAACCCTTTTGCTTGAGCAGTTAGGAGTAAAGCGCCAATGCGAGGATGTGCAGGGAACTGTAGCAGGGATTTCCCTAAAGTTGTTAGCCTGTAATCTCGAATTGCACCTGCGGTTTCGAGCCATTCCGTAGCTTGTGCAAGAGCCCCAGCAGATGGCTTGTCAGGCCAATCTGCATTTAGGATATCCTTCATCCCCCAGTCACATAATTCTAATACGAGATTACTTAAATCTGCTTCTAAAATTTCGGGCTTCACTGAATCTGATAAGCTCGCCTGCTCTCCTTTTGTCCATAAGCGATAAGCCTTTCCAGGACCAAGCCTGCCTGCCCTGCCCGCTCTTTGGTCTGCAGATTCTTTACTAACTCGCACCGTTACCAATCGGCTTAGCCCAGACCTTGGATCATATCTAGGCACGCGCGAAAATCCACCATCAATCACTACCCGAATTCCTTCAATTGTTAAGCTGGTTTCTGCTATGGAAGTGGCCAATACAATTTTTCTTCTGCCCTGAGCATCTGGAATCAAGGCTTTTTCCTGAATACTCATCTCCTGGTCTCCAAATAAAGGTGTGATGCTTACAGAATGAGGAAGGTCCGCGGCTTGAAGATTTTCAAGTGTCGATTGAATTTCACCTTTACCTGGCAGAAATGCCAGAATATCACCTGAGTCTTGTTTGAGGGAAGATAAAATAGCTCGGGTAAGGGAATGTGAAATGTTTTGATTGAGAGCCGGAGAATCAAGGTAATGAATATCTATGGGGAATTGCCGCCCTTCACTTTTTAGTACTCGGCATTGATCCATCTGAAGAGCAATTTTTTCTCCCGGAAGGGTAGCCGACATAACAACTAGGCGCAAATCTGGTCGAAGAATTTTTTGACATTCCCGCGCCAAAATAAATGCCGTATCGGTGGTGAGATTCCGCTCATGAAATTCATCTAGAAAAATAAGACCAACCTCTTCCAGCGCATTATCTGAGAGGAGCATACGAGTCAGAATTCCTTCCGTGATTACCTCAAGCCGGGTGCGTGCACTAATTTTGTTTTCGAACCGGATTCTATATCCCACCTGCTCCCCAATAGGCTCATTGAGTTGCCAGGCTAATCTGGCTGCAACGGACTTTACAGCTAGGCGTCGGGGTTCTAAAAGGAGAATTTTTTTATTTTGAAGCCAGGGTTCCGATAGTAGTTGTACTGGAAGCCAGGTACTTTTCCCTGCACCCGGAGCAGCCTGAATTATCAGGGTATTTCGTTTACTTAGTTCTGCCTGAATTTCAGGGAATAATGCTTCAATAGGTAACACCTGACAAAGATACACCCAACTCGTGAGTCGGGTGTATCGGTTTCAGTAAAATTACTTAATGCTAAATTTATTTACTTTATTACAAAAGAGTCGTCGGGCAAACATATGCAGTAAGGGGATACAAGCCTGAGTTTTTAACAGCTGTAAAGCCTCCCTGCACATTGATTAGATTCCGGTAACCTCTTGCCTGCAGGATCGAAACATAAATCATGGAGCGATACCCGCCTGCACAATGCACATAAACCGGTTTTTCTTTGGGTGTTTGAATCATGCTCTCATTGATAAAATCCAAGGGAGCGTTGAGGGCGTTCACCACGCGTTCAGAATCATACTCGCTTTTTTTGCGCACATCGAGTAATACCGCATTGGGATTATCCTTCAGTCCATTGAAGGCCTCAGTTGGGGTAACAGATTGAATCGTGTCCATTTCTTTGCCGGCATTTTTCCAAGCTTCCCATCCCCCTTCTAAATAGCCAATAGGGAAATCATATCCAACTCTGGCCAATCGAATAACAGCTTCCTGAATTTTACCTTCAGATTCTCCAACCAGTAGGATTTTTTGTTCAATATCCGGAATCAAGACACCCACCCAAGGCGCAAAACTTCCGTTGATTCCGATGTTGATGGAATTCGGAATGAAGCCTTGAGCAAAGACTTCCGGATCCCGTGTATCCAAAATTAAGGCATCCTCAGCTTCGGCAATGGCTTCAAATATTTCTGGACTCAAGGGACGAATTCCTCTCTCAATTACTTCTTTGACAGGAGTATATCCGGTTTTATTCATCACTGCATTTTTGGGAAAGTAGGCAGGAGGCGCTACCAGACCATTGGTTACTTCGAGAATGAAGTCTTTTTTACTTAATTCTGGTCTAAGTGCGTAGTTCACTTTCTTCTGATTGCCCAGCAAGTCCCATGTTTCTTTGCTCATATTCTTGCCACAAGCAGAACCAGCCCCATGTCCAGGGTAAATAATCACACTATCCGGAAGAGGCAGAATTTGAGTATGCAGACTGTCAAAAAGAAATCCAGCCAAATCTTCTCTTGTTAGGTCTGATTTAACAGCCAAATCGGGTCTCCCTACATCTCCAATAAAAAGGGTATCGCCTGAAAACAATGCATTCGGCTTGCCTTCTTCGTCATACACCAAAAAGCAAGAACTCTCCATCGTATGCCCGGGAGTGTGCAAGACTTCGATTTCAATATTGCCGAGTTTGAGTCTTTCTTTATCTTTGGCTACATAGGCTGTAAAGGCCGGAGCAGCCGTTGGTCCAAAAACGATTGTGGCACCCGTTTCAGTTGATAAGTCCAAATGTCCCGAAACGAAATCAGCGTGAAAATGCGTTTCTAAAATATATTTAATTTTTGACTGATTTTTTTCTGCTTTTTCGAGGTAGGGTTGCGTTTCTCTAAGTGGGTCAATGATTGCTACCTCCCCATTAGATTCGATGTAATAAGCCCCATGAGCCAAACATCCGGTGTAGATTTGTTCGATTTTCATTTTCTGAATAGTTAAGCGTAGAAAATTTGCCCAACAAAGGTCGTCAGTCATTTTTTTCTAAACAGTAACTTTTATCACTTTCTATAGGGTGCTGCACCCGATAGATGCTTCAAATGTCCGGAAATTACCCAAAAAAATATAGTAGTTTTATGGCCGAACGAAATGATTTCGTTTGTATTCAAACTAATACCTTATGCTTACGCACACGGAATTACAAAAATGCCTGTTTTTAGATATCGAAACTGCCAGTCAGTTTGCTCGATTTGAGGATATGCCTCAGAGGTTTCAGGATTTATGGACACGCAAGTCACAGACTCTGCAAGCTTCTATTCTACCGGATGCCCAAAAAACGCCCACTGAATTCTATCCAGAGAGAGCGGGTATTTATGCTGAGTTTGGAAAAGTAATCTGCATCAGTTGTGGGTTTTTAATACAAAAAGAAGGAAAATGGGTGCTACGAATAAAGTCCTTTTCCGGAAATGATGAACCTCAGCTACTCAAATCTTTTCAGGAAATGCTGCAACGCTCAGCCTTCACCCGACTATGTGCTCACAATGGAAAAGAGTTTGATTTCCCTTATCTCTGCAGGAGAATGCTGATTGCCGGAATTAATTTGCCTCCCCAATTAGATTTGCAGGGGAAAAAACCTTGGGAAACTGGACATCTTGACACCCTGGAATTATGGAAATTTGGAGACTACAAATCCTACACCAGTCTGGATTTACTCTCAGCCGTCTTGGGTATTCCAAGCCCCAAAGACGATATCTCGGGAGCCGATGTAGGCCGCGTTTATTGGACAGAAAACGGTCTGGATCGTATTCGGATTTATTGCGAGAAAGATGTTGTGACCACCTGCCAAATTTTATTGCGCATGAACCATTTGCCCGTTATTGCAGATGAAGCTATTGAAATTGTTACCGAATGATTTGTTAACGACACTCCATGGAATTAGAAATTAGTTGCCGACTGGTATCCGGTCTGGCTTTTGAAGCAGAGGTGAATGGCCATAGACTTATGATGGATGCTGATTCTGGCGAAGGAGGAAATGACTTAGGCCCCAGACCCAAACCTTTTTTGATGATTGCCCTAGCGGGTTGCACCGGAATGGATGTTATTTCTATTCTTCGAAAAATGAGAACTGAGCCACGATATTTTAATGTAATCACCAAAGGAAATGTGCTCGATGAAGCGCCAAAAAAATTCAAAAACCTACATTTGATTTATGAACTCAGCAAAGATGTTCCTCTTGAGAATATCGAAAAGGCGGTTCAGATGTCCCTTGAAAAATATTGCGGTGTATATGCTACTTTGACGCCAGGTTTAAAGATTACTCATGAAATTCGCTTTCAGGATTAATTTTCAGGTAAATATTTTGAGTGTTTTGATGTTTTTATGTTCTCAAAGCTCACAGGTATGTGCCCAATCGGTTTCAATCATTCAATGGACTGAGGCAGAATCTTACTGGAAAAACCAACACCCCGACACCTTTCTAGTTGTCAATTTTTGGGCCAGTTGGTGTAAGCCTTGTGTAACGGAATTGCCCTGCTTTGAAGAATTGCACAATACTACTTTTTCTAAGCCCGTTAAAGTATTATTGGTCAATCTGGATTATGTTGAGGATTTAAACAATCGGGTAATCCCTATCCTGAAAAAAAGAAATATTCAATCCGAAGTTTGGCTGCTTAATGAAACGAACCCAAATCAATGGATTGATAAAGTAGATAAAAATTGGTCGGGTGCAATTCCGGCAACTTTATTTGTTAACGGCAGAGGGAATTACCTAGCATTTAAAGAAAATTCTTTTTCTTGTCCAGAGTTATTGGATTTGGTTCGAAATTTGTCAAAATAAAAAAACAGAATATGAAAAAATCAGCATTGTTATTTACCTTCATTATTAGTGCACTTTTGAATTCAATGTTTGCTCAGGAAACAACCCTTACATCTGGATATAAGCCGGGTGACTTGGCGGAATCCTTCAACCTAATGAATGTAGATGGTAAAATGGTTTCTCCTGAAAATTACCCAGAGGCAAAAGGCTTCGTGGTTGTTTTTACCTGTAATCATTGCCCTTTCTCTATCGCTTATGAAGATAGAATTATTGCCCTTGATAAAGAATGGTCAACGAAAGGCTATCCTGTATTAGCGTTGAATCCTAATGACCCTACTATTCAACCGGAGGATTCGTATGAAAACATGAAGAAGAGAGCGCGCTCCAAGAAGTTCACATTCCCGTATTTGTTGGACGAAAATGGGAAAGTGGCTTCAAGGTTTGGCGCAACCAAAACACCTCATGTGTATGTGTTAACTAAAACAAATGATGGATTACAGGTTGCCTACATAGGCGCAATAGATGATAATAGTCGAAACGCTGGAGATGTAAAAACAAAGTATTTAGAGAATGCACTTCAACAATTAACAGCAGGTCAATCTGTGCAAGTACCCGTCACAAAAGCAATTGGCTGCTCAATAAAAAGGCCTCAATAATTGATTATTTAAAATATTCCCTCATTGGTTTGAAGTAGTATTCTATCCAGCCTTTTCTGTATTCTAATTCTGTTCCAGCCGGTAATCCGGTATGAATAATCTGAAATAAGCATCCTTCAGGAATTTCCTTCAAACGAATTTCTAAGGTAGAGTCAGGATGATCTTCTGGAAAGTCCCTTGTTCTCCATGTTTGCAGAATTCTCTCCCCAGGGTCAAACTCCAAGGTTATGCCTGTGATGTACTGATCCCAGGCTGAATATTTGCCGACAGGTTTCGCTTCGATTTTAGCTTCTGATCCGGTAAAAGCGCTGTGTTCCATGCTATCTAACCAAGCAGTAAACACTAGGTCTGGGTGAATGGGGAAACGGTCCTCCAATAGGATGGTGTCGGTTGTCATAATTCTTACAGAAATTATTAAAAATGGTATCGAAAGGAAATAGCTGATTCCAAGTCGAAATTCAAACTTCTTCGAGTAGCTAATTCTACAGTAGGTTTAAAATCTACACTAATGGATATAGGGATTGGAGCTATTTTATAACTCATCCCCAAAATTGCATCTAATCCAATTCCAACACCGCCTGCATAACGACTCCTAGGGTAGTACCAATCCAGATTTTTTTGATACCATGATGCCCTATATAATCTAACATGTCCACCTGCCCCATAATACCAATGTAAACCTTCAACAGAAAAGGCTTTTGCATGAATCTCATACAAACCGGTAAATGCGGGTCCATAAGGCCAAAGACTGATGATCCCTTCTAAGGCATGGTTGTCACGAATAAAATATTTCCCTGTTATACCAGTCGGGTCGCCTGCTCTGATACCTATGCTTAGGCTTTGGGGATCTGTTTGTGCTCGTAAATAAGGGTTTTCGAAGAAAAGACTCCCAATTAGTGTTAAAATAAAAAATAGGCCAGAATTTTTCATGTAGAAATTCCCAAATTGTTTCTCGATTTATGATTAGATAAATGCTGATTCTAAACGATCAAGGATTTGGATCAATAGACACAATTTTAAAAATCTTGAATTCTGATTAAGAAAAGGAGCATTCCGTGACAGCCTGAGTTACTTCTTCTAGAATCGAAGAAGAGGGATCTCGTTCGAGAGCATTTCCAACCACAATTACATCTGCTCCCGCATTCAAAATCCGCAGAGCAGTCGCCTTATCTCGTATCCCACCTCCCACAATTAGGGGCGTTTTCACCGACCTCGAAACAGCATAAATCATTTCCGGAGAAATAGTTTCTTTGGCCCCACTGCCTCCGTCCATATACATCACTTGTAGTCCCAGCATTTCTCCGGCAATTGCCGTACATTGAGCGATATCCGGTTTGTCATGCGGAATAGGCAATGTATGAGACATATAAGAAGCCGTGGTCTGACGGCCTGAATCTATCAGCATATATCCGGTCGGAATAACTTCCAGCCCAGATTTACGGATGTATGGCGCAGCAATTACATGATTGCCAATTAACAACTCAGGGTTTCGACCACTAATCAGGGATAGAAAAAATATGGCATCCGCTTCAGAAGATACTTGCAATACACTTCCTGGGAATAGAACAACCGGAATGTTGGTCAGTTTCTTTAATTCCCGAATCATAAAATCCAACTGACTGCTTTGCACCAAGCTGCCCCCAACAAATAAATAATGCACGCCATGCGCTTCCGAGCGGCGTATTAATTCCATATCTCTGGTAGCATCAAAATGATCCGGATCTAAAAGAAGGGCAAAGCTTTTAACCCGATTCCTTTTTCTTTCCTGCATCAATGCCAGAACTCCTGTTTTATCCATAGTGAGTACTGGTTTTCTGATAAAGAAAACCAAGGGATAAAATTACATTATATTCAATAGTTTGAAGGAGAAAATCAGCAATTAGTTATCATTCACATCTTCAAATGAAAAAAAACAATTATATGAACTGAAAAACTTATTAGTTGACCTTTGGTGCGTTTCCACAGAAAATTACATTGATTTGAGTAGTTACAAGCTTGTTGAGGGCGAATCTATATTTCACAATGAAAAGTATGAACAAATTGAGATCAAAGAATTCTCGTCTGCATACTCAAGAACAAAAAACTCAGTTACAGGAATAGTCAGATTTTAAAAAATGAGTAAAAGTGCTGATCAACGCCTAACCGTCCAATCTACACTAACCAATTGAAATTCATCAATTTAATTACTATCTTAGAAAGAACACCCTAGTGTTCATATTATTGAGTTGCTCCAAGTCGGAGGATAATCTAAAGGCAAACCTATCAAGTGTACAATTTCAAGACAGCATCCAGACGGCCATTCGCTCAATCCTTTTTAGGTGAAATATTGCCCCCAGATGCTTCGTTCATAATTTTTGACCACTTGCCAAGTAAAACACATATGCAAATCCGCCCCCCCATGCAAGGTTGAATCTCAGGCAGAAATTGGTTGTTCACCAGGCTTGGGTGGAAAACTGAAATTGCATTCTACCAGACTAGTTCCAAACTTTGTCCTAAGCCTGAGTATGGATTTTGTATCAGGCAAATCTCAACTCGTATGAAAAAAGACAATTCACCCAAACAGTATTCAACCTCCGAAGGATTGAGAATTTCCAGAAGATTTACCACTGAAGGAAAAAATATTTTTGACGCATTTGAGTTTGAAAAACGAACGACGCAGATTAAGGCAAATGACGGTCGGGTTTATTTTGAGTTGAAAGAGGCTGAGTTCCCTAAGAAATGGAGCCAGACAGCATCAGATATTGTTGCCCAGAAATATTTCAGGAAGGAAGGAGTTCCACAACCTGATGGCACATTGGGTTCGGAGACATCACTCAAGCAGGTAGTGCATCGTATTGTTCATTGCTGGACAGACTGGGGGTCACGATACGGATACTTTGCCTCTGAAAAAGATGCCCAAATATTTTATGATGAAATGGTATTCATGATGTTAGACCAGAAGGCGGCTCCTAATTCACCGCAGTGGTTTAACACCGGATTACATTCATCGTATGGAATCTCAGGACCCGCACAAGGTCATTATTTTGTAGATCCGAAGACTCAAAAAGTTACGGCCTCTACCTCTGCATACGAAAGACCTCAGCCACATGCCTGTTTTATCCTTTCTGTGGAGGATGATTTGGTCAATGAAAATGGCATAATGGACCTCTGGGTGCGGGAAGCGCGGATATTTAAATATGGTTCCGGAGTAGGGACAAACTTTTCGAATCTAAGATCGGAAGCCGAGAAATTGAGTGGGGGCGGAAATTCCTCTGGCTTAATTAGCTTCTTGAAAGTGGGGGATCGAGCAGCGGGAGCAATAAAATCTGGGGGTACTACCCGTCGAGCAGCCAAAATGGTTTGTCTCGATATGGACCATCCGGAAATTTTAGAATTTATCCGGTGGAAATCAGAGGAAGAAGTGAAAGCCAAGGCATTGATTTCCGCCGGCTATTCTTCCGATTATGAGGGAGAAGCTTATCGAACTGTATCGGGACAAAATTCGAATAATTCGGTTCGTATCTCCAATGGTTTTATGGAATCATTGGAGAAAGATCTAGATTGGAATTGTACTGGCCGAACAGACGGAAAGGTCGTCAAAACCTATAAAGCATCCTACCTATGGGATGAAATTGCTAAAGCTGCTTGGTCATGCGCCGATCCGGGCGTACAGTTTGATACCACCATTAACGAATGGCATACTTGCCCGGAATCAGGCCCCATCAGAGCTTCTAATCCTTGCTCTGAATACATGTTTTTAGATAACACGGCTTGCAACTTGGCATCCTTAAATCTTGTCGGATTTCTAAATACAGAAACCCTAGAATTCAAGGTGGAGGACTTCCGCTACGCTTGTCGCTTGTGGACGGTAGCTTTGGAGATTTCGGTTTTGATGGCTCAATTCCCCTCGAAAGAAATTGCTCGTTTAAGTTATGAATACAGAACCTTAGGACTAGGGCATGCTAATATTGGAAGCATGCTGATGATTTCCGGTATACCGTATGATTCTCCTCAGGCAACAGCAATAGCAGGAGCAATCACAGCAATCATGACGGGAGAAGCGTATGCAACCTCTGCCGAAATGGCTTCATTTTTGGGAGCATTCAAAGGATACGAAAAAAATAAAACCCACATGCTTCGGGTTATTCAGAATCATCGGTTTGCTGCTAATAATATGCCGGAAGCCTGCGAGGGATTAAGTATAGCTCCAATGGGCATCAATCCGCAATATTGTCCTCAGCCCTTATTACAGGCTGCCGGAGATGCTTGGGACAAAGCTTTAGAATTGGGTAAGAAATATGGGTACCGCAATGCACAGACCACCGTTATTGCTCCCACAGGAACGATTGCTCTCGTGATGGATTGCGATACAACCGGAGCGGAACCCGATTTTGCTCCAGTTAAAGCCAAGAAATTATCTGGAGGAGGAAATTTAATCATTACCAATATGGCTATCCCTATTGCTTTGCGCAATTTGGGATACAATGAAACTGAACGAGCAGAGATTCAAACCTATGTATTAGGCCACAGAAACTTTCAGGGAGCTCCTCATATTAATGCTCAAACCCTCAGTGACCGTGGCTTAACGCCTGCTGAAATTACCAGAATCGAAACCTCACTTTTGGGAGCATTCCATGTAAGCATGGCATTCCAGCCTAAAATTTTGGGCGAAGCTTCATTGCGTCGCTTGGGCTTTACTCCAGGAGTGTATGAGCAAAAGGGCTTCAATTTATTGACAGAATTAGGGTTTACTTGGGACCAAATCGGCGAGGCAAACGACTATCTATGTGGCTTTTCAACTTTGGAAGGAGCGCCGCATTTGAGATTTGAGCATTACCCTATTTTTGACTGTGCGAATCCATCTGGAAATGGCATTCGGTTTATACATCCCCACGGCCACATTCGCATGTTGGCCGCTTTACAGGCATTTATTTCCGGAGCCATTTCTAAAACCATCAACCTGCCAGAAGAAGCTAGTGTGGCAGATATTCAGGAATGTTATCTCCTCTCATGGAAATTAGGATTGAAGGCTAATGCCCTATACCGGAATAATTGTAAATCTTCCCAACCCCTTACTACCGCTGAAAAGAAAAAAGAATCTGACTCTGGGGAAACTAATGTGGAAGTAAAAATCCCAGAAGGTTTTATTGATGGGAACAATCAAAATCAGGTAATTGAAGCTGCAATAAAATTGCTTAATGCTACTGAAGATACTGGATTCAAAAGAAAATTGAGTGGCGTCGTAAGTAGAAAAAATCTCAAACCGAAAAGAATCGGCCCAATTTTTAAAGGCACTTTGTATGGACCAGTGGTAGAGCAGAGCATTTTTATCCATGCTGGTGAATATGAAGATGGGACTTTGGGGGAGATTTTTATTGACACTTCCAAGCAAGGCGACATCATGAAGAATCTACTCGATGCGTTTGCAATTGCTGTTTCCATCGGCCTTCAATATGGTGTGCCGCTGAGTGTTTTTGCAGATAAATTTAAATTCACCCAATTCGAACCTTCCGGAAGAGTGGATCACCCTTACATTAAAAGTGCTTCTTCAATACTGGATTACATCTTCAAAGTATTGGATTATGAATATAATGGAGAGACGAAAGGATTGCACATAGTACCGGAGCCAGGAAAAAACAGAGTGGCTGAAGTGGCGAAAATTCGGGAAGCATTAGAGTTTTATGATGCCTATTTGAAGCAGAAGCAAAATACATCGGAAAAAGAACTAGAGATAGACTCTTCAACGGAAAACTCAACAGCTCCTTCATCAATGGATACCTCTGAGATTCAAAATCACAATGCCATCAGTCAGGTTAAATTCGCAGGATACGGACCAGCTTGTACTGCTTGTGGAAGTACAACCATTCGTAATGGAACCTGTTTTCTTTGCACCAATTGCGGGGCTACATCCGGATGCTCTTAATACATTAGATCGAGAACTTGCATGGATACTCAAATGCCGCAATACCCTAGGGTCTTGCGGCATTTGGGTTTTACCTAACCCTTCCTCACTAAGCAAATTTCAAAAACCTTCTTTTAAGTTCTGTCCATTTTATTGTTGGACATAAGTTTACACTCTCCTTCATCACTCATCATTCATCACTCATCATTCATCACTCATCATTCATCACTCATCACTCATCATTTCTTCCAAGTAAACTTACCCGTTTCATACAGCTTAACCGCATCTGGCATGAGTTTTAGAGCCATAGAAATATTCTGATCGTTTTGATGTAAGACAGGAAAAAAGCCTTCATCATTCCAGAATCGCTGACCAATATTCGCCTTGATGAGCATCTTGATTAATTTCAAAGATGTTTGATATTCTTTCTCATTGAACTTAACTTTCTTCTCCTCACCATAAGCAATGAAGTCTTTTAATAATTCATCCGAAACTTGGAATTTCTTGGCAAACTCAAACCCATTGGGATATTGATTTTTAATTTCGGCATGGGTGTCAGCATATTTCAAAGCATACTGACGGAATACTCCATTAATAAATAAATCTGTATAGTAATTAGATCTGCCAGTTGTGTCAAGGGGCATAAATACATCGGGTAAAATTCCTCCACCTCCATAAACGGTTCTGCCAGCAGTCGTTTTGAATTTTAAGGAATCTGGAAATTTGATTTTACTTTCGTCATACACTTCTCCGGTTTCAAATCGCTCTAGAATTTCCTCATTATATTTCTTACTGGTTTTGTTGTAAGGTTTTTGAATGCAGCGACCACTTGGGGTAAAATATTTTGAGATAACCAAACGCATGGCAGAACCATCCTGGAAATTATGTTGGGTTTGTACCAAGCCTTTTCCAAAGGAACGAGTGCCAATAATTAATCCTCTGTCCCAATCCTGCACTGCACCGGAAACAATTTCAGAAGCAGAGGCAGATCCCTGATCAATTAAAATAACGAGTCCCCCTTTTTCGAATGAACCTACATTAGATGTAGAAATGTATTTCGATTTACTTTCATTCGTGCGCCCCTCTGTGTACACGATTAATTTGCCCTCCGCCAAGAATTCATCGGAAATTAGTTGAGCCATATTCATGTATCCACCTGGATTAGAACGAAGATCCAAAATTAGATTTTCCATGCCCTCTTTCTTCAACTTGCCCATGTGTTCAGTAAATTCCTGATAGGTTGTTTCGGCAAAGCGACTCAATTTTAAATAACCTGTTTTAGGCTCAATCATGTAAGAATAATCTACGCTGTAAAAAGGAATCTTATCGCGGATGATATCAAAATATATAATACGATTAACCCCTCGTCGTGAAATCCCAACCCGAACAACTGTTCCTTTTTTGCCTTTTAATTTCACCATTACATCGGCATTGGTTATTCCAACGCCGGCAACATTATGGCTATCGACCTCTACTATTCTGTCTCCTGCGAGTATTCCCAATTTTTCACTGGGCCCACCAGAGATTGGAGCTACCACATAAATGGTGTCTTCTAAGATGTTAAATTCTACTCCAATGCCCTCAAAACTTCCGGCCATTTGTTCATCCATTCCCTTTTTTTCTTGTTTGGGTATATAAAAAGAATGGGGATCCAAACCTTCCAGCATGCCTTTAATGGCATTGTCCACCATACTTTCAAAAGTAACCGACTCTATATAGGTGTATTCCACAAATCGGATTGCTTGTTGGAATTTATTCAGACTATCATCAAAATCTGTTTGCTTGAAGTCGGGCAGGCTGGATTTGAGTTTGTATCCCGATACCATACCGGTAATAATCAAGGCCAAAGCCAGAAAGGTGTATTTTAAATTTTTAGACATAGTCAGATTTGAGATTGGTAGTAGGTACTATAACGAAAAGCCGAGGGAATTCATTTTTCTCAGCATAAAATTACGAGAAAATTCCTTTTGTTTCCATTTGGCCATATTCCGAGGTTAAGGCAATTGGGGAAGGGAAAGGCTATTTCTATCCCAAAGTATTTAGAGGGAATTCTGGTTTCTGAAACCAGCAAATGAGCTATGCTATTCGGATTCCCCTTAATTTTAGGGCAAATGAAATTAATTGCGGATAGCGGGTCTTCCAAAACCGATTGGAAATGGGTGGAGTCCGGAGAGTCTTTTCAGACCTCAGGCTACAATCCCTATGTACAAGGGATGGATGCTCTCTTAAAATCTCTGGAGGAAGAATTATTGCCTCAGCTCTCAGGGAAAACCTTGCGAGAAATTTATTTTTATGGCTCAGGATTTTCGCATCCGGATTATATTCAAGGATTGCAAGGGTGGCTGCTATCCCACACAACAGCAGAACGAGCAGAAGTAGAACATGATTTGTTAGGGGCTGCCCGGGCAATTTGCCTTAATCAGCCAGGTATTGCCGTTATTTTGGGAACAGGCTCCAACACCTGTCATTTTGATGGGAGAAATATCGTTTCACACAGAGGGGGGCATGGCTATCTTTTTGGTGATGAGGGGAGTGGGGCTGATTTAGGCAAACGCTTGGTGAAAGGATTATTAGATCAGGATTTTTCTGAATCTCTTTCTACTAAAATGTTGGAGGTACTTGAATGCTCAAATCCTATTGAGTTGCGAAATCGTATTCATGGAAAACCCAAGCCCAATGTAGCTTTGGCCTCTTTAGCTCCTATAGTATTGGAGTTAGCCGATAATCCGGAAGTGGAAGCCTTAATACTGAATTCATTCCGGGCGTTTTGCGCCAGCACCTTGCTAAAGTATCCCGAGATTCGGCTCCTCTCCCCAGGATTCACCGGGTCTATTTCCCGATATTTTCAACCTTGGTTACTTCAAGTATTGGAAGAGAATGGCATGGAACCCAGTGTGTTTGTGGACAGACCGATCAATCGTTTAGTTTTATATCATGAAAGATTCCGATAAACTCACCGAACAGTCCTCTGGTTTTCAGGGGCTTGAATATCTGCCGACAAAAGACATCCTGACTTACATCAATCAGGAGGATGAAAAAGTCAGCTATGCTGTGAAGCAGGTAATTCCTTTGTTGACGGAGGCGGTAGAGCAAAGTCTGGCAAGGATAAACCTGGGAGGCAGGGTTTTTTATATTGGCGCCGGAACCAGTGGGCGTCTGGCTATTACGGATGCTTCAGAAATTCCGCCAACCTTTGGGGTGAGTGATTTATTTATTGCGCTGATTGCTGGGGGAGATGGTGCTTTGCGCAAAGCAGTGGAATTTGCTGAGGATGATATAGATCAGGCCTGGAAAGATTTACTGAAGTACAATCCTACCCAGTCAGATATTCTAGTTGGATTAAGCGCAAGTGGCACAACTCCTTATGTATTAGGCGGTTTACAGGCTGCTCGAAATCAGGGATTGCTCACAATCGGAATTACTTGCAATCCCGGCGCACCTATTCAAGAGCACTGCGATTTTTGCCTGGAAGCCCTCACAGGTCCAGAGTTTATTCGGGGCTCAACCCGCATGAAAGCTGGCACTGCCCAAAAACTAATACTCAATATGTACTCTACCGCGTTGATGGTCCGATTAGGAAAAGTTCAAGGGGATAAAATGGTCGATATGCAACTGAGTAATAAAAAGTTATTGAATAGAGGAGCCGTCATGATTATGGAGGAAACCGGATTAAGCTTTGAAGAATCCAAAGATTTATTGTCACAGTATGGAAATGTTCGAAAAGCTATTGATTCTGTCAAGAAATAAGAGCATTCAGTACAATGTGGGTATAAAAACGATTCTCGAATGAGCTAAAACTCCTATTCAAAAAATAATATCCGAATGATTTTCCCGAAGAAATTGTATTCTGATGGAATCCTTACTATCGGGAATGTTTTAGAAGTCATAGAATTCAGGTCCTAAGATTATCCAGTTCATTTCCTCGGTTGTTGATTGAATACAGGGTCTCCCTGACGAAAAATTTGCTTATTTTGAAGTCTGAAATTATGCAGCATTTTCAAACATTTTTCCTTCTCTTGGTTACTTCGGCTTCCATCTGGATGTTTTCTCGAAGAGTATCAGGTATTCGCAATTCAATTCATTCTGGACGAGCATCCAATCGTACCAATGACCCAGCCCTAAGGTTGAGGAATATGCTTTTGGTGGCATTTGGTCAAAAGAAGATGTTTCAAAGGCCTTTACCCGCATTCTTACATGGCCTTATTTATGTTGGCTTTTTAGTTATTAATGTGGAAGTGTTGGAGATGCTCATCGATGGAGTGTTTCAAACCCATCGGGTATTGGGTGTTTTAGGGCCTGTTTATCGTGTGCTCACGAGTGCCAATGAGATATTGGGTTTCTTGGTCATTTTGGCGTGTGTAGTTTTATTATATCGTAGAAATATTGCCAGAGTTCCCCGGTTTTCTGGCGTAGAGATGCAAGTTTCCCAAACCCGAGATGCAAATATCATTTTGTGGGTGGAAATCATTCTCATGTTGGGCTTATTTACCATGAATGCTGCCGATGTAAAAATGCACCGATTGGAGGGTGAAACCTTACCTGGATATTTTCCTGTCAGCAGTTTCCTGTTGGCTAGCTTTCCTGAGTCTATCTCAACCTTGCACCTAATGGAAAGAGCCGGATGGTGGTTTCATATCTTGGGGATTTTAGCTTTCTTGAATTACCTCCCCTATTCCAAGCATTTTCACATTATCATGGCTTTCCCTAATACTTATTTTTATAAGACGGAGGCCGTTGGAAAATTATCTACCCCAGAGCATGTGACTCATGAAATTAGAGCCATGCTCGACCCTTCCTATCAGGTTCCCACTCCTGACCCCAATGCAGCTCCCTTGTCTTTTGGAGCCAGCGAGGTAGATCAGTTAAGTTGGAAGACCCTGATGGATGGATTTTCCTGTACAGAATGTGGTCGCTGTACTTCAGCTTGTCCGGCAAATATCACGGGGAAATTATTGTCTCCCCGAAAGATAGTGATGAATCTGCGCGACCGTCAGGAAGATCGAATAGCGGGAAAAAATACAGAGTTGAAATTATTGGGAGACTATATCAGTGCAGAAGAACTTTGGGCTTGCACCACTTGTAATGCCTGCGTGCAGGAATGTCCGGTGAATATAGACCCTGTTGCCCCAATCCTAGAAATGCGTCGCTTTCTGGTAATGGAGCAGTCCGCAGCGCCGGCCTCCCTCAATGCCATGTTTGCCAACTTGGAAAATAATGGTTCCCCTTGGGCTTTCCCCGCTGCAGATCGCTTCAATTGGGCCAATGAAATAAAAACCCTTTCCTCCAATTAACATGTCTGAAATTAAAAATATACAGGTGCCCGTAATGGCCGATTTATTCGCTAAAGGCGAAAAACCTGAAGTCCTGTTTTGGGTAGGTTGTGCAGGTAGTTTTGATGAGCGCTACAAACGCGTAACCCATGATATGATTCGTATTCTGGATCATGTAGGCATTTCTTACGCGGTTTTAGGTCCTGAAGAATCCTGCACAGGAGATCCAGCCAAACGAGCCGGGAATGAGTTTTTATTCCAGATGCAGGCCATACAGAATATTGATATTCTCAATGCCTATGATGTAAAGCGCATCGTAACAGCTTGTCCGCATTGTTTCAATACCATTAAAAATGAATACCCAGATTTAGGGGGCAATTATGAAGTACAGCATCACAGCCAGTTCTTACAGGAATTAATTGATGCCGGAAAATTAAAAGTGGAAGGAGGAGCATTCAAAGGAAAGAAAATATCCTTCCATGATTCCTGTTATTTAGGTCGTGCCAATGGGGTATATGAGGCTCCCCGAAAAGTAATTGAGGCCTTAGATGCCGACTTAATTGAAATGAAACGCTGTCGCACCAATGGATTATGCTGCGGTGCCGGTGGTGCTCAAATGTTTAAAGAGCCTGAAAAGGGTAATAAAGACATCAACATAGAAAGAACCGAAGAAGCACTGGCAACAGGAGCTTCTATTATTGCTTCCGCCTGTCCTTTTTGCATGACCATGATGAGTGATGGCGTGAAGAATAAAAACAAAGAAGAAGAGGTGAAAGTAAAAGATATTGCAGAATTACTGAGTGAAGGATTGGGCTTGAAGCCGTAATAAAAACTGAACGATATTTTTAAACAGGTAAAGGAATGGCACGCCCACGCTTGGGGGAGTTTCCATTTGCCATACTTGCTAAATTCAAGTTTATCTGCCTCCTTTTTGTTTATTCTTTAAGAATCATTGTCTAGGGTTAGCATCTAAGCAGGGGTTAGGAATAATAAAAATAAATCCCTCATTTTAAAGAGTTTATACCCAAATGATAAATATCATTTGCAGAATCATTTTCTGTCCTTACTTTTGTATTTATTCTTAGTCTAAATAAAGGCATGCGTGTGTTAAAAATATTAATACTAATGATAATCAGTGCTTTAGCTCTGACTTCTTGTAAAAAAGAATCCAAACCCAACCTTTCGACTTCGACTCCCAATCCTGGACTTCAAATCCCGGATAATTATGTGAGTGCTAATTATGACACAAATGTTCAGGTGGAAAAAGCCATCCTGAACCAAATGAAGGAACTCAATAATTATATGAAAAAAGGAGTTTCAGCCGATACTACACTATCTGTAGATTCGCTCAACTGGTATTTTGCTTCTTCCGGTACCCCTACTCTAAAATCAGTTACTGCCAATTACTATCAGTTCAAAATTGAAGGAAGCAATGGATATTTTGCAACCCTCGCTTCGTCCTCTGGTAATTCCTGGAATTTTCTGACTGCCCCCAATGCTACCGGGGGAGTCATCCATAATCGCCTGGTTGACAGATACGGTGTAGAAACACTGGAAGTGATTGACAAAGGCTTTTATGGAGCAGTACTGTACAATAGAATTGCTGAGCTTTTACTATCGGATTTAAATGACTCAATCATTGATAAAATGGTGGCTATTTATGGAGCCTCTCCGGCATTCCCCAATACCAATAATACCACCAGTACTCCTACACCAGATGCCTTCATTGCCAATTATACCGCAAGACGAGACAAGAACGATGGCAATGGATTGTACACCCGGGTTAAAAAATCATTCTTAAAACTGCAAGCCGCCGTAAAAGGAGGCTCTCAATACGATAGTGAAAAGAATCAAGCAATTGCTGATTTAAAAAGTAATATTGAAAAAGCTTTGATGGCTACTGCAGCCAATTATTGCCATGGGGCTACGGCAAAATTATCTGCTACCACTCAGGATTCCTCTACCATAGCTGCAGCATTGCATGATTTAGGCGAGGCTATTGGATTTATTCATGGCTTAAAAGCCGTTTATCCCTCCAATCGAATAATTACGGATGTGCAAATCGACCAATTATTGAACTACCTCAATTTCCCGCCTGATGGTACGCCTTCCACCTATTTATTTGTGCAACAAGGACCAACCCAATTGACTAAAATCGGGGATGCCCTATCACTCATCCAATCTATTTATGGATTCTCTAGCACCGAAATGGAAGAATTCAAAGTCAATTGGATTACCGCTCAAGGAAGATAAATCAATGGGGATAAACGGCGGCGTTTCTCGAAAGGCTGTACTTGTGCATTTTTTAAAAACTTATGAATCAACATTCATCAATACTCCCTAAACTTTCTTTAATACTGATTCTTTCATTGTTTATACTTTCCGCCTGTAAACCGACCGAAGAAACAGAACCTAATTCGAGTACTGACTTTAACAAAAAAATTATGTTGGAAAGTATGGCCGATAAAGTCATACTACCTAATCTCAATAACCTGAAAATTTCTACCGAAGCTTTCAAACTTTCCTGTGATTCTTTTCGTCAAAATCCAACCACAAGCCAATTAATCCAAATTCAAGAAAAATGGAATCAGGCCTATGTAGATTTCCTACATTGTCAGGCATTTAATTTTGGTCCCGGTGAAATTCCAGTAACCGGAACTATGGCTGAAAATCTAGGCATTTGGCCGGTGAATACTGCCCGAGTTGAACAAAGAATCACCGATAAAAATTATTCCTTTAGCGATTTTGAACGCGATAGCAGAGGATTTCAAACCATTGAATATCTACTATTTTCACCTAATGCGCTCACACAGTTTCAAGATTCTCTTAGTGGTGCGGATAGACGCGCCTATCTGGACGCAATTACCACCCACCTGCATAATTGGGTGAATACTGTAGTATCTGGCTGGGCAACATATCGTCAAACATTCGTAGATAATGATGGAAAAGATGCCGGCAGTAGTGTGTCCCTTTTATACAATAATTTTTTACTGAGTTACGAGGGATTAAAGAATTATAAATTAGGAATTCCTGCAGGCGTACGAGCTGGCCAAACACAGGCTGAACCCAACAAATCAGAATCGTATTATAGTGGATATTCTACCCGACACATAAAAGAACATTTTCGGGCAATAGAAAATATCTGGAAAGGAAATAGTAGAACAGGGGAAACCGGAATTGGATTTGACGATTGGTTGAATTCATTACAAGATGGAAAAACCTTACTAAATGAAACCCAAACAAAATTTGCCGAACTTAATACACTAAATAATTCTTTTCAGGATACAAGCTCCATTGCTACCCTAGTACAATCAGATTTATCAAAGATTCAAAATTGGTATACAGAATATCAAAAATTTACCCGTTACCTTAAATCGGATTTATCTTCTTTAATTGGTATTGCGATTACTTACAGCAGTGGAGATGGAGATTAAGTAAATTGAAACTAAACCGACAACATAAAACTTTACAACACTGAATAGAATATATGCTCGCTCAGTTAATTCGGAAATTTCATACAGCTATTCATGGGCAAACATCCATTGCTCCCTTGATTACTGTCCGAATTATGTTGGGTTTGCTTTTATCTATCAGTACCATCCGTTTTATTGTTTTAGGGTGGATTGAAGATCATTATATTTCTCCGGTTTTTCATTTTTCTTATTTCGGTTTTGAATGGTTGCCCAGATTGGGGGCTGTTGAATTATATGCAATTCATGGCATTATGTTGCTCAGTTCTTTGGCTGTACTGCTGGGATTTTATTATCGAATCGCCAGCATATTACTCTTTTTAACCTTTACTTACACAGAATTATACGACCTTACCTATTATCTAAATCATTACTATTTTGTTAGTTTGGCTTGTTTATTTTTACTAATTATTCCTGCGCATAGAAATATCTCCATAGATGCCTGGTTAAATCCGAAAATCCAATCTTCCACAGTTCCCAATTGGACAATCTGGTTATTTAAAGGACAAATTAGCATTGTGTATATATGTGCCGGCTTGGCAAAAATTAATTATTCTTGGCTTATGGAAGCCTTACCCTTAAGAATCTGGCTTCCCCCCAATGAACATTTACCCATAATAGGATCCGTATTTACCTGGGAATATACTCCTTGGATTTTCAGCTGGGCAGGAATGATTTTTGACATCAGCATTCCATTTCTTTTACTCAATAAAAATTTTAGACCATGGGCTTATTTATTGGTTATTGTATTTCATGCCCTTACCGGTATATTATTCCAAATTGGTGTTTTCCCTTTGGTCATGATGGGTGCAACACTTATTTTCTTTTCGACAGAATGGCATACTCGCTGGCAATCTGTTTTAACAGAAATGATTCATTGGAAATCAACATTTTCTCAATCCACCTATTCCGTTAAATTTACTGGAATAATTTCTTCCCTATTTATTCTGTACTTTTTATTTCAGATTTTATTTCCTTGGCGATTTGCTTTATATCCTGGAAATTTATTCTGGACGGAAGAGGCCTATCGGTTTGGATGGCGGGTTATGTTAATGGAAAAAGCAGGTACTGCTACATTTTATGTAAAAGATACTTGCACAGGTAAGGAGGGAACTGTTTTTAATAAGGAGTTTCTGAATGACCATCAGGAAAAACAAATGGCCATGCAACCAGATATGATTCTCCAGTATGCTCATTTCCTAAAAGATCACTATCAACAAAAAGGCTTGTGTAATCCGGAAGTTCGTGCAGAGGTCTTTGTTACTTTAAATGGACAAGCAGGCAGATTACTATTTGACCCACAACTTAATCTGAGCGAAATTCAGGATTCTTGGAACACTAAAAATTGGATTTATCCTTATGCAATTCAGTAGAATAATTCTGATTTTTATTGGATTGGTAATGAGTGTAGGCCAATTGGTTTTTGCGCAACAAATTTGGGTAAAAGGCATCATTAAACTTCCCGGAGATTCAATTGTGGAGGATGGATTTATTTATATTCAAAAAACCGGGAAATGGTGTAAAACAAATAGTCAAGGCGAATGTCTGGTAGGGCATTTAAGTTCGGGGGAGTATGAAATTACAGCATTTGCAATGGGATACGGTAGTTTATCTAAATCTATTTCTCTCTCCTCTGCTCAGGATACAATAAGCGTACAATTTCAATTACTAAAGCAAGAAAAGGAATTAGAAAAAATTACCATTGAAGAGAAAAGAATTATCCAAATGGCGGGTCGTTCTTTGTCTGATGTAGAAGATATGGGCATTTATGCTGCCCGAAAATCTGAAGTCATTGAAATGAAAAATTTAACTGTTAATACTGCCAATAATAACTCCAGGCAAGTATTTAGCAGAGTAACCGGTCTTAATATCTGGGAAAGTGATGGTACCGGATTGCAATTAGGAATTGGCGGGCGAGGACTCAGTCCCAATAGAACTTCTAATTTTAATACCAGACAAAATGGTTATGATATTAGTGCAGATGCATTGGGTTATCCGGAGAGTTATTATACCCCACCCATGGAGGCGATTGAACGGATAGAAGTTGTCAGAGGAGCGGCTTCATTACAATACGGAACTCAATTTGGCGGAATGTTGAATTTTAAAATGAAGCAAGGCCCAACAGATTCTCCTTTTGAATGGACTACCCGCGGAAGCGCCGGCTCTTTCGGATTCGTCAATTTATTTAATAGTGTAGGCGGCACTTTTGCGAAATCCAAGATTTCTTATTATTCTTTTTTTCAACGGAAAGAGGGAAATGGATGGAGGCCTAATTCCCGATTTGAGGTGAATACTGGCTTTTCTTCCTGGACTTTTCAGTTGTTTAAAAATTTACGGTTGAGAGCCGAATATACTCACTTAGATTATCTCTCTCAACAAGCAGGGGGGCTAACAGATTCTTATTTTAATTCTGACCCCAGACAATCTGTTCGTTCCAGGAATTGGTTTAAAGTAAATTGGAATTTATTCGCCGCCAACCTTGATGGGAATCTGAGTTTAAAAACTCAATGGAATTCCCGATTCTTCGGTTTATATGCGTTTAGACAATCTCTCGGAAATTTGGAGCGAATTAATGTAGCAGACTTTGGAGGGAATCGCACTTTAATTGAAGGCTATTTTAAAAATTTCGGGAATGAAAGCAGAATACTCAGTAATTGGAAATGGCTGGGACAAGAGCAGACAACTCTTCTTGGATTTCGATTCTATCAGGGAACCACAACTGCCAGGCAAGGCGATGCCAATAATCTTTCCAGTCCTGATTTTGTATTTCTCAATCCAGGAAATTTAGAAAATAGTGATTACTCCTTTCCTAATTTTAATGTAGCACTCTTTTCGGAACAGATATTTCGCCTATCTGATAAATGGATTATCAGTCCAGGCCTTCGTTGGGAATATATTAATACTCGGGCAGAGGGATATTATAAACAAAGAGTAACTGATTTTGCTGGGAATTTAATTTCGGAGCAACAATTTAACGACAAAAAAAATCGCCCTCGGTCATTTGTATTAGCGGGATTGGGATTGAGTTATAAGCCCACTAATTGGATGGAAGTCTATGGGAATTTCTCCCAAAATTATAGAGCCATTAATTTCTCAGATATCCGAATTAACAATCCCAATCTCGTGGTGGATTCTTTATTAAAAGATGAACGCGGATTTACTGCGGATTTAGGGGTTAAGGGGATGAAAAATAATTTTCTTCGATATGAAATAACCTTTTTTTATTTATCCTATCAGGATAGAATTGGGCAGGTACTGCGTGCCGATAGAGCCCCGCTTTATTTAGATTATCGCTACCGAACCAATATCGCAGATGCCCGAAATGTTGGTTTAGAATTATTCGGGGAAATTAATTTATTGAAATGCCTGTATCCATTTACAGAGAATCAATTTAATTTATTTATCAATGCAGCGTTTATTGATGCGGTGTATTTAAACTCTGAGGAAGTAGGCATTAATCAGAATAAAGTTGAAATGGTTCCGCCTGTTGTTATTCGAAATGGTCTGGTATGGAAATACAAAAAATGGCGTTTTTCCGGGCAGTATTCCTTCACACAGGAACATTTTTCAGATGCCTCCAATGCCAAACGAACTTCTACTGCAGTAGAGGGAATTATCCCTTCCTATTCTGTATTGGATTTCAGCATGGCCTGGACTCTTAAAAATTGGACTATTGAAGGAAGTTTAAACAATGCCCTCGATGAGCGCTATTTTACCCGCAGGGCCGAATCCTATCCTGGTCCGGGTATAATTCCTGCGGATGGAAGGAATTTTACCATTACGGCTCAATATGTGTTTAAGCACAAGGGGAAGAAGGGGTAGAGGCTAAGATTTTGATATTTCATTTTGAATGCCGAAATTCAAGTTTATTTTACTGTTTACTCCTTTTTTCAACTATAGGTTGAATCATTATGATTAATGCACAGAAATGATAGACTATCAGAAAATTAAGCTTAAATGCACCGAGGATACAGAACTGAGCATTCGGGCATTGGACAAATATCTCCTCCATTATCACTTAAATAAAGCACCGAACAAACTAACCTTACAGTTTGTATTAAATTCTTATTGGAGACAGTTAGTGGACTTAGAACCTAAGTTAGTTGATTTGTTAGTTGCTGAGTTTACAGCACACCAATTATTCGGGCGGAAACATTTAATACAAGAGTATTTAAAGGATCCGGAGATATTAAAGTTGCCGGAGGCTGAATATCAATATTTAGAATGGCATGCTAAGCACACCTGGCGATTTAGTTTTGCTGTCATTCAAGATAATCCAGAACCTAGATTCTTTAATATGTTGGATTTGCTCACGAACGAATCCTATTTATTGTACTCCCCAGGTTTACAGAAAATTTGCAATACTGGTGTGCCCAGATTATGTTTTAATCTGATCAGTTTTAATGGTCTATGCTGGCAAACTTATGGAGTTGTAATCTGTGCTCAGGCCTATACATTGGATGATATCTTTTTTCTCTCAGAATGGATTAATCCTGAAATTGAGGATGAAGAAGGCATTGCAAGGGAAGTAGAGTCGAACTGTTTTCCCTTTTTATTATTGGTGTTGGGGATGAATTCTCCAATTGTAACTTCCCAGGGGTTTGAAAATATATTTTGTGGGGCTATTGATTATTGTGACTCTGTCAATTTGGATGAATTGCAAGCTAAATTTAATATCTCTTCCAAAGGCCGCATCGTACAAATGAAACCTCATGAAATGTCAGAATTTCCGCATGATACCGTTGCTTATTTTGACCCTAAGAAAAAGGAGATAATTCGGAATGCCTCAACTTTGGAAGGGTATGATTTTTTAACAGAAGCATTACGGGAATCCGGAATTGAGGTAGAAACAGGTGCTGATTATTATGTTACACCAGCTATGTACACTGCTGCAGAGAAAATCCTCGATCAGAAAATTTCACTCACTTCGGAACATAGAAGATTGTTTAATAAGCCCTTATCCAAGGAGAATGATTTAATAAAAAGTATGAATGGTTTTTTGCAAATGATCTTACCCAATCTTAATTCGGGAAAAAGGCCTAATATTGAAGCCTTAGCATTTGCCGCAGGATTAGATCTTAGTACAGCCGAGCAATTATGGGAGCAACTCAGTAGCAAATATTCGAAATAATTGCCTCTTAAGGTCTATAGAATTTAAGGAGCCAAATGAAGCTGCTCAAATATAAAAGTCTTTGAACAATTCCTTGGTAATTTTTCACAAATCCGAATGAGGCAGAAAGTCCCAACACCAAAACGAAAAAAGTAAAATGTATCCATTTTTCACTATGGTCTGTTGAATAAAATAGTTGAATCAAAATGCCCAGTGTAAAAGTTACCCCTGCAATTTGAGCCAAAGCTGAATGAATGCTTGATTGTAAAATGGAATAATTATCCAGATTGAAAAATGGCTTGGTGCAAAAAATACCTGTTAGGCCTACGCACAAACCATAAATAGGGCTTCCTCAGAAAGTATTGAATATTTGTAATACAAGTTTAAACAGATATATGAAATGCAGAATGCAAGGAAATTAAGTAAATATGCCTAAAATCCGTGCGCATGCATTCCATAAATCTATTAAAAATATAAGGCCTGATATTTTGGTGATAACACCGCTTGGTGATAGCAAAATAAATTTTCCAGTTACTTTCTGAGGAAGCCCTAAATAAAAATTGGTGTTGTCCGCCAAATCAAACCCTTGGCCAAAATCCCTGCCGATCAAATCAGTCCAAACGCAAAAAACCAAACTGCATTATTAATTTTCTCTCATAACCCTGTGAACCCAAATCGCTAATTTCGTTTTGGCTCTACGCCGTTTTGTGTGGGTTTGATAGGACCATTTGCCCAAATTTCGGAATAGCAAATGATTCAGGAATCTCCCAATTCAATATTATTCCAATTTGTTATATTTAATGAAATTCTGGACACAATTTTTGTGGCCAGTGGGGTTGAAGCCCTCTCCATTGGAGAGAGGAGGGAGAGGGTATAACCTTGTTTATAAATTATGTAGAAGATTTATAACCACTATACAGGGTATTTCTAAGATTGAATTACCCACTATTAATGGCGTAGAGCAAATCATATCTTATTGCTGCTCGGTGTGCTCCATCCAGATATTCAGAAATTAGCGATAAAGGCCAAAATTGATATTGAAACCGCTGAAATTTTGTGGGCTGAGCTGAGTAATCAATATTCGGAATAATTAGTGAGGTGTTATAATTTGTTTGGTGATAACCCTGTTTGGTGATAACTATTACCTGCCTTATTTTATTTTTTGAGCAGTTCTTTGGCTTTCTTAATGCTATCCAGTTGGCCAGAATCTGGACTGCCTGGTCTGGGGGCTTCTTTTTGTTCTCTAGGGGGCGTTTTACCTTTTTCAGATTTTTGAGTTAGCGCGTTTTTTCCGGCAGTAGTTGGGGTACTTACTTCTGCCCGATTGGAGTTAGCCGATCTTGGGGTGGTATCTCGTCCGGGAATTGGGGCTTTGTTGACCTCGCCTGCCGATTGAGTTTGGGATAGGGTATCTCCTGCGGCAATTGAGTCCTTCTCTGCAGAAGTTTCAATAATGCTTTCGGTTTCGGCCTGAGAACTGGAATTACCACTGCCACAGGACCAGAGCAACAAACCCAACAAAATGGGATTAATCCAAAATAATAATTTTTTCATTTTTCAGGGTTTGAGTTGGGGTGGTGATGTTAATAAAATAAGTACCGGCAGAAAGTGCCTCCTTATTAAACATTAATTTATTGGTGCCTGTTTTGGGTGTATCCTGATACAATACCTTGACCAGCTTTCCCTGTAAATCCATAAGTTGAATGGAAACGGGTTCATCGTTATAAGTAGTGAAAAGAATCTGAATGAAATCATAAGTTGGATTTGGAAAAAGGGACACTTCAGGAATCTCAAGGGCTTCGTCCCGTTGAACAATCGAAGATCCATACACTTCTGCAATCCAGGTTTTATAGGTATTATACTTTTGAAGGGTAATATCAGCACCATAGCAACCTGCCAGCCATATTTCCAGATTGGCACTATTATGCCTTCTAGAAATACCGGTGTAATCGCCCCATCGTTCATCCCCATTTATAAAATCCACATGGGTTTCACCTGACTTGACCTGAGTGGAGGAGGACCATTGCAGGGTATGATCGCATTGCACGACCCTCACCTGAGGATAGGTAGAACCGGAACTGGCTAAAAAAGCAATCATCACAGATCTATCTGTCGCTACATTAGAAAAGGGAATGACAGCAGGGAAGGAATAATCGTAGCTTCCCTGTAAGCCAAAGGTGGAAGACTGATTGGCCAGGGAACTTACCGTAAGGCGATTGTAATTAATTCCATTCCAGCCGGAACCGATATCGGAATGAAAAACATAATGAATAACTCCATCTAAATAAAATGCATTTTGAATCCGGCAATCCCCATTATCGAGCTTATCATTTGTTCCTTGCTGGGCGGCATCTGCAGCAGGGCTGTAGGCTGTTGTATTGACTGTATAGCTGGTCATAGTGGGATTGCCACTCATGTCATCAGACAAATCCCAGAGCCGTATCTGATTATTTCCACCGGACTGACTGCTAACAAAATAAATGCCGGGACCATAATTGCCCTGATGTCCAAAAGAGGCTGGCACCAGCGTAAAAGCGGAGAAAGGGGTCGCTGTCATGTTGTGCCAGTATTGCCAATTGATATTAGCGCCCGAATAGCCGGCTGCTTTAGGAATTTGATAAACAATGGCCTGATTAAAGGAGCCATTGGTAACAAAGAGATTACCCGAAATATAAATTTCGTTATTGGATACCCCTAAGTTCGGGTAATCAAACCAGCAATTATTATTGAGTGGATTTCCGGTTAATTGATAGACCCACCATCCATCGGTAGGATTATTCGTTTTGGAAAAGCAAACCAGTACTTTAGAGGTAGCCGCTGTTGATCCATGGAGAACCACCAAGACAAATCGATCTGCTCCGCTGTCGTAAATAACCTTAGGGTCATAGATCATGGATGTCAGGGAATTATCATTGAAGAAATCCGACCAGTAATCAGAATAAAGAAAACTGCCTGCATCCCCGTAATACTCAATGCCGTCATTATTGGCAGATACAATATAGCCCCCATTGGAAATAGCCATGCTGTTATCCGGAGGGGTGCCTGCGAGCGTCCAATTGGCTTCAAAGTTCGTGCCGATAACCGGATTAGCAACTGAGGTTTTAGACTGTTCTGCCGCACCTGTAACAGTTTGTAATTTGGTCTCCAGTTTCGATCTTTTAATTGCCGCTATTTCTTCGGAATAATGTTTACGGCTAAAAGTAGGTCTGACGCTGACCGCCCATTTAGTTGAGGATATGGACTGATTAATATCTTTAAATAATCCGGAGGACTGAATAGAAGATTTTTGTGCTGCCTGATGAACCTCAGCCGCATGCTCCGAAGAGGGCATAATCTTAACCTCCTGTGCAAAAAGAAAACTGAAAAATAGGATGGGTAAAAAATAAATAAGATTTCTCATGTGATTTTTAAATACTTGACTTTATTATATACATTCAAAATTAGGTAAAAAATATTTATTATACGGTACTACTCCCAAAAAACAGCAACAAGGGTAAAAGCATAAATCCTTACCATTCAAAATTAGCAGTCGCACGAATGCGGATGTAAAGCGGCTTCGAATCCCAGTAAAATAGGATTAGGTATTTAAACCCCACAAAGGCCGAGGAACAGGGTGGCATGCTTATAAAATAACCAGACTGCTTAAGGAGATAGAGCTACTATGAAATCCCATCCTAAAAACCCTTTAATCCTGAAAATACCAATTCAGACAATTTTCTTTCCGGACGATGAGCCCATGATTATTTATTCTAGAAATTGCTGGAGTTTGTGCTTTGGCGCCTTAATGAAAGATTACATTTTAAAGACATATTGAGGGATGCGACAGGGAGCATTGCCGGGGCGAGCACCCAAGGAACCCTTGGTTGTTATGTGCTCTGGTTCTGTCGTCCGTTATCGTTGCCATCCTTCTATTTTGTAGTTTTTCATAAATAGTTTCCGTTCTTGTTCACCCTTGTCAGGCTTAAACCAAACTTCAAATCTTGCTGCATAGGGTTTCCCCCAGTCTCCTTCATAAATTGTAAATTCGGAGGTCGTGCTAAATTTAACAATACTATCTGTTGTATTATGAATTTTAATTGCACTCTTCTCAGGTAGTCTATCTGTTGAAAGTGGATATTCTTGAGTTATTTCAAAAACTTTTAAGTAAATCGTTCCGCTCTCTATATTGCCAGTCCAAAAGTCATACTCGTAAATTCCAGGTTGAAAAGAGTTGTAAAGTTGAAAGTCTGTTTTTGATTTAGTCCAAGCCAAAACGCTGTCTTGCCTTTGGTTTCCCATTGTTAGATTAATAGGTGTGTCGATAGGAATGTTTGTTGGAATTTTCAAATTGTCTGCCCATTTATCTCCGTAAACTGTCTCGATTAAAAATGGAAATATCAGATAAAATACAAACATGGCAATAGTCCCGCTGAAAAGTAGCCCTGTCAAGATACCTTTTAACCACCGTCTTTTAGTTGATTGATAAATTGTCGAAATTAACAGTCCAAGTAAACCCAGTCCGAAGAGTAAAAAACTTATTGTTCCAAAAATGTTGTACTTAATAAATTCACTTGCTACAACAAGTCCAAGTGTCAAACCAAAATATAGAATTGGTCGCCACCATTTGTCGAAGCAATAAGTTAGTAAATTAGTCATTGTCCTTTAGTTTGTGAGTTTCACCCTGCCTTAGCACATAATCGACTCAGGCAAGTCAATTTCACTCTTACCTTCCCACGCTTGTCCTGAGCTCCGTCGAAGTAGAGCTCCCAACAATTGGGTATGGCTCTTCCCATTCTCCCTCACTAAAGCAATAAAACTTCAGGATTCAACAAAATTCTATTGGGCAAATAAGACCATGGCTTCTAGATACTTATGTTCATCTGGTAGAATTTAGTACAATAATCTTACCTATTTCAGCTTGGGGGATTCTTAATCTGGGTGTGAAGATTTGGAAAGGAGTAGAGGGGTTAGTTTAGGTAGGAATGGGGTTAGTTTACACCGGATTATACATACACTGCTCCCTATCTTACGCCGATTGTTCTGCTACCCGATCCATTCAATGTGTGACTTCTGTAAATAGCTTCTCGACTTATACAAGAGACAATATATCTTGATTTCTACCTTTGTGAACAACGATACACTCAGCAATTATGGGAAATCTACTGTATTTATTCGCAATCATTTTAATTATTCTTTGGGCCATTGGTTTTTTCGTTTATGGTCTCGGAATGCTCATTCATATCCTGATTGTAATTGCCATTATTTCCATTCTCCTTCGGGTTATTTCAGGAGATAAAATAATAAAATAGAATAAATTGTCTAGTTTTTTAGCTGAGTATAATTTAATAAACAATCAATCGTCATGGAAAGTAATCAGAAAAACAAACAAAATTCATTCTTGAAAAGAATCAATTCATATACTGTATCCAGAATTTCTATTCTGGGTATCATTCTTCTGACTTCGATTGTCTTTGTAAACTGCACGCCTACCGGAGCATCCAATGCAAAGACGAAAAGAGCTGAATCAACAGTACAAAAGTCCCAAGAGAATTATCAGTCCGATATTGAGAAATTTAAGTCTCAAATAAACAGTCAGATCACTCAGAATAATATTGAAATTAAAAAATTGAAAGGTCAATTCTCAGATGATGATAAAGCCAATAATAAAAAGTTGAAAAAAGAGATTAAGGTCTTAAACAAAAAGGACGCTCAACTTAAGCATAAGTTAAATGATTACAATGCACCCAAGTAATCCTAATAAATTATGGAGGTGTCGCATTGACTAATTGAATCCAATGCTACTGCAAAATGAAAAGTGAAAAGTGAAAAATAAAAAATGAAAAATTTGTTATCATAACTCACAACCCATAATTCATCACTCATCACTCATCACTCACTCCCTCACATACACCCTCCTCACCCTCGGATGTATTCCCGTAATTATTTCATACGGAATGGTATCCGCAGCCTGGGCCAGAGCCTGCACCGATTGACTGATATTATGTTGGGTTCCAAAGATC
>JBEIHC010000018.1:0-32035 GCA_040381555.1 Bacteroidia bacterium
ATGCGCACTTTGTTTGCTGGTAGGCAGAAAAGGACAAACAAGACAGGTGCCATTGCTGGAAGATGCTGGGAGAGTAGGTTGAAATGCTGGAATTTTTCCGGCCACACGCAGGAGTATTGAATCTGTTTCTTGTGGATACGACAATTCAATGATCTCCTCCCCGTTTTGAATAATTGAATACAATGTTCTTCCAGATTCATCAAATCTCAATCGAAATAATTCATTGGTGCCTGAGTATAAAATTTGGGGTGGCTGTATTGGAAATTGCAAATTCAAACGATTAAGGGAATAATCAGAGTTGTGAATCAATTCAAAATAAACAGCAGACTCTTCCGGAATGTATAAAAAGTTACTAATAACAGAATCTCCCCTAGCAGAAAAAATCTCTCGGAATTCTCCAGTTGCAGATTTAAATAGATACAGATAGGAACCATTTTCGGATAGGCCTTCCTCCTCAGGACCTAATCCGGTAAATGGCTGCGGAATAAAAGTTCTCAATACAAAGGAACTTTGGTCTGTTGCCGATTGAAGTACCGGGCTATCGGCTAAGTCTGATTGAAGTCCTCCTTCCGCATTTCCGGAAATTTGCCAAGGAATTTCTGCACTTGCCAATAGCTGGGAGAAGTCCTTAGACCATTGCTCAGACTTTATTTGCTGCCCATCTCGGGATAGATAAAATAAATGGATTGCTCCGGATTCTTCTGTGTTTTGAGTTGTGTTGAGATCTGTTTGAACTGGGCTGTCAGAAGTACAGGAAATGAATAAAAAGGATAATAGAAATCCCCCCTTGTAAAAAGGCAAACAAAATAAAAACGGGAAGGTGGATTTATTCAAACAATATAAGAATGGTATTCTTCTCAACTTTATCTCCTGACTGCACTTTTATAGATTTTACCACTGCTGGAGCCGGAGCTTTCAGGATGTTTTCCATTTTCATCGCTTCCAAAATCAAAACAGCATCTCCCGCTTGGATTGCATCTCCTTCTTTTACTTTTATCTCCCGAATGAGCCCAGGCATAGGAGCTTTCAAGTCTTTGACCTTTCGAACGGCCTGGGTGTCAATCCCCATTTCTTTGAGCAATCTATCCATGGAAGTAGTCAAAGTAGCTTTTACCCGTTTCCCATTTAGCTCCATCACCCAAGATTTTGCTGTCGGGTCATAGTCAAGCAGAATACAATGAAATACCTTCCCTTCCCAGATCATATTCCAGGAATAATCATCCAGTTTGATTAAATCTGGCTGAGTTGATTTTCCATTTATCGACCAAGCGCCATTGACCTGATTCAGTTCAATACTATCTGATTCAATATTTATCCAGAGTTTACTCATCCTTTATTTGCTGTACAAAATTAGTTAAAACTTTTTCAGTCCCATTAATCATGAAATCCACCAGGGCCTAAAAAGGGAAAAATAGCAGCTAATGAGAGTCCGGTGTTTTGAAATTTATACCCCCTAAATACTTCTTGAAAAGGCTGAGAGTGGTATAATTCGAGCACCAGTTTCCCACCCCCGTAGAGTTCAATTTGGTATCCAAGGCTGAATTGCCAGGCCAAGCCATTTCTTCTAATTTCATTTTTATACCGACTGGGGTTCGAGTTAATTAAAACTTCAGGGGTAAGAGATCCCGAAAAAGTAAACCCGTTACTGAGTATTCGAACGCGCAATGGGATGGTCAGAAAGTTCATTTGAAATGGATCTACAACTGTCCATTCTTCATTCGTAACAGAGTCTTTGAAAAAGGTTTTGTATCGAAACCCTCGATTAATAAATCCAGGACCTGTTTCTAATGCAAGCCAATCTGTAGCCTGAAATCTAATTCGAAACTCACCATTCAAAGAGAATTTACTCAAAGTACCCGTTTCTGAGCTTCGCGCAATGGTAGGGAACAATGCAATGCCGCTAAACAATCGAGTACTTTGACCTGAAAGTTTTATCGGGTGCAGCACGCCATAAGTTAACAAGCTGATAAACAGTAGGATATTTTTCAAAGCTGAATGCAGATGTTTCGAGTTTCTGTAAAAAATTTCAATGCCTCAAAGCCGCCTTCTCTGCCTACTCCGGAATCTTTCATTCCCCCAAATGGCGTTCTCAAATCCCGAACCAACCAACAGTTCACCCAGATTATTCCAGATTCTAGCTGAGCTCCCATCCGATGGGCACGCTTTAGATTATTTGTCCATAGAGTTGCAGATAGACCATAACGCGTAGAATTCGCTATGCGCAAGGCTTCCTCTTCCGTTTCAAATGGAATGATACTTACCACCGGCCCAAAGATTTCCTCCTGATTAACCCGACAGTTTTCATCCAAACCTGTGATAATGGTGGGCTCTAAAAACCAGCCATGTTTGCACCTTTCATTCACCTCATAAACCGGCTTACCCCCACATTCAATTTTACCCCCTTCTTCTTTAGCAAGCATGATGTAATGCAAAACTTTTTCATACTGCGCTCTAGACACTATCGCACCTATCCGGGTATCAGGTTCCAAAGGGTCTCCAACTTTCATTGCTTGTGTACCTGCAACAAAATCAGCTAGAAATTTGGGATATAAACTTTTCTCCACCAGAATACGGGAACCACACAAACAAATCTGACCTTGATTGGTAAAAGAGGAGGCCAGTGTGGTTTTAAGCATTTGCTCATAATCACAATCTGCAAAAATGATATTGGGGTTTTTTCCGCCCAATTCCAGAGAGAGTTTTTTAAACATGGGTGCAGCTGTTTTGGCAATAGCTGCTCCTGTGCTCGTACCTCCCGTAAATGAAATTATCGGAATATGTGGATGCGCCACAATAGCATGCCCTACTCTGGGTCCTGTGCCATGGACAATATTAAAAACTCCGGGCGGAAGCCCTGCTTCTGCGCAAATTTCACTTAATAAAAAGGCAGTGGCCGGCGTAACTTCTGAGGGTTTTGCCACCACAGTGTTTCCTACTGCAAGTGCGGGGGCAACCTTCCAAGTAAATAGGTACAAAGGCAAGTTCCAAGGAGAAATTAAGCCAGCAACCCCCACAGGGCGATTTAGTACATAATTAAATCCCTGCTTACCCATATCATAAGTTTCTGAATGGGTATGCAGCGCTGCGGTTGCATAAAATCTAAAATTGTCGGATGCCCGGGGAATATCCATCCTGCGGGCTAAACTCAAAGGCTTGCCATTATCTGTAGATTCGGCCATTGCCAATTTCTCCTGATGTATCTCTATTAAGTCCGCAATCTTGAGTAAATAGTTGGAACGCTCCTGCTGAGTTAAACCCGACCATGCTGGAAATGCTGCCTTTGCTGCCTGATAAGCGGCTTCCACATCATCCGAACTACTATCCGGAATCTGCCCATATTTATGTCCGGTTGCCGGATTGAAATTTTCTAACCAATCCCCTTCTTCGGGTTCCCTAAATTCTCCGTTTATGTAATTTAAGATATTCATGCCAATACAATAAATCTGTTTATTATAAACAAGCGGTTCTGCCCCCATCCACTGGCAAATTAATGCCCGTGATATAGCTTGCAACAGGCGATGCTAAAAAAACCACTGCAGCCGCAATTTCCTCTGGTTGAGCAAATCTTCCAGATGGAATTTCTGCCAGCATCTCCCCAGTAATTTCCTCTTCGCTCTTGCCCGTTTTCTCTGCCTTTACTCGTATCAAGGTAAATAATCGCTCGGTAGCAGTAGCTCCCGGAAGTACATTGTTCACTGTAATGCCAAATGCTGCCAATTCCAAGGATAATGTCTTGGACCAATTTGCGACTGCCGCCCGGATGGTATTGGATACTCCTAAGCCTTTTAAGGGCTGCTTCACTGAGGTAGAAATTACATTGATAATTCTGCCTTCCTTCCGTTCTTTCATGCCGGCAATAAATACCTGAGTAAGTAAATGATTGCAAAGTAGATGTTGGCTAAAGGCAGCCATAAATTCATCCTTATGCGCAGCTGTAATGGGTCCCCCAGGAGGGCCCCCAGTGTTGTGCACCAGAATATCGATTCCTTTGGGATGCTGAGAAAGCCAAGATTGAGCCGCCTGCTGTACCTGTTCCGGATTCGAAAAATCTGCCACCACAAATCCATGTTGCTGACCTGTCGGAACCGGAAGCGATTGACAAGTAAATTGCAAGCTCTCTTCATTCCGCGCAGCCAGAATCACTGTCGCTCCGGCTTCTGCTAAAGCAAAGGCACTCGCCCTGCCTATGCCTTGGGTAGAACCTCCCACCCAGGCTGTTTTTCCTTTCAGATTCATTTAGGATAAAAGTACAAAAATTTTGCAGGGGAAATTAAAAGAACAGTATCTCCAAGATTCAACTCAACCTAATGTCTTTATGCTCGCTTACTATCTAAAGTTTACACCGGTAATCTTCCGAATTGTATTTCCCTGTTTTCTCTGAATATTGATACGAATCCAGCATCCCCCCTTAGGGCAAAACTATTGTAGGACTTCCCCAAAAAAGTATAAATCCTCACTATTGCTTAATTTCAGGCTTCTTGGTGGTATTCAAATGCAAGGAATTCGCTTAGGGTAAGTAATCACTTAGGGTAAGTTCATTTTTAGCCAATAGTCCATAGCAGGGAAATCGATTCTTTAACGAATTTCTAGGTCAAAACTGTCGCACAATTCCGCATGGTAACCCTCCATAAAATATCGGGAATTTCGGTATGTATCCAAGTTCTCAGGAATTCCAGGAGGTTTTGGAAAATAGGCCATTGGGGAAAGGGGATTCTTTTGGTGCATTATTCCGGTAATTTCATAAAATCTCAGGTGACGATTTCGAGCCAAGCCATTCTCCTCCGGAAAATGCAAAATTACGGTGCAGACAGAATCCGGAATGGATGCTTGCCTAATTTGTGCCGCAATTTCTTCTCTTCGTGTGGTGTCATTTTTCCATTCCCAGGCAAAGAAAAAATTAAGGCTCAAGCTCCCAGAAAGTACCAACAACAGCATACCTCGAAACCAGCGTGCTGACATCAAGCTTCTTAAGCTGATAATGAGTATACTCAAGCCTGGACTCATCAATAGCTGATGTCGGCTCAACCAGTCAGAGAAACCTGGTTCCTTGCCTATGGCAACATAGGGAAAAACGCCAGCAAGTAGTAGGACAAGTCCTATTCCAATTCCTTTCCAAGAAGGTTTATCAGATTCTGATGGGGGTAAAATATTGGGCAAAACTCCGAAATGCCTCAATGTGAAAAATGTTCCCAAGAGGAGTATGGTAAAACCTGAAATATAGGGATTGACAAAAAACGAGACTCCTTGCAGAAAATTCTTTGCCAATACCTTCAGACTTAACCAAGGTGCTGCCCCTATTTTTTCCAAACTCAAGGCATAATATTCAGCATAGACCCCTTGGGGCTGAAAGTAATTAGCCCGAATCAGCCAGGCAATGATGGGAACAGAACAAAGAAATAAAGTATAGGCAGCTTCTTTCCGAATGCGTGCCAAGTTGGATGGATTCTGAAAAGTTAATGCCCAAGCCGCAGCATAAAACAAAACCAAAAAAGAGGGAGTCATAAAGCTGAGTAAAAACAGCATCGATGCCCAAATTTTATGAACTCCTTTTGCGGGATTTATCCATAATCGGAAGCCTGCGAGAAATAGCAACAAACTCAGGGCATAGGGGAAATTAATACAGGCGATTCGGGCTACATTTAGGGGTAAAAGCCAAAATAGCAGCAAAGCAGGAAATTCATATCCCCGAGGAAAAGATTGAATTCTTTGAAGGATTTGAATAAACAAAATTCCCGCACCAAAATAGCAGAGGAAAGTCGCTAGATGATACACCAAAACCGGATTAGGAAATAGTCCCATTAAGGCATAAATCGGCATTCTAGGGTCGGGCTCACTGAGTAACTCTGCCGAACTGCTGTTGAGTAAAATCCAATCATCCCAAAGGGGATCTTGTAGAAAAATCATCCATCCCCAAGAAAGAAAATACAGGAGCGCAGCAAATCCCCATTCAGATTTTCGGAGGGTGTTTTTAGCGAATACATCCATGAGCGGTAAAAGTACGAGGGAAAATGATTGAGGGGGTGCATTGGGTATTCAAACCAACTCATTTCCTTGTTCTTGAAAATCTTTATTGAAGTTGGTTCAAGAGGAAAGAACTGAGCAGAGGATTATTCTCCTATTTTTATCCTTTCAATTCAAAACAAGATGCAAGTATTAGAAGAGTGGCTTAGAAATACTTTGGTGATCATTCCTGCGAGGCGGGATTCCAAAGGGTTGCCAGGTAAAAATAAGCGCTTGTTAGGAAATCGTCCTTTGTATCGGTATAGTGTGGATGTGGCATTGGAGATTTTTCCTTCGGAAAATATTTGTCTGAGTACCGATGATGAAGACATTATTGCAGGAGTTCAGGGTTTATGCCAGGTGGAGCTTCGGCCACCGGAGTTGGCGTTGGATCACACTTCCATGAATGAAGTTCTGACCCATATTTTGTTTAAATTTCCAGAGAAAAAATGGTGCCTTTTGCTTCAGCCCACTTCTCCTTTTCGCAGCAGACAGAATATTTTGGAATCGTTGAAGTTGATGCAGGATTCCCTTCAGCCAGAGGGCGTTTTTTCTGTATCGGTTTCGAAGCACATTCCGGGATATACATTGTTTCAGATGGAAGAAAATGGGGCATTGAACCTACCACTTAAGGTACTTTCGGGGAGACAGGAAGCGGAGGAGTGGTTGGCCTTAAATGGTTCTATTTATTGGTTTAATGCAGCAGCTTTTTTGCGAAAAGGCGCATTGTCAGCCTTGAATCCTATTTTGCCCTACCGCATGGGAAGGGCCGAGAGTGTGGACATTGACACCGAGGCAGATTGGGAATGGGCGGAATATTATGGTACAAAATATCTGAGATAAAATAATAGGTTCCAGGCAAGGTTTATTAATTTTATATTCTTAAAAATTATTAAATGAGATATTTAGCAGCAGTTGCCCTCTTGTTCTGTTTTCTGACCGCATTCGCTCAGGATGTGACCATGGATTTTGCCAAACCTGTGATTGAGGAAAAAGTGAAGCCTGATACGCCCATTTTCAAGCATTCTATTCAGGCAGGATTGAACTTAAACCAGGCTAATTTCAGCTCTAACTGGAAAGCAGGGGGAACCAATTCCGTCGCAATTGGCGCAATGTTGAATGATAAAATTATTTATTCCAAAAATAAATTTGAATTCACCAGTGATGTTCAAATGATTTATGGGACAATTCAGAATCAGGGACAGGATGTACGCAAAACCAATGATCGAATGTTTTCAGATCAGAAGTTTGGATTTCGCTTGAAGCCTAAATGGTACGCATTCGGATCTTTGAACTTCCAATCTCAGTTTGATGCTGGTTTTGAATACACTAAAGATGTAGCTGGAATAGAGAGAGGATTATTGATAAGTAAATTCATGAGTCCTGCCTTTTTTACTCAATCAGTGGGAATAGAATACAAACCAGAGAAATGGCTTTCTGCCCGAGCTGGTTTGGGAACTTTGCGTCAAACTTTTGTATTGGACACAACCCTTTATCATAATATTCCTTCCAATTATGGGGTGGAAATAGGTAAAAAAACGCGGATGGAATTAGCCATGCTCTTCATCGTGGATTTTGATAAGGAAATTATGAAAAACCTATTTTTAAAATCTAGATATAGTCTTTTCTATAATTACGAAACCCTGAATACGGCAGATTATCGCTGGGATGTTTCCTTAACTGCCAAAGTCAATAAATATGTGAATGTGAATCTGAGTGGTACAGTATTGTATGACAAGGACATGGACACCAGCGTTCAGTACACTCAGGCTTTGGGTTTGGGTATTCTCTTCACGAATTAGTTGATAATCGGCTGGTGCAGATTAATTATTTTATGCGAACACAAAGCATAAAGGAATGTAAAGGAGACCAGCGAAGGTTTGTATCCTGAAGAGGTAAAGGTAGAAAGAGAAATGCACCCAATGGCACCAGAGTCCAGTTTCGGGCAGAAATATCTATGGAACTGGTTACTCGAATGGATAAATAGTGTGAAAGTTTTGCCTCCGCGCCCAGATAAAATCCCAAGCGAAACTCATGAAAGTCTCTCACTCCAATATAATTAATTGGGGGGATAATCCTACTTCTTCCTTGTAAATAATAGGAGTTACGAATGTCCTGTTGAATCCGAACGAAAGTGATTTCTGTGCCAAACAAAGGTTTGAAAAACGCCCAAAGTCCTCGATTAACATCCAAATTAGTTTCAAACATACCGCCTCCCCCAATTTCTCTTCGGGATCCTGTAAAGTAATGACAGTCGGTGCAAGTACCTGGGAGAAATTTTCTGTTGGTGTTTACCTGATCATTGAAGCGAGTGTTTCCCGCAAATAAAACGGGCCCAAATCGCACATCATCATTTTCCCAAAATACCAAAGCTCGTGCTCCCAAAGTGTATCCCAGAATTCTCTGGTAGGGGTTAAGATTCAGGCTATGATAACTAAACTGCCCGGGACTAATCCCTACCCCGGCAGGTATTAGGCGAGATTTAGGTTTTTCATCTGTCCGGGCAAATATGCATCCACAAAAAGCGATCAGGAAAGTACAAAACGCAATTTTTGTTCTGAGCATCGGTCATTTAGTTTTTTGGGAAATTATATGCAGCGTTAAAAGAATCCATACAAATATAAGTCAATCGGGTGAAAAAAAGCATCGCTTGGTGTAAGCATCGCTTGGTGCAAGCGAGAATAGATTACCAGGTAACTTTGGTTAAATCATCCCCCCCCCAAATAATTCTATTCAATCGGAGGAAAAGTCACACATTATTTGCAGCCTTAAATTCCTACTTTTGTACAGGCTCATGATGGCCAGTTCAATTGTATGAAAGCAACGGTTACAGTAAAGGGTAAGGTATTTCGCTTAATGATAGACCCTGATTCTATTCAAAAAAGAATTCAAGAGATTGCAGCACAAATTGATGTGGATTATGCTGGCAAAGAGTTAGTTGTGTTGTGTGTATTAAAAGGCTCGATGCCCTTTGCTGCTGATTTGATTCGTAAACTGGATCTATCCGTGCGGCTAGATTTTATTCGTCTTTCTTCTTATGGTAGTGGAACAGAATCTTCCGGGAAAATTCAGGAACTCGTGAGTACAGGACAAGATTTAAAGGGCAAGCATGTTTTAGTGGTTGAAGATATTGTAGATTCTGGACTTACTCTAGAGTATTTGCGTAAGGATTTGGCCTCTAGGGAAGTTGCTTCTGCAGCCATCGCAACTCTGTTGTTTAAACCCGGAAATTTCAAAGGGAATCTCCCTCCTGAATATAAGGGTTTTGAAATCGCCAATGAATTTGTCATAGGATATGGTATGGATTATGCCGAGGAAGCCCGGCAGCTCGACAGCATTTATCAATTAGCCGAATAAGTTTGAAAGGTTTCGTTTTTTCACTTTTATTTGTGCTGCTAGTTGCTTTTAAATTACAGGCAGCAAATAAAGAATGCGATTGCGCCTCTAAAACTTGGAAAGGCGACTCTTTGATTTTTTATGGAAAGGTACTGGATGTAACCACAAATAATGTTACTTCGGGTATCAAAGCCACAATGGGAGTGAGCCGAATTTTTAAAGGTAATACAGATCCTGTTACCGTCGTTTCTTCTGAATACCCAGGAGTTGGATGTGGGTATCCTTTCGAGAAAGATAGCTTTTATCTAATTTACGCATATAAAAGCCGCAGTATTCGTACCTCTACTTGTCAGGCTACACAAAAGATTCCTATCGGAACAACTCTTTCGGAAGACCTAGGAATAGGCAAAACACCCATAAGGGATACCGATAAAATTTATGCCGGGATAATTCGCATGAGTTTGGCGACTCTGGGCGGATTTCTATTGATTGTGGGAATATTGTTTTTTCGTAAAAGAGGTCAAAAATCAACCAAGGGTTAAAAGAATTTGTTTACCCCTTGCTTCAGGACAAACCGCCAATTCTATTTATAATTAGAGTTGTTTACTAAACAGTACTTGTTTCTAAAATTTCAAATCGGTAGGATTCCATAATCAAGTTTGCCAGTAATTTCCTGCAGGCCCCATCGGCTAATTCTCTGGCTGTTTGCTCGTCTAATGCCTCTAATTGAAATTCAATTCTTTTGCCAATTCGGACCTGTTGAATTTCATTGAATCCCAACTGATGCAATCCTGATTCTGTAGCTTTTCCCTGAGGATCCAAAATACTTTGGCGGGGCATGATGTGAACGACGATGGAATAAGTCATGATTTTTTAACTTGAGAAAGTAGATGTGCCAGTAAGGAAATAAAAATGTATAGTAAAATTACAGCAGGCAGTGCGGATTCCTTCCATAGAATTAGCAAAACTGCAGAAGAACCAATCAGCAGGTATTTAAATAGGTTCTCTTTAACTCCAAACCCATTTGAAAACTTTAAAGCCAGCAGAGGCAAAGGGATGACCATTAGGAGCGAAAACAAAACAGCAAATGCTGGTAAGGCATAAATTCTCGTAATCCAGATTGCGGGTAAAGATTCTGGATACTGCATGGAAATCAAAGGAAGTCCAATGAAAAACAAGGCACTCGCAGGTGTGGGCACGCCGAGAAAACCGGCTTTTTGTTTTCGGTCAATATTGAACCTAGCTAAACGAAGGGCAGAGAAAATAGGAATTAAAAAGGCAACGAAGGCTCCATAATAGGGCTGAGGTACATCCTGAACATAGATGGGGTCATGTAAAGAATTGTCATAACAAAAGGTGATGAAAGCAGGCGCCACCCCAAAAGTGACCACATCTGCTAATGAGTCCAGCTCCCTTCCAAATGCACTGGTAGCGTTCAAGGCTCTGGCAACAAATCCATCCAGAAAATCCATTACTCCAGCCAATAAAACAACCATAGCAGCAGAGTAAAAGTCTTCGCGAAACGCAAATAGAATAGCAAACAAGCCGCAGAGTAGATTGAGGCTAGTCAGGAGAGAAGGGATTCCTTTCAGGGGATTCATGGATTCTTAAACCAATTGAGTTGAAACAAACTCCCAATTCACAACATTCCAAAATTGATCGAGATATTCTGCCCGTCGATTCTGATATTTTAAATAATACGCATGTTCCCATACATCAACCCCCAGCAGAGGTTTCACACTTCCAGTAGCCATATTCATGAGCGGATTGGACTGATTGGGAGTTTTTATGATTTCCACTTTTACCCCGTTCCAAACTAACCATGTCCAGCCAGATCCAAAAATAGAAAGGGCGGCAGCTTTGAATTCTTTTTGAAAATTCTCCATAGAACCAAAGTCGCGATTCAACAAGTTGAGCAATTTTTCGGAAGGTTTTTTAGAGGTATCATTGGGGGTCATACACTTCCAAAAGAAATTATGATTCCAATGCCCTCCTCCATGATTTCGAACCGCAGATTGCAAAGGCTCGGGCAGGGTATCGAGGTTTTCAAATAATTTTTCCAAAGGATATTTCCGAAACTCTTCTCGTGCATTGGCTAATGCAGCATTCAGATTGTTAGAATATGCCTTATGATGTAGAGTTGAATGAACCTCCATCGTTCGGGCGTCAATATAAGGTTCCAAAGCATTTAATGCGTAGGGGGGCGCTTCCGGGCTATAGACAATAAATTCATCGCCGGCTAGGGCTGCCCCAAGTGCCTGCGAATTCATCCACCACAAACCACCCATACCTGCCAAACTGCCTTTTAGTAAAAATGATCTTCGGTCCATAGTAAAGAGTTTGAATCAAAAATACGAAATTTTACTGGTGTCAATTGCGTTGTTACTCCAATATAATAGCTGGCCAATTTCTTATCAATCGAAAAAAGGGGAGAAAAAAGACAGAACCTTGGGCCGTTTAAACTGTTTATTTAACACTAATAATTGCAGGTAATGAAATTAGTAAGCAAATCAGGGATTTTAATTCTCCTTATATGGGCGGGAATAACCCAGCAGGCTTGTGGTCAGCAGCAATCCAAAACAGGCAAACAAAAACCTCAACTGCTCTCTGAAGCAGAATGGAAACAGAAACTCAGCCAAGAAGAATATGAAGTTTTACGAGAGAAAGGGACAGAACTTCCCTATTCCGGAGAGTATGAAAATCATTGGGAATCCGGGGTATATGTTTGCAAAGGATGCGGGGCAGAATTATTTACATCTGGGACTAAGTTTGATGCCGGATGTGGTTGGCCTAGTTTCTACCAATCCATAAACAAAACGGGTATCAAAGAAATAGAAGATTTCAGCCATGGGATGCATCGGATAGAAGTGCAATGTGCCAATTGTGGAGGGCATCTTGGGCATGTATTTCCTGATGGGCCCAAACCTACCGGAATGCGGTATTGCATTAATTCGGTTTCTTTAGGATTCCGAAAGAAATGATTTTGTCCGGATTTTGCCGGCAATCCTGATTAATTTTGTAAGATGTCAGATTCAGAAATTCAACCTGTAGAAATAGGAGAGGAATCCTCTCACAACTTTCCGCCCAAGCCTCAGTTTAGTGAGCAAACCCCCAATATTCAGGGAAGTATCATTAGCTTGGTCATTTTCATAGGAATGTTTTTACTGCTGGGAATGGAACTCAGAATGGTATTTATTCTTCTTCTTGTTCTCTTGTTTCATGAATTAGGGCATTTTATCGCCATGAAGCAGTTTGGATATAAGAATGTCAATATGTTTTTTGTGCCTTTATTTGGAGCTTTTGTTTCCGGAGAGAAGGAAGAAGCGAGTGAGAAGCAATCCGTGGTGACCATTTTGGCAGGTCCTGTACCTGGTATTATTCTGGGGCTCATTTTACTTTACTTAGAATCTTCTTTGGAATTCAGTCAGTTAGATCGACTTCCGGAGGTTTTTCTTTCTTTAAATATTTTAAACTTGTTACCCTTATTGCCTTTGGACGGTGGGAGATTGATAGAGACCTTATTCACTAAAGGTAAGGTGGTTTTGGAGAATTTCTTCTTGATCCTTTCTGCACTACTGGTGATTGGTTTGTCCTGGATGTTGAACTCTATACCAGCCCTTATTATTGCAGCTTTTATTTTACTTCAGTTGCGTAAAAATTTTAAGAATCAGAAGATGCGCCGCTGGTTTAGTGAGGAAAGATTATCGCTTCAAGTATCATACGCTCGATTGACAGATTCAGACTTTTGGCGAATGGATGCGCTATTACGAAACCGCGTTCCGGAATTGGCCATGGCTCCAGCCAGTATTACAGCCATCATGATTCGAAATTTATTAATGCCCCAACCTGCCCAGAAATTGAATTGGCCAAGTCGGCTTGGGATTGTGGTTTTTTGGCTCCTGTGTTTGTTGATTCCGGTGTGGGTTTATCTGCAAATTCACTGGGCAGAATTCTCTCAATTGGGGGGCAGTACAGAAATTTCTGCCTGAGAACCAATTTTTTATTAAATCATCCATCCGGATAGTTGCAGAGAAAAAAATATTCTGATATATTTGCACTCCAATCTGAAGAAATTCAGATTGAAACACTCCTCCTTAGCTCAGTTGGTTAGAGCGGCTGACTGTTAATCAGTAGGTCCCTGGTTCAAGTCCAGGAGGGGGAGCGAAAAAAAGGTGCATTCTCGAATGCACCTTTTTTTTTGCTTTTTTATCGGATGCTGTACCCTATTCTTGCTTGAAGGCTGCGATTACTTTTAGTTCGATGGCAATCGGAGTGGGTAAAGCAGTTATGCCCAAGGTGGTGCGGCAAGGCTGATTATCCTTAAAATACTCAGCATAAATCCGGTTATAAATGGGGAAATCATCCTTCATATTCGTTAAAAAAACGGTGACATCCACGATGTCATCCCAAGAAGAACCTGCGTCTTCTAAAACATATCGAATATTTCGGAACACCGAATGGCATTGCGCTTCAATATCATAACTCACGATATTGCCAGCTGCATCGAGCTCCACTCCGGGTATAATTTTGGTCCCTTTTTCTCTCGGACCTACACCTGAAAGAAATAACAAATTGCCCACCCTTTTGGCATGCGGATATAAACCAACTGGTTCAGGGGCTTTACTGGAATGGATTGAATCGTTTGTTGACATATTTTCTAAAATTTACCAGGCTCGTTTTTTCCAAGCAGAATTATTCGACTGTGGAGAATCTACCGCAGGACTTGACGCCACTTGAGTTATTTGGGAAATAGTACCCACCAACAGTGCCAATGCTTCTTTTTCTTCCGAATTCAACTTTTCAGTCAACATTTCTGGCTTGTAATACCGAGTAATGAAATGTGTGTCGAAATCTCCTGAACGAAATGCAGGATGCAGCATTACAAATCGACAAAATGGTAAAGTCGTTTTGACTCCGGATATTTTATACTCATCGATTGCGCGTACCATTCGATCCATTGCTTCTTCTCTGGTTCCGGCATGTACAATCAATTTGGAAATCATCGGATCGTAATAAATGGGAATATCCATTCCTTCTTCAAATCCATCATCTACTCGTATGCCCGGACCGGAAGGCCTGCGATATACATTAAGTCTACCAATATCGGGCAAGAAATTATTTGCAGGATCTTCGGCATACACCCGCACCTCTACAGCATGACCATGTATCTTCAATTCCTCCTGCTTGAAGCCAAGGGGATAACCCATTGCAATGTTAATTTGCTCTCGAACCAGATCCAATCCAGTAATCATTTCCGTTACCGGATGCTCCACTTGAAGCCGGGTATTCATTTCGAGGAAATAGAAGTTTAATTGACTATCCACTAAAAACTCTACTGTACCCGCATTGGTATAATTACAGGCTTTGCAAACATTAACAGCAGCCTCGCCCATTGCCTTCCTGATTTCTGGAGTGAGAATGGCAGAGGGTGCTTCTTCCACCACTTTCTGATGCCTGCGCTGAACTGAGCATTCTCTTTCGAATAAATAAAGAACATTTCCTTGTTGATCTCCTAATACTTGAATCTCAACATGTCGGGGAGAAGCGACAAATTTTTCAATAAATACAGCCCCATCTCCAAAGGAACTAATGGCTTCGCTGGAAGCTCTTAGCATTTGCTCTTCCAACTCTTCTGGTTTTTCCACCACCCGCATTCCTTTTCCTCCTCCACCCGCAGAGGCTTTGATCAGGATAGGATACCCTACTTCTGCTGCAATTTCCTTAGCCAGATTAGGGTCTGAAACTGCTTCATCAGTTCCCGGAACCATCGGTACATTATAGGATTTTACGGCTTGCTTAGCGGCTAATTTACTGCCCATAACCTCCATGGCTTCTGGAGTTGGGCCAATCAAGATAATTCCTGCTTCTCTTACCGCTCGGGCAAAACCTGCATTCTCAGAAAGAAATCCATAACCTGGGTGAATGGCATCCACTTGAAGCTCTTGACAGATTTCCAATATTTTATCTGCCCTGAGATAAGACTCAGAGGAGGGTGCAGGCCCAAGGCAACGGGCTTCATCTGCATACAATACATGAGGGGAGCGACGGTCGGCTTCCGAATAAACCGCTACGGTGCGAATACCCATTTCCCGGGCCGTGCGCATAATCCGTAAGGCAATCTCTCCCCGGTTAGCGACAAGTAATTTATGGATGGATTTAATCTCAGGCATAAGGACTAATTTCAGGGACAAATTTACAGGAATGATGGTATCAAATAGTATTTTTTCGAAAGCCCGGCGAAGACAGGACCCTTTATTCTGTTTTTAGGAGAAATTCTATTCTTTCAGAAACAATTGGATTCTTTTCCCGAATGAGTTGACCTTCTAACAAAGAAGTTACGGAAGCCTTTTGCTCTGGATATAAAATACTCCAATCTCTTAAAATTATGGCAGCCTGTTGACGCATTTCCGGCATGGGGTCATAATATAGTATAGCGGTAAGAATGGATTTTATTTCATTCTGTCTGATTTCTGACTGTTCTGAAGTTAACTCTCCTTCTAGTAAATTAAGAATAACAAATCGAGTTGTGCCAGGCAGGCCTACTTTCAACGATTCATGAATGAGGGGAAAGTAAGCACTGTCTTCTGATACATTTAAAATTTTCAAGGCTGCCAGCAGTATTTCATCGTGCCCGTTTCGGGAAGCTTTTATAGTACGGGCATGAGCCAATGCTGCTTTTTCATCCAATAAATAATAGCCCTCTAAAGATAATGCCTGAATTACATAACTGGAATCTTTTAAGCCAAACTCCATCACCTGTCTAACAGAAGATTTCAAAGCTTCATCCACCTGACCTTGGTCATTCAGTAAATCATATTGCTGACGAAGTAATTCATAGGCCGCCATACGAATGCGAATATTGGGGTTTCGACACCAATTTAAGGCTTTAAGCGAAAGTTTTAAACTGGCAGGTCCATCGTAATAGCTTAATACTTCCATTGCCTGAATGGGCAAGCCTTCGTGCAAGGAATCATTTGAAGCTACTGCACAGAAAAACTGAAATACAGAATCTTCAGATAGACTTAATGAAAGTTCGTCTAATGCCTGAGATTTTAAGGATGCCTCTTGGGCATAGTCAAATAAGAAACGCCAGTCCTCTGTTGATCTTTTTTCGCGAATTCGGCCTGGCAATACACGCTTAGGGTCCAGAACCACAGCCTTGGGGCTTTTATCAGACTTGAATCGAATCAAGGTATCCCGGGTATTTAAAGTAAATGGAATGTATTTGGGCTGAGTGCCTTCAAAAATCAAGAGCTCTAAAGGAAGCGACCATACTTCGGACTTTCCTCCTTCAATTACTTGGTGAATACTGATTAAAGTCTCTCCTGAAATTTCATCCCACTCTTCTTCCATTTCGATACTAGGATGTCCTGGAGAATAAAACCATTGAGAAAAAAATGTATGCCAATCTTTGCCGGTAACTTCTTCTAAAATCAAGCGCAAATGCTGTACTTCTGCAGAATTAAATTCCCTTTGCTTCAGATACCTGCCCAGCGTTTCAAAGAAAGCTTCATCTCCTGCAACCGATCTAAGATAATGTAAAATGCAGGCCCCCTTTTGGTAGGAATGTACATCAAATACATCGCCAGGGTTATGATAGTAATGCCGAACTAAGGGTTTATGTTTTGAGCCCGATCGATATAAGTATACATTTAGATCATTTCGAAGATGACGCGCTGCTTCTTCTTTGCCGTATTTATGTTCTTTCCATAAATATTCCCCATAACTGGCAAATGATTCATTCAGGCAAATTTGCGACCAGCTCTCTGCAGTAACTAAATCACCAAACCAGTGATGGGCCAGTTCATGGGCAATGATGTCTTCATAATTACCATCATTAAAGTCGCAGGAATCTTGTTGGAGATATTCAAAATGTACAACCGCTCCAGTATTCTCCATAGCGCCGGAAACAAATTCCCGAACGACGATTTGTGCATATTTATCCCAGGGATAAGGGTAGTTGAATTTAGTGGAAAAGAATTCCAGCATTTCAGGTGTATTTCCGAAAGTCATCTTGGCATATTTCGCATAGGCAGGTTCTACAAAATATTCTACCGGGATGCCTCTCCAGGTTTCTGAAAGCTTACTAAACTTTCCAGCAGCAATCATAAAAAGATAAGGCGCATGGGGCTTGTCCTGTTTCCAATAATCAGTGCGCGTGCCCTGTCTGTTTTTAATTGAGGAAATTAATTTTCCATTAGATAAGCTGATAAATGAATCAGGAACGGTGAGATAGATTTCTTGGGTGGTTTTTTGATTCGGCGCATCCAATGTTGGAAACCAGCAGGAGGATGATTCTGGTTCTCCTTGAGTCCAGAGTTGTTGGGGGTGGGCAAGGTCTTTTCCTTCTGGATTGACAAAATACAAGCCTCTATCTGAATGAATAGCTGCACTGCCTCCAGATTGAATACTGTTGGGGTTTGCAGTGTATTCAATTTCTAGAATCAAGGTGTCTTTTCTTGAAAATGATTTACCTAAGGCAATGTGAAGGTGTGCACTGTCCTGATAGGAATAAGAGAGGGTGGATATGCTTGGAGAGATAAGTCGAACAGAATGTATGATAAACCCTTTGGCATCGAGCGTAAGAGAATCTGAGGGAGAGAACCAAGGCGAGAGGGTAAGCTGTGCTTTCCCATTTAATTGAGCACTGTCCCAATTGGGGGTGAGCTCCAGTCGGGTGTGGATGAGACGAAAAATTCTTTCTGCTGATGCTTGATAGCTGTCTTGAGGTTGTGCCAATAGATTAACAGAGCCTTGATCGAATTCCGACATTCTATCCAGTGAGTCGAGCAGGGATTCAATCTCGGTTGATTTTCCCGCAATTGCCTTTTCTGTTTGAGCGGCTTTTCGGCTGCGGCAACCGACAAGTAAAAGGAGTAGAATTGCAAGGGAAATAATGGCTTTGAATCCTAAAGCCAATATAGGATTTCTGGAATTGAGGGGGTAAACGGGAAATTGTTTTGTGTTCGATTTAGGAAATAGGAAGATTGGGGAAAATGGGTAGAATTTGTGGCTCATTCAGGATGTTTGTAATTAATCTTTAGGGTAAATATACAAAAGGGCTCTGAAATGATGGACATTCGACCAGCCTTGAAATAAATAACAGCCCTAAGCTGGGGTTATCTCTTATCCGGAAATAAATTTTCAGTTAATGTCCTATTAATAGGGAAAAATGACAGAGCATACCCTTGAAAGTCTGGCCGGTGCAGGTTGCTGAATTGCAACTCCGTTCTCACTCTCCGCTTTCACTCTGTCTATTCGGCCGTATCCTTTACAATCCGTATCCCTAATGAGGTAGTAAAAGAATCCTGAGCATCTTCCAGCTCCCTTTCCAACTGTACCGCTTGTAATTCGCGAAATTGAATTTGCATGAGTACCTTTTTTAATTGGGATTCTTCGGCCGTATCAGATTGCATGAGCTGGATATATTCTTGGTAGTCATTTGAAAATAACTCATCGTAGAATTCAAACAATTCCACCATCTTTTCTTTCATTTTTTCCCCTCCGGGAAATACTTCTATGGCCTTGATTTCGGGTATAGATTTACGCACCTCTGAATGGGCAGCATCAATTTGATGTTGCAAAGAATCTTTTTTCCCAGAAAGAAGGGTGGCATTAATCTGGTTGAGTTGATCCATCAACCGAACCTGATGAATAATCAGAGAATCATTGAATTTTCTGGCCTTGTTCTTCTCATTGGAACAGGAAGTGAACAACAAGCTAAACAGCAGTGGTAGTATCAGTGCGTATTTCATACATTGGCATGACATTTCTTATACTTCTTACCACTTCCGCAAGGGCAGGGGTCGTTCGGGCCAATTTTAGGACCTACTTTAACGGGTTCTTTTTTGACGGGCTCCTGAGTAGGATGGGCAGCATCCGGACCTTCTGGCGCGGGCAATGCTCTTCCCGCTTCTTCATGCTTCGTTTTTAACTTAGAAAAGTCATCTCGAACAATTGGCGCTTTGGTAACTGTTTTTTCATCGGCGGCAGCAATTTCCCCTTTGTAAATAAAGGATATCACTTGCAGATTGACTTCTCTTAGCATTTGCTGGAATAATTCAAATGCTTCAAATTTATAGACCAATAAAGGATCTTTTTGCTCATATACTGCATTCTGAACCGACTGACGCAAATCATCCATTTCTCGAAGGTGGTTCTTCCATTTGTCGTCGATTACAGCCAGCGATACATTCTTCTCGAAAGAATCAACCACTTCCATTCCGGAGCTAGCCAATACTTTCTCCATTTCCAGCATTAATCGGAGGGTGCGACTCCCATCGGAGAAGCGAATGTCCACATAATTAATATTGGGGTGCTCTGCTTTTAATCTCTGGAAGCCTTCGAAGGTTTTGGAAGCCATTTCAGTTTTCTTCCGGTGATAGTATTTCCGGGCCTCCTCATAAATGCGCAGGGTTAAATCATTCTCATTGAGCTCACCCATTTGCTTGTCATTGATTTTGGGGTCAATAGCCAAATGGCGGATACACTCCATGCGTAACCCTTCAGAGTCAGACATATTATGCCAACGCTCTACCAATGTTTGGCAAAAGTCATAGAGCATATTGTCTAAGTCAATTTTGATTTTATCGCCAAAGAGTGCGTTGCGACGCCGGCGATAAATCACCTCGCGCTGAGAATTCATTACATCATCATATTCCAGCAATCGCTTGCGCATGCCGAAATTATTCTCCTCTACTTTCTTTTGAGCATTTGTAATCGTTTTGGAAATGAGGGAACTTTGAATTACCTCCCCATCTTTCAATCCCATTCTGTCCATCCATTTGGAGATTCTTTCCGATCCAAAAAGGCGCATCAAATCATCTTCCAATGACACAAAGAATTGAGAAGAACCTGGATCTCCTTGTCTTCCTGAACGACCTCTTAACTGTCTGTCCACCCGGCGGGAATCATGTCTTTCGGTACCTATAATGGCTAAGCCTCCAGCTTCTTTTACTCCAGCACCCAATTTAATATCCGTACCCCTTCCGGCCATATTGGTCGCGATGGTTACTGTACCAGCTTGACCAGCAACGGCCACAATCTCTGCCTCCCTTTGGTGAAATTTCGCATTCAATACATTGTGATTGATGTTGCGCAATTTGAGCATTCTACTCAGCAACTCCGATACTTCTACCGAAGTAGTTCCTACCAGCACGGGGCGTTTCTCCCCTGATAGTTTGACAATCTCCTGAATAACAGCATCGTATTTTTCTTTTTTGGTTTTGTAAACCAAATCATCCGAATCTTTCCGAACGATATTGCGATGTGTCGGAATAACCACCACATCGAGTTTGTAAATTTGATATAATTCTGCTGCTTCGGTTTCAGCAGTACCGGTCATACCCGAGAGTTTGTGGTACATACGGAAATAATTCTGTAGGGTAACAGTAGCAAAAGTTTGAGTAGCAGCTTCAACCTTCACATTCTCCTTGGCTTCAATCGCTTGGTGTAAGCCATCAGAATATCTTCTGCCACTTAATACCCGGCCCGTCTGTTCATCTACAATATTTACTTTGCCTTCCTGCACGATGTACTCGACATCTTTTTCAAATAGGGTATAGGCCTTGAGTAATTGCTGAATAGAGTGAAGTCGTTCTGATTTCTCAGAATACTGACGAGAAATTTCATCCTTTTGGCGCAATTTGTCTTCTTCGGCAAAGGTGGAGTTTCCTTCTATTTCTGAAAGTAGAGAAGTGATATCTGGCAAAACGAACAAGTCTGGATCTTCTCCAGATTGGGTAATTAATTCCCGGCCTTTATCTGTCAGGTCAATCTGATTGCTTTTTTCATCAATGGTAAAAAACAGCTCATCATCTACGATAAACATGTTTTTGGAATTATCCTGCATGTAAAACCCTTCGGTTTTTTGCATGATGGATTTCATTCCGGTTTCACTCAAAAATTTAATCAAAGGCTTGGATTTGGGTAAGCCTTTAAAGGCACGAAACAAAGCAAGACCCCCTTTTTCGGTATCGCCGGCTTCAATGAGTTTTTTTGCTTCGAGCAAGAGGGCATTGGTTAATTTCTTTTGCTCAGAAACCAATTTCTCGATGCGTGGTTTCCATAAATGAAATTCATGTTTTTCACCTTGGGGTACTGGCCCAGAGATAATCAAAGGAGTACGCGCCTCATCTACTAAAACGGAATCTACCTCATCAATGATGGCATAATGATGAGGTCTTTGTACCAGATATTCGGGATGGGTAACCATATTATCCCGAAGATAATCAAAGCCAAACTCGTTGTTTGTTCCATAGGTGATGTCTGCCTGATAAGCAGCCCTTCTGTCATCTGAATTAGGGTCATGTTTATCAATACAATCTACCGTAATGCCATGAAACTGAAACAAAGGGCCATTCCACTCGGAATCTCGTTTGGCAAGATAATCATTGACCGTTACTACATGTACTCCAGTACCCGGTAAGGCATTTAAATAGGCAGGCAAGGTGGAAACCAAGGTTTTCCCCTCTCCTGTTGCCATCTCGGCAATTTTACCCTGATGCAGTACGATACCCCCAATCAGCTGAACATCATAGTGAATCATACTCCACTCAATTTCCGCTCCGGCAGCTATCCAGGTATTGGACCAAATCGCATATTCGCCTTCGATAGTGATATTGGAGTTGGTAACAGCTAGGTCTCTATCCAGTTGGGTAGCTCTTACTTTAAGTTGTTTTTGTTCTGTCCATCTTCTGGCGGTTTCTTTTACCACGGCAAATGCCTCCGGCAGAATTTCCAACAAAATCTCTTCTAGGCTTTTGTTTCTAGACTTCTTGAGTTTATCAGCTTGCTCAAATAATCTTTCTTTTTCATCGGTTTCTTCAGAGTTCTCTAATTGGGCAATTTGTCCTTGGATTTCCTCCATTTCTGCCGTAATATCTTTGAGGTAATCCTGGATGCGATTTCTGAATTCGCTTGTTTTTCCTCTCAGTTCATCATCAGAGAAATTACGGTAGGAGGCGTAAAATTCATTGATTTGACGAACCAATGGTTGCATTTCCCGGACATCCTTATCTTTTTTGGATCCGAAAAGTTTAGAAATTAAATTGAGCATACAGGCTTTGCGTGTACAAAATGAGTGTAAAAATAGTCAAAATCCGGGGAAAGTGGAGAGCGGGAGAGAACAGGGTAAGTGCTGATGTTATGTGTTAATAGTTGGGTAATTGTTATTGTTTTGCCTAGAGAAAATAACCCTAATCTAGGAAATAAGCTTTATCTGCTACTGAATGAATGATACTTCTTTCTTATTGTAAATGTTCGAATCATACATTGGCTTAATTTTCACAAGAATTAATTTCGTCCATGAAGTTTTATTTGAACCGGCAGTATGCCTTTCTTCGGAATATCCTGCCTTTAAGTGAATTTTACCCAATAAGATTTTATTTCTTAGGTAAAATGTAAAACACAAAGAGTAGGTAATTGTGGGTAAGGTCGAAAGTGTCGATTTTGAATTTTATCTAAACGACCTCTAATTCGACTTCTCTCCCTAAAAACTGGGCTGCAGTAGATTGGAAATTGGGCGTTAAATCTGATACAACGAAGCGGTGTTGAGGAGTTATTTTGGAAGGATTGAGCAGGCCCAATGCGTCTAAATTATTTTTGACTTCTTCCGCAACAGCAACGGAGGAATCGACCACTTCTACTGGCCGCGGCCTACTTTTATTAAAATACCCTTGAATTTCTTCTTTAATCAGGGGGTAGTGGGTGCATCCTAAGATCAAAGAATCTAAATGTGCAAATCCGGTATCAGACATGTAGGCGTCTACGATATCCAGACTGATTTGACTATTCACCCAACCTTCTTCAATCATAGGCACCAAAAGAGGCGTGGCTTTTTCAATGACCAGTGCATCTGGAGCTAGCTCGAGCAAAGTACGCAGGTAGACATGAGATTGTATAGTGGTTTTGGTGCCAATGACGCCAATTCTTTTCATGGGGGAAACCTGCAACGCATATCGGGCTGCAGGTCGAATTACATCAAAAACAGGTATTTGGGCTTGAGCTGCCTTTGCCAGTACAACCTCTAATGTTACAGCAGAGGCAGTGTTACAGGCTATGACGATGGCTTTTACGCCCGCTCTCATGAGGAAATCACATATTTCCGAAACATATCCCCGAAGTAATTCCGGCGATTTATCTCCATAGGGTAAATGAGCAGTATCTCCGTAATAAAGGATATGCTCATGAGGCAGAGCCTGATTGAGTGCCCGGACGATTGTTAGACCTCCAATTCCAGAGTCGAATACTCCGATGGGAAGTTGTTGCATGCTAATTACTTATTTCCAGTGCCGGGAGCCGGAGCTGTTGTATTGGTGCGTGGTTGAAGCGTTATTCCCAACTTAGCAGCCAATAATTCAGTGACATCATCTTCCTTCGGTCCATACAATACATTGAGCATTCCACCGGATTTGTTTAAGATATAGGTATAGCCTTTATCTGTCGCAACTTGCTCAACGGCATTTATTACTTTTTCGCGGATAGGCGCAAGTAGTCCATCCTGCTTAATCTGCATTTCGCCCTGAGCATCTTTCTCAAATTGCTTTAATTCTTCATCGAGCTTCATCAGTTCTTCCTCTTTGGCTTTTTTCTGGTCCATGGTCAAAGTACGCTCCATGTCATAGTATTCTTGCAGTTTGCTTTGAGCATAATCGTTTTTAATCCGGAATCTTTCTTCCAGTTTTTTCTGAAATAACTCAATATCCGTAGAAGCTGTTTTGTACTCTGGCATCTGGGTTAATACATACTCTATGTCGGTATAGCCAATTTTGAAAGACTGAGCCTTCAGCAACAGACCGAAACAAAGAAAAGCGAGAACTAAAAAGGTTGATTTCATTAAAATAAATTTCTGGTTTTTGTATATACGGCAAAGATAAGGAAATATGTCAAATATTCGGGCGGAATCAAGGTTGAGCTTTCTGACTCATTTGATAGGCTTCTAAATAGTTGTCAGGCAAAACAAAGCCTAGTCTGCGCGCAAATGCAGGCATCAGATTGTGCTCTTCAGGTCCAAATAATATATTGGGTGCAGTCGTAGAATTTGCATAATTCAAGATGTAACGATATTCCATGTCTCTGGAAATCAAGCCTGCAACAGAGTCTATTTTTTTAAAATACGGAAATTGAAGCCTGCGACGATTCCATTCCAACAGACTTTCAGAATCTCTGACCATTTTCTCGATTTCGGTATTTAAGCCAGCCAATTGTTCTTCCATTTTTTGAATCTGTTCTGCTCTCATAACGCTCCTCCCGGTATAATATTCCTCCAATAGACTTTGGGCATATCGTTGCTTTACTTCCAACTTCTCCTGAAACTTTGCTTGCATGACTGATAGGGTATCATTGATTCCTAGATATCCTGGCATATACCAAAGCAATATTTCGGAATTTACATAGCCCACTTTTTGAGCTGAAGAGCTGTTCAATGCTGATATAAGTATAAGCCCCAGTAATATTCCTTTACTTCTTTGGAGCAGCTGGGGCATTTCCTGAGTTCATTTTGTCTAATACAGCATTGCTTAGGTCATAGGTCGGATTTGCATATAATAAGCTGGCATTGCTGGCTTTATCTATCACAATATCAACCTTTTTCTCTTTTGCTACCATTTGAATGGCCTCAAATAATTTGTCTTGAATGGGTTTGATCTTGTCCCTACGAGTTTTAAAATGCTCCCCTTCGTATCCGAATTTTTTCTGTTGAAAATCAGCCAATGCCTGCTCTTCCTCTTTTATAGTTAAAAGCCTTTGTGCCTTCATATCCTCCGGAAGCAAGACTTCCTCTGCCCGATAATCGGTTTGCAATTGCTCGATTTTTTTTCGCTTTTCAGCAATCTCTTTCTGCCAGCCCTCCCTTACCTGATCCATTTCTCGTTCTGCTGTCTGGAATTCCGGAAGCTTGGCTAAAACTACCTTGGAATCAATAAATCCTACTCGCTGAGCGTAAGAATGACCCACAATACTAAGGGTGCTAAGCAAAAAATACCAAAGAAATTTTCTCATAAATAGTTCAGAATTTACTTCAAAGATACAGCCTGTAGTGGGATTCAGCACTTTTATCATCGGGAATTAAATCTTTCCTGTCAGGCTTAAAAAGAGTAGAAACCGTTTTTTGTAAGATTACAAATTTCTGATCTGATTGTGCTTCTGAACGAAAACAACCCATTCATTCGTATAGATTACGGAATTATCCCTCAACACAGGACAATTTTATCTAAATTCGTATTCCAATGAAAGGCCTCCTGTCCTTAGTATTCTTGCTTGCGGTTCCTGCCTATGCGCAGGTTCAGATTAAAAAATATGCACCCGGAGCTTTTATGTCTGATAATGAGCATAGAATAGAATTGGTCAATACAGGCTTCAAACTGGCAGACCTCTCCGATCATATCCTCATTACCCGCGATTATTTCGTCCGTATTCCCCAAGGAACCTCCCTCAATCCTGGGCAAAGTTTAACGATTATGAAAGTGAAGGAGGGGGCTAGTCGAAATATACTGGAACTCAAATCCACTCAGGGCTTTGTTACTCGGCAATATTCGCTGAAAGTTGGAGGTAATTTTGTTGTTTTATACGAGCCAAGTATGCGAGTGCTAGATGCATTTTATTACAGTCAGCTCAAGAATCCTCCTTTCTTGCCTGATTTTGTTTTTCATACATTTAGTAATAATGAGTTTGTGAAAATTTCTGTGCCAGCATCAGGTAGCAAGGTGTGGGACTGGTATCCAATTGGGGATGACCCGGCAATAGCATTTGAACAGACTAAAGGAGAATGGAGGCTTATTTCTGCCAGGAAATCTCTTTCTAATCCTAGCTTGCAATTCGGCGATATTTCTGCTCGATACAATGATGGACTCATCCTCTTGTATTGGAGCACTATTTCAGAGGAAAACAGCAAAAGTTTTGAAGTAGAAAGGAGTCTGGATAGAAAAATGTTTTTGCCAATTGGAACAGTAGAAGCAAAAGGTAATAGTCGTGATTTTATTCAATATCGATTTTCCGATCCGGGTGTTCTGGAAAATAAAATTTATTATTATCGCCTCAAACATACTGACCCGAACGGAGTGACACAATACTCGCGAGTAGAAGAGGTGAAGGCACAATCTGTGAGAAATGAATTTACCGCGGAGATAATTCAACCCCAAGGCGAAAATTTGACCATCCGTTTTTACTCGGCATACTCTCAACGGATTCATATGCGCATCCTCAATGAATCCATGCAGGTAAGCTTGAACCTTTTCGATAATTTCGTCTATGCCGACGCGCAAAATCTAATCAAACTTAATAAAAGCCTAAGGCCTGGAAAATATCTTTTGGTCACAGCAACCGAAACCAGAAGATTCTGGCAGGAAATGAACATAGAGTAACTTGTAAAAATGAAGGATTCATTTTAGTATGAGAATAAAAATTGCAGTCCTGCTCCTCGCAGCATCCCTCTTGCCTTCTTGTCGGGTGAGTAAATCTAACGATGATTCAACTCTCGCCGCTTTGAACGAGTCTGTTCAACAAATAAAAATCATTCAAACCCAAAATCAACAACTGTCTTTGCAATTATCTCATCTGAGATCGGAGCGAGATTCATTACTGAATGAGATTCAACAGAAGAATGAAGCTGGTGCAATTAATCGGGCGGAACTTGTTTTATGTAAGGACCAATTGAGTAAATTATACCTACAGCTGTCTGAAAAGAAAGAATAAAGAACTTGCTTGGAAGGAATAGGATTAGGAAAAGTTTTACGATGAGAATATCCCTTCCAATAAAGGAGGCTGTCCTCAAAACAGAAGTTTGAGGGATTGATGTTTTTATAAACTCTGCATAGAGTATATTTTCTTAGTCAAATAAAGATTGGTTCATTCATTTGTGGAAAAATCAGGGTATAAGCTATAATGACAGAATGAGCACCAAGCCTTAATTTTACCCATCATCATCCCAATATGAAACGAGTTAAATTGTTAAGCTATTTATTGTTGCTATTGGCATTGCCCTCCTGCATTGTCAGTAAGAAGAAATATAATCAGTTAGAGGCACAGCGAACCCATACCCAAAGCTTGTTGGAGGAAAGTAAAAAAGAAAACGCTCAACTCAAACAAGAATTAGACAGCTTGAAAATATCTGCCGACTCATTGCAGGATGTGATTGGGTCTCTTTCTATGGAAAATGAAACTCAAGCTGAGGAAATAAAAAGACTCAAGAGTCAGGTGAGTAAACTGAGAGAACAAAACACTCAGTTAAGTGATGAATTCTCCCGATTAGATCAGAACTATCAGCAGTTAAAAAATCAAAGTACCACAGAAATTCGCGCCTTGATTAATAAGCTCGAATTAATGGAAGGTGACCTAGCCCAAAGAGAAAGAAGACTAAAAGAGATTGAATCTCAAATGCAAGCACAGGATTCTGTAATGCAAGCCATTCGCAAATCTATAGAAGATGCTCTGTTCGGATTCAAAGACGCAGGGCTATCTGTAGAAGTGCGCAATGGGAAAGTGTATGTTTCCCTCAGCAATAAACTCATGTTCTCCAGTGGAAGTACCCAATTGGATAGCCGCGGAAAAGGAGCCTTAAAAGAATTAGCAAAGGTACTCAATCAACAAACGGACTTGAGTATCTTGGTAGAAGGCCATACCGACAATGTTCCCGTTACCAATCTGGGTTCTTTGAAAGATAATTGGGATCTCAGCGTTATGCGTTCCACCGAAGTAGTGCGATATCTAACAGAAAAAGAAAAAGTAGATTCAAAAAGAATTACTGCATCCGGAAAAGGGGAATACATGCCGGTTGCCGATAATTCAACTGTGGAAGAAAAAGCAAAAAATCGCCGTACGGAAATTATCCTCACCCCTAAGCTGAGTGAACTGTATCAATTATTACCCCCTAAAAAGTAAGACTCCTTGATTGGGGAATCAATGTTGATTCGGTATGCCAATCTTTAGTTTGGTAAAGATATTGGTTTGGCAATATAAATCGGAATAAGATAGAAGAATCTGTATAACCTACGGAGCAAGACTTCGCTATAATTAGTGACACAAAAAGGGTTTACCCTAAACCGAAGTTTACCCTAAACTGGAGTTTACCCTACACTGAAGTTTACCCTAAACGATATTCTAGAGATTTTTTAAAATTGGCATTCAAATTATTGCATGCTTTTTATTGGATTAGGCATTAACCTCTTGCATTTAAACAACTCAGATATGCCTGTAATTAAGCAATAGGAAGGATTTATACTTTCTCAGGAAGCCCAAATTATTTTAGTTAAGAGGGGGGCTAAGTTGTTTTTCTGTCCTAACAATTTTATGTCCTTAATTCAAAACATGAATCAATAATTTATATTTTAACCATCCGACCTTCTAACTCAGATGATAGGGCAACTGTTTTGCTACCCAAAAAATACATTTCCCATTCATAAAAATTGCAATTTTGTTTCCATGAAATTCCTATTCTGGCTTATAAATTTTGTTCTTCCTCTTTTTCTAATTAAGCTGTGTGCGCAAGGATATTGTGACCTTCGCTTACCGGAGGATCAAATAGCGCACACGGCCTCAACATTGCCTTTTTCTAAGGTGGTACTCGCCGGCACAAATGGTAATCTCATCAGTAAAGAATTAAATGGTTGGCTTGCAGTAATAAATCATGATGGAAGTTTGGTGTCGCAATTTTTTTATGAAATTGAAGGGCAAAGCATTCAATTTAAACAGATTGAAATAGGCGGAAATAGCGTAGCTACTATTGCTGCTGAAATTACTGATTTGTCCACCTATCGTACTCGAGCGGCTGTAATTACCTTAAGCTTATATCAGCCTGAAAGTCCGGCCTTTCTTCAAATGCAATACTATGGGGATAGCACAGACCATATTCAACTTAAAGGCATGTACTTGAATCCTGTCAATGGCCAAGCAATTCTCTACGGTACAGATATAGCTACTACCGATGCCATTATTTTAAGCGCCAATCAAAGATACGCGTTCGGAGGACCAGGACTTCAGGTCTTATGCAGCCTTCAGCCTTCACCTTCCGGTCAATGGCTCGCCTTGATATCGGAATATGAGCCCAATGCCCTTAGTTCTGCTGTTTATTTAGACCAAAACTTTCAGGCACTCTATTCTCAAGCTTTACCCAATGGTGTGTATGAGCCCAAAAACCTGAACTGGAAAGGAGATTCTCTTTGGTATTGTACAGGGGCGAAACAATTTTGCTTAGATGCCCCATCAGGACTCAGGCCCAGAGATATCGTGCTTATTCAAGGAAAGACAGATTCTCTCCCCATTGTCTTAAATTGCCTAGGGACAGTAAATCAAAATGACCTTCCGGGTGGAACCAGTTTCAATTACGAACAGACAGAATTGTTACTCTCGTGGACTCCTGCCTATCGTATTTTCGTCCCCCAAAGTCAGGGGTATGGTCGAAATTCTATTCCGGTATGCAAAACAGATACAAGTGGAAATATTGTTTCTTCAATAGAAGTAGGAGAAACTGCTTATTACGAAGTTCATCAAGTAACTCAGCCCCGTAGCAGTTTCTCAACAAAAACCTGGTTAATTACAGGGTCCCGATATGACATCTATAATACTGCTACAGGTACAGATGCTTTTGTCATTATCTATCCGGAATCACTTCCATTATCCGAATTGAATGATGCAAGTGAGGATGAAATATTCTCAATTTTTCCTAATCCCGTTTCTGAACAAGACAAAAGAATTACCCTTTCCATAAATAAGATGAAGGAATCAGAGGTTGAAATAATTAATACGAACGGGGAGGTACTTCTAAAAACACAAACGGACTCACAAGTTCAATTGCCCAACTTAACTGCAGGAATTTATTGGGTTCGAATTTATTCAGATGGCAAGTGTCAATCAAAAAAGCTAGTTGTTAGGAAATAAGTTAATTTGTTTCGTCCCTGCATTTTGACATGGAGTAAGCAATGTTATTACCCTCATCTACCCCATTCAATTATTCAGACTAAAAGCCCCTAACAGAACACCCTAAAACCTCCCAATATTTCAACCCCTAACCCCTAACAACTACCCCCTAGTTTTTCACCACCTCACTCCCCTGTTTTTCAAATACTCCTGCGCCTCCGGATGCCCATTTTGTGCAGCTTTTACAAACCAGATATCCGCATCTTGTTGAGAAAAGCCTCCTGACTTGTCCCCTTAAATTTTAGTGCGGTCGTAATTATCTGTATATCAGAATATTGAATTTTTATTTTTGTAAATTTACCGCACTAAGGGGTGTTTAGGAATGAAAATTAGGGTAGTTAAGACCGCCTCAAAAGCTAGGGCGGTGCAAGTAATCAGGTATCAGAACAATAAACGGCTAGTTCTTCATCATGTCGGTTCAGCTCATAGCGATTCTGAACTTGAGGTGCTGATGCTTTCGGCACAAGAATGGATAAAAGACTATTCCAAACAGTTGTCAATTTTTCCGGATGAAAACCCGAACAAATTACTTCACCTCAATCACTGCACTTTTATTGGCATTCAATACCATTATTTCTATCAGCAGATTAAGCTTATTCAGGATATGCTGATGTTTGGTGATTTACCTCCCTTATTAAATGACCTGGTTTGTATCAGAATATTTGAACCTGCATCTAAACTCCGTTCCTTAGAATTGATGGAGCAGTTCTTTGGCCTCAAGCATAGTCGAAAAAGTTATTATCGTATAGCCCCCCAATGCATTGAACTAAAAGAATCTGTAGAGAACAAGGTCGTTGCTTTTGCCCAAAGACAATATTCGTTCAATTTCGATATAGTTTTTTACGATGTAACAACTCTTTACTTTGAGACCTTTGAGGAAGATGAGTTGAGAAAGAATGGGTTTTCGAAGGAAAATAAATCCCAACAGCCACAGGTCTTGATAGCCTTGATGGTTACTAAAGAAGGCTTTCCTATTGCCTATGAAATATTCCGGGGCAATACTTTTGAGGGGCATACCATTATACCAGTAATCAAAGATTTTGTCCAAAGAAATAGGGTAAAGGAATTTACTGTGGTTGCTGATGCAGCTATGATCAGTTCGGAAAATATATCACAATTAACTCAAAGCAATATTAGCTATATCGTTGGCGCAAGAATGGGTAATCTTTCCGAAGAGTTATTAAGTGTCATCGATAAAAAGATTGACAGACAAGACGGCAAAAACATAAGAATCAAAACGGAATTAGGTTATCTCATCTGTGGTTATTCTTCTGTACGATATCGTAAAGATTTGTACGAAATGAACAAACAAATCGAAAAAGCAAAGCAGGCAATAGAATCCCCCTCTAAGGCCAAAAAGATAAAGTTTACAAAGGCTAGCAAACAGAAGTTGGAGATCAATGAGGAACTTATCGATAAAACGAAGAAACTACTAGGTATAAAGGGTTATTACACTAATTTGGATGAGCAAAAAGTTGACAACAAAACCATCATTGAGCGTTATCATGAACTCTACAAAATAGAGCAGGCCTTTAGGGTATCAAAAAGCGACTTACAAACAAGACCTATTTTCCATTATAAGGAGCAACCAATCAGGCTGCATATCTTGATATGCTTTATGGCATTAACTATCTCAAAACATATCGAGATCAAGGCTGGAATATCGATAAGAAGATTTTTAGATGAGGCCAAAAAGATAGTTGATGGTCAGATTCAAAATCACATGACAGGTAAATCTGTGGTAATTAAAGCTAACACTACGAAAAAGATGCAGGACATTACTGCCAAA
>JBEIHC010000019.1:0-31757 GCA_040381555.1 Bacteroidia bacterium
CCTTCTTCGAACTCCTTGAGAATCTGGGCAATCTGATTGGGACTGAACTTACTTTTTTTCATATTAACTGGTTAAAATTAGACTTTTTTGTCTATTTTAAAACAGTACTATTTTTGGGGGAGCAGACAGTTGGTTTTTATTTTTTAAAAATAGTGTCAATTTTCAGTATGCCTTTTCAATGGTAGGGCAATTAAATTATCTTTATACTCTTGCCTTTATAATTAATTAAATACATGAATATCAATTAAATGTAATTTTAAAGTGATGGAAAATGCTACTAAGGGGGATTAAGATTGACCGTAGCATTGTCTTTTAGAGCATGTTCAGGTAAAGGCTTTTAAGTTAACAGCAGCCCCTTCCTGGGGTGCAGCACCCGATAACGAGTTCGGGTGATACTTTCCTGCAGATACCGCCACAATCAATAAAATGCTCGGAGGTCAGTCTCGCTTCCGTGCAAGGGAAGTGCGCAGGGATTGCCTCCCCAGAAGGAAGAACGAAGTGCAGAGAATCCACAGATTCTAGGTTTTTTTTAATTCTGAATGTTTCATGATTGGTGGGAATAAAGATTAACAACAAGAGGTTTGGGAAGAGTTTATTTTTTCGCAGATTTCGGAGAAATGCTTTTGATTTTTTGAATGATTTTGCGTTGAAGATAATAGCAGATTGAATTGCCTTCATTAGTTTCTATTAGTCAAATTGGCCATATTTAGGTCTTTGAGGTGCTGAGAGATGGTTGCTTGCGAAAAAGGGAGTTCAATGACTAAATCTCCACAGATGCAGGAATTGACCTTAAGTAGATTTTCCATAATTGGCACGCGCGCAAGATGCCCCCATTGCTTTCATTATCAGGGTGATGTCATTTTATTTTTCCGAAAATAAATTCGTTTTGAAACGCCCATATGATAACCTATGTTGCAATATTGCGATTAAGTGCCATGTGGTGGATAATTCGTTTGTTATTTCTTGTAATTTTAAGGGTAATTGTCATCATGCCTCAAAACTTAAAGAATCGCGTGGAAGATAAAGTAGAAGAAATCAAGAAGATTTTTTCTGCTTATTTAGATAAACGGGGACAAAGAAAAACTCCGGAACGCTTCGCCATTTTAGAAGAGATTTACAGTCGAAATGATCACTTCGATGCGGAAACACTTTATATTCACATGAAGAACAAAAATTATCGTGTGAGTAAAGCAACGGTCTATAATACCTTGGATTTGCTGATAGAATGTGATTTAGTTACCCGGCATCAATTTGGGTCCAACCAAAGTTTGTTTGAGAAATCTTACGGGTTTCGTCAGCATGATCATTTGATTTGTATTGATTGTAATAAGGTAATGGAGTTTTGCGACCCTAGGGTGATGGAGATACAGGAAATGATTGGGAACATTTTGAATTTTGAGATAAAACATCATTCTCTTGTTTTATATGGCAATTGCAAAAATCCAAGTTGTGAAAATTTAAAAAACAATCAGGCCTGATATTATGGAAATTGCAAGTAATAAATTTGATAAGAAAACCATTGTGTTTTCATTAAGCGGAAGTTTGTTAGCTGATCAGGAAGGCGCACAATTGTTTCAACAATTTGAGCAAGCTGTTGCGGAGGGTACACCGAATGTGATTTTAGATTTGAGTACTTTGCGCCATGTCAACTCAAGTGGTCTAGGCATTTTTATTCGAATGTTGACTCGTGCTAGAACTCAAGGTGGAGATGTCGTAATAACGGGAATCAACCAAGGAGTGAGTAATTTATTTACGATTACCAAACTCCACACCATCTTTCGGTTTGCGCCCACAGTTGAAGAAGCAGCTGAATTATTAAAGGATAAATAGTTGAACTCATAATATAGAAAAAATGGCAGTTGATGTATTGCTGGGATTACAATGGGGAGATGAAGGAAAGGGTAAGTTGGTAGATGTACTGACACCTTCCTACCAAGTAGTGGCTCGGTTTCAGGGAGGTCCGAATGCTGGGCATACCATAGGTTTTGAAGGCAGAAAATTTGTTCTGCATTTAATTCCTTCTGGAATATTTCACCCTCAAACCCGTTGTTTGATTGGGAATGGGGTAGTAGTGGATCCTGCTGAACTCCAACATGAGATTGAAGCCTTGGAAGCCGCGGGTGTTCAAGCACGCAAAAATTTATATCTTTCCTTGCGAGCCAGTTTGATTTTGCCAACTCAAAAAGCATTGGATGAAGCAAATGAAATTGCCTTGGGAAATGAGAAAATAGGTTCTACCCTAAGAGGAATTAGTCCTGCTTATCAGGATAAAGTAGCTCGACAAGGATTGCGGGTAGGGGATATCCTGAATCCCAATTTCAAAGAGTTGTACAATAATCTAGTTAGCCGACATAAAGAACGACTGAATGCTTTCGGGTATACCAAGGATCTAAAAGAATCTGAAGATCGCTTCTTCAAGTCTTTAGATTTTATGCGTCAGCTGAACCTAGTTGATAATGTTCACTTCTTAAGGGACGCTATTCAGAACGGAGAGTCTATCTTGGCAGAAGGTGCACAGGGTGCTCTATTGGATATTGATTTTGGTTCTTATCCCTTTGTTACGAGTTCTAATACCATTTCAGCTGGCACTTGTACAGGTTTAGGAGTACCCCCTACTCAAATAGGAACCGTTTACGGGGTGTTTAAGGCCTACTGTACCCGAGTTGGAGGAGGACCTTTCCCGACGGAATTATTAGGGGATGAAGGAGAAAAATTAAGACAAGCGGGTGCCGAATTTGGCTCCACTACAGGTCGAGCTAGAAGGTGTGGTTGGTTGGATTTAGTCGCTCTTCGATATGCAATTTGGCTTAATGGTGTCAGCCGCCTGTGCATTATGAAATCAGATGTACTTTCTGGATATGATGAGATTAAAGTCTGCGTCGGTTACGAAACAGAAGAAGGCATCAGTAAAGACTGGCAATATGATCAATCCAGAATTGGTAAACCAATTTATAAAACATTGAAAGGATGGTCTCAAGATATTACTGCGGTGAGCAAAGAAGAAGATTTGCCTCAGGAATTTTTGGATTATATTAGTTTCATCGAAGCTGAAGTGCAGGTGCCTATTTCCTGTATTTCTGTGGGACCCGATCGGGCACAAACCTTTTGGCGTGAACCTGTTCGGGTAGTATGAAAACCCTCCGGTGGTATTCCCCTCCGGAAAATCTTCGAGACAGATTCCTACTTACAGGAATGAAAGCTCCGTATTTAGTTTGGCTCGATAGTAATCAGGATGTATCGGATGTCTACGGTCAATATGAGTTTTTGGCAGGGTGGGGGAGTATAGAATCTTTGGAGGTAGAAGGTTCACTTCCCTCTTCTCAATTTCGATTTGGAGGATTTTCGTATTCATTTCTCAATCAAACAGAGCCTATCGGGATTAATTTGAATAATGCTCGAATTACCCTGCCTGATTGTTTCTTCTTTGAGGCTGATGTTGTTGTCTATCAGGAAAGAGGTTCTGATTATGCTATAATTCAAGCAGAAGATCCAGCACAAATACAAGATTTATTGCAGCAAATTCAGATTTCAGCATCTCCACTTATCCATCAATCTTCTGCTATCTATTCAGGAATTTCTCCGGAAGAGTATAAGCAAAAGGTGAATCAGTTAAAGGAGTTGATTCGGGAGGGAGAAGTGTATGAGGCAAACTTAAGCAGGAGTATTTATTTCGAAGGGAGTTGTCAAAATCCAGCGCTTCTTTTTTCCTCTTGGATTGCCAATTCTCCTGTTCCGTTTTCTGCTTTTTTAAAATGGCAAGATGTTTTTGTTTTTTCCGCATCACCCGAGCGTTTTCTGGCCTGTCAAGGGAATATGTTGATTTCTCAACCCATAAAAGGCACTGCCAAAAGATTTCCGAATGATACATTAGCCGATGCTACTTCACAAGAGTCTTTACGAAATTCAGAGAAGGACAAAGCAGAGAATGTGATGATTGTGGATTTGGTTCGTAATGATTTAAATAAATCCTGTGTGCCCGGTTCCGTGAGGGTTCCAGAGTTATTTGGCTTGCATAGATTTCCCTGGGTGTATCACCTGATTAGTACTGTTACAGGCGAACTTCGTTTAGATATTAGTAGGATACAAGCCTTGAAAAATGCCTTCCCTCCTGGTTCAATGACAGGAGCACCCAAGGTGAGCGCTATGAAAATTATCGAAGCGCTGGAACCTGAAGGAAGAGGCCTCTTTGCAGGTAGCTTAGGGTATATTGCCCCGAATGGAGATTTCGACTTTAATGTGGTTATCCGAACACTATTGTACGATCATTCGAAACAAATCTTCTCCTATCATGCTGGAGGAGCTGTAACGATCGACAGCGACGCAGAAGCTGAATATCAGGAAACGATACATAAATCAGCCAATCTCCTGAGTTGGCTTCAACAAGTATCCCGGTAATTTGAGCTCGTGATATCTGTACTGATTCCCTTTCGAAATGCTGCTCCTTGGTTATCGGAATGTATAGAGTCGTTACTGGCTCAAACCTATAATGAATGGGAGGCTTGGTTAATGGATGATCATTCGGATGATGACTCTCGGGAAATAATAAATAAATTTATTGATAATCGAATTCAGGTGGTTTCGGTTCAAGGAAAGGGTATAGTAGCTGCCTTGAACGAAGGCCTGCATCTCTGCAGTTATCCCTTCATTGCTCGAATGGATGCCGATGATCGCATGCCTATTGATAGATTAGAACTCCAATTGAAGGCGATGGTCTCCAATCCCACTCTTGGGCTGGTTAGTGGTCAGGTGGAATTATTTTCTGAAATGCCTGATTCTCGTGGTTACCAGCGCTATGTGGATTGGATTAATTCATTGAACACATTTGAAGCAATCCAGTATCATCGGTTTATCGATTCTCCTTTCGCGCATCCCTCTGTCCTGTTTCGGAAGAGTTTGGTCAATCAGTTGGGTGCTTATCTGGATGGACCCTTTCCGGAAGATTATGAATTATGGTTAAGATGGTTGGATGCTGGGATTCAGATGGAGCGATTGCCTGAGGTCGTTTTGTTTTGGAGAGATCATGACAGTAGATTATCTAGAACGCATGAGCGCTATAGCCCGGAGGCATTTCGAAAACTGAAAGCCCAGTATCTGGCTCAATGGTTGGCTAAAAAAGGAATCTCATCCGTCTGGTATTGGGGCGAGGGGAAAATTGCCCGCACACAAAGGAAATTGTTGGAGGAATTGGGCATCTCCACCGCAGGCAGTGTTGAAGTGGATTTAAAAAAGCTAAAACCTGGAGTGGTACACTATGAATCATTAGGTGCTCCCCAAGGTAGGTTTTTAATTAGCTTAGTAGGTAATGTAGGGGCAAGAATAGAAATTCAGCATTTTTTAGAATCCCGGAATTGGAAGTTGGGTCAGGATTTTATTCTAGCAGGTTAATGGCGTGCTGCACGCCATTTGCAGATTGTACTTGTTTTGTTTTTAGCTTTAAGGTATGAACTCACTCCCATTTGAAGGAATTAAAGTGTTGGAATTAGCTTCGGTATTGGCAGGGCCTTCGGTTGGCATGTTCTTCGCTGAGCTGGGCGCCTCGGTATTGAAGATTGAATCTCCTCCAACCGGCGATGTTACTCGTTCCTGGAAGTTGACCAGTGAAGATGCTCATGTTTCTGCCCCTGCCTATTTCTCTGCAGTGAATTGGGGAAAAGAAACCCTGCTCTTGGATTTGTCTTTGCCAGAAAATCGAAAAGTTATCTATGACAAAATTCCTGAAGTAGATATTATTCTGCTCAGTTATAAACCAGGAGATGCGCTGAAATTAGGCATGAATTGGGAGCAACTTTCTGCCTTGAATCCCAGATTGATTTACGGAGAAATAAGTGGATATGGGGCCGATAACCCTCGGGTGGGATATGATGCCATTGTTCAGGCAGAATCTGGATTCACCTACATGAATGGTGAGCCCAATGGTAATCCGGTAAAAATGCCGGTTGCTTTGATGGATGTACTTGCTGCCCACCAGTTGAAGGAAGGAATACTTACCGCTTTGTACCAAAGAGAAAAAACAGGCAAAGGAGATTACATTCAAGTATCCTTGATTCAATCAGGAATAGCTTCTCTTGTGAATCAGGCTTCCAATTATTTAATGGCTGGCCATATTCCGGGTAGAATGGGTTCCGCTCACCCGAATATCGTTCCTTATGGTACCTTATATGAATGCCGGGAGGGAGGGCAGATTGTATTGGCTGTTGGCAATGATAAACAATTTTATAATTTGTTGAAGGTACTGGAGTTGTCTGATATCAAAGAGGATGTGCGTTTCCAGAATAATCCTTCCCGAGTGGCTCATAGAGATATTTTAGAGCCCATTTTAAAGGAAGCTATTGAAAAAAGGTCCAGAGCAGAATTATTGGAGCAATTGTGGGAAGCGCAAGTTCCGGCTGGGGCAGTGAATACGATGAAAGATGTCTTTAACATGGCAGAAGCTGAGGAAATGATTCTGCAACATTCCAATAAGGTTGCGGTTCGATCGGTTGCCTTTCATTCAGTTCGATTCCCTTGGCGAAAGGAGATATTACCTCCACCTAATTTATAGGGTGCAGCACCCGATAAAAATCAAGGGACTTATTTTTGATTGTAAATCACTTGACTTACTGTCTGCCCCACCGCTTTGAGTACTGGTTTAGATATATGCTGAATATCATCGGCTTCGGTGTGCCAATGCTCAAAAAAGCCTTTTCCATTAATATCTCGGGCAATGATATCTACCATCGGAATGCCGGCAATCCGATTCACATATAAATGATCATCCAATACAGGACCCTGGCTATGAAAGGGAAAATATTCTCCATACCCAATCGCATTTGCTGTTTCCCAAATGGTGTTCACGATTGTGCCGGCATAATAAATTGAGGATTGCTCTTGTGGAAACCAGGTATTCACTCCTCCAACCATATCTAGGTTGATTCCCATGGTAGCTTTGTATCCGGGAATATGGAGGTTGGCAGCCCAATGTCTGCTTCCTAAGCACCAGGAAGATTCTTCTTGCTCAACTCCTTGATCTTCGGCATCCCACAGAATAATGTCAATACCTAAAGCAGGCTGCTGGGCTTGTAAGTTTCGGGCAATTTCCAATAGCACCGCAACCCCACTGGCTCCATCATTTGCTGCCGGTACAGCTTTCGTCGATTGCTCAGTTTCATCTGCAACATGACGGCTATCCCAGTGAGCAGATAGTAAGATTCTTTGCTTTTTTTCTGCTCCCCAGGATGCGATAATGTTCGATCCATTCAAATTTTTCCCATCATGTCGAAGGGCTTTGAAGGTTTGGATGCTGGTATTCGCCCCATAGGATTCAAATTTTTCTTTCAGCCATTGGGCACATTTTTCATGCGCACTTGAATTGGGAACTCTAGGACCAAATGCAAGCTGTTTCTCAATAAATATAAAGGCAGAATCCTCATTGAATACAGGAGCTTGAGCCATTGCAGGGGTTGACTTTTCCGGCTGTTTTTGTTCTTTCGGTTTATCTTCCCCACAGGAATACCACAGTACACTGAGGATTCCTAAAACTAAAATTTTATACTTCACGGTCAGGTTCATAAGTCCAGGATACCCCCTCTCGGGAGTCTTTTAAATAAATATGCAAGGCTTCTAATTCTTTCCGAATGGTATCTGATTTTTCAAAGTCTTTTGCTTTCTTGGCTTCCGTTCTTTGCTGTATCATCATCTCCACTAATCCGGAAAGGGTTTTATCTTTTCTATCGTCTCCAGAATCTGATTCAGGCAGAAGTCCTAGAATTTCTGAAAACCACAAGCAATAGGTTTCTGTAAAGTTTTTCAGCCAAGCAGCAGGAACCTGAAGGAGTAAAGAGGGTTCGGTGTGCATTTTTTGTAAAACGCCCTGCACGCCAAACATTTCTGCTACCACCTTTGCTGAATTTAAATCATCTGACATGGCAGCTTCACATCTTTGCCCAAAGCCTTCTGCCTCTTGTAAAAATTCAGGTAGATTCGTGATTTTTTCAGAGCCTTGCGCACTGATCTTCAATGCAGCCTCATAAGCCAAGGATAGCTTTTTCCAGGCTTTCCAGGCTGCTGTGAGTCCTTCTGTTGAGAAATCTAAAGTAGACCGATAATGCCCTTGCAACACGAAGAAACGGATGGCCATTGGGGGATAGGCTTTGTCTAAGGCAGAATGGTCTCCTTTGAAAAACTGCTTCAAGGAAATGGAGTTGTTCAGGGATTTTCCCATCTTTTGCCCACCAATGGTAATCATATTGCAATGCAACCAATACTTGGCTTCATTTCGATGATCTGAAGTGCAAGGATGTTGGGCAGCATTGGCTTGGGCTACTTCGGCTTCATGATGCGGAAACATCAAATCCAAGCCCCCTCCATGAATGTCATATACTTTGCCCAGATATTTTGTGCTCATGGCCGAGCATTCAATATGCCAGCCTGGGAAGCCATTCCCCCAAGGGGATTCCCATTGCATCAGATGGCTGGGATCTGCTTTCTTCCAAAGGGCAAAATCTAATTTGTCTTTTTTCTCCTGCTGACCATCCAAGTCTCGATACCCTTCCATCATGTCATCCAATTTGCGATTGGAAAGAATGCCATAAGGATACTGTTCATTGTATTGACGCACACTGAAATAAACCGAGCCTCCCGATTCATAGGCAAATCCATTTTCTAAAATAGAACGAATCATCGCAATTTGCTCCGGTATATGTCCAGTTGCGCGTGGTTCTATGGAAGGTCTCAAAATGTTGAGCGCGTCCATATCATTGTGGTAGGAGTCGGTAAATAGTTGGGCAACCTCCATAGGCTCCAATTGCTCCACTTTTGCCTGCTTTTGCAGTTTGTCCTCTCCTTCCCCTTGGACCTCGTCAGTTAAATGTCCAACATCTGTGATATTCCGTACATAGCGAACCTTGTAGCCCAAGTGCTTCAGGTAGCGAAATAGCAGGTCAAAAGTCAAAGCAGAACGGGCATGACCTAAATGCGCATGCCCATAAACCGTAGGTCCGCACACATACATACCTACGGCGGGTGGATGTATGGGAATAAATTCTTCCTTCGTTCTTGAAAGCGTATTGTAAAGTTCCAGGCGGTTCATGCTACGAAATTAAGAATTGTTCAGGCTTGATTCTAGTCGGTATCGGAAATATTCTCTGAAGGGTAAAAACTCAACACTGAATGAAAACTTCTCCCATCCGTCTTGTATCTTTGAAGTATGTTTCCCGGATTGATTATAATTCTGCTTTTTCCATTCTTTAGTTTGGGACAGAATCTTTTTTCGGAAAAAATACCTGCTAAGAGATTTTTTTACGGTGCAGTAGGTCCATCCTATTCTCGGCTTCAAGAAGACAGGTTGAGTCCTTTGGTCTATTCCGGTATCGGATTAAACGGTCAATTTGGATACGAGAAATTTAAAAATAAATTGTATCAGCGATATTCTGGGAATACTGGATTTTATATGCTGAAAAATCCAGTTAGTACTCCTTTGGTGAATGCTCAAATTTATTATTCCCGATTTGGGGCAAATGCTGGGTTTTATCGTCAAGTCTTTTTGCCACATGAGTTGATTTGGTTCTACGGAATCGAGACCTCATTTCATTATTTATCCAGAACCCATTCTAACTTTTATAATAATGCATCGGTTTATACAGGTTTTGCAGGCATCAATGCCGGAATGGGATTAAAATATCCTTTTAATTTATTTAAGCATACTTGGGTATTATCTCTTGCTGGTCAGATACCTTTGCTTGGAATGAAAATACAACAGGAATATGGGTCGTTTCAGGCAAAAGGATTTTTAGATCCAGAAACCAAAAAGTTTCCCGGATTTATGAAAAGCTTGGAATTGGCAAGTTTTCTTCGTTTTCTATCCATTCAGTGGAATTGGGATTTTAAGTATTATTTGACCAATGGTAATTATTTAAGTTTTGGAGTTGTGAATTCATTTATATCCAGTCCTGGTAAAGGGGGGACACGCTTTCGAGCTGCTGAGTCAGGTATTTTATTAGGGGCTGGATTTAAATTCTGAGTATGAAAATACTAATTGCTCTTTTCATTTCGGTTTGCTTAGTTTCCTGTGAGCAATTCTTAATTCAACCCAGGGCAAACGCCTCTCCCCAGGATTGTTTTGAATCCTTATGGAATACAGTGAATGAACGATACAGTTATTTTGAGTTGAAATCGGTGAATTGGGATTCGGTTAAAATCGTCTATCAGTCCAAAATTCATGCAGATATGAGTGAGCGGGCCTTATTTAAAACTCTTTATGATATGCTCTATATTTTAAGGGATGGTCATGTGAATTTAGAATCTCCTTTTGATTTGGCGCGCAACTGGAATTGGTATCTGGACAGGCCAGAGAATTTTAATTATAGCATTTTAGAGAGAAATTATTTAAAAGATAATTATGAAATCACTGGACCATTTGTCAATCGGTGGTTTGGGGAAGTGGGCTACATGTATTACGGTTCTTTTAGTTCTGGTTTTAGCGCAAAAGAGTTGCAAGCTCTTATGGAGAAATTTCAACAGGCGAAAGGAATCATTATTGATGTTCGTAATAATGGGGGAGGGAGCTTAGGAAATGCTCAATCATTGGCTCAGAGTTTTACAGATCAAAAACGCCCGGTATTGGAATGGATTTATAAAACAGGCAAAGGTCGGGCTGATTTTAGCCCTGGTCAGGTAGAATATTTAGAACCGGGATCGGGAAGTAGGTATTTGGGCCAGGTGGTGATTTTAACCAATCGAAGCAGTTATAGCGCTACAACATTTTTTACTGCCATGATGAAGTCTTTGCCTCAAGTGCAGGTATTCGGGGATACCACGGGCGGTGGTGGCGGGCTTCCTTGGTTGGCAGAGTTGCCCAATGGCTGGACTTATCGATTTTCTTCCACTCGCTGTAGGATGTGGAATGGTCCAGACCTAGAACCTGGTATTCCGGTCGATTCGGTGATTACCCAAAGTCAAGACGATCTTGCAGTTGGACGAGATCCAATTTTGGAAGCTGCTATTGAGGTGTTGGAGTAGGTTACTGGATTTGAAAATAATACGATTAGACTCTCTGTATATCAGAATAAGACCCAAAGATATTTAGTAGATAAATTTATTTATAAAATCGTAAATGAAAATATTTAAGGCAAAACCTCATATCTACCATGATTCTGATTCGGTAAAATGGAAGCAGTATTCCATTCTAATCGTTTTTCAAATGCTTGTTTGCGTTCTAGGCAGTTAGGGCGTTCACAGATTCTGCATGAACCTGTGTGGCATCCATCCACATGAATAAACCATTCGACTGGGCGTCCATCTAGGATTTTTATTTTCGATTCTATTTCGGCAACTAAAGTATGAGCTTGCTCTACGGTTAGGAACCAAGGTACGGTTATATGGCAATCTACATGAATGAGTGAGCCATATTGAATAATGCGTAAGTTATGAATGTCAATGAAATCCTGAGACCTTAGGTGGTTCAGTTCTACTGCCAACTTCTCCAATAGAGGGTAGTCCATTTCATCCATTATTCCTGCTAATGATTTTCGGAGTATGCGAATGCCTGAAAAACAAATATATCCACCAAAGAGAATGGCTACCCCATTATCTAGGCCATTGTACCCACTCACAATCACCAGTATTAATCCGGTGATTAATCCGAGTGTGGACCATCCATCACTCATTAAATGTCTACCGGAGGCTTGTAGGGTAACGGAATGAACTTTTTTGCCCCTGTGAAATACAATGTAGCCCATGATTCCATTTATTAAACCCGCAATTCCAATTAAAATTAAACCGGTATTCAATTCATTCAATTCCACCGGGTAAAATAAATTATAAATCGCTTTAAGGGTGACAGATATTCCGGCAATCAGTACCATAGATCCCTCTAAAGAGGCTGATATCCATTCGATTTTGCCATGTCCATAGGGGTGATTTTCATCTCTGGGTTGGGCAGCTAAGTATAAGCTGTATAAACCAAATGCGCCTGCGGTTATATTCACTAAGGATTCAAGTGCGTCTGTCAGAATGGAATTTGAGCCAGTTAGCAGCCAAGCTGAAATTTTCACTCCAAATAATATGACCCCAATCATCGTTATCCAGCTTTGAATTCGAATATTATTTTGGGCTGTATTTTTAGATTCCGCGATGGATGCGTGCATAACAATTAATTAATCAGTTAAATTAATCAGTTAATTGTAAAAAAGGTTTAATCTATTTTTTTTGGGGTGTAAATTCTATTATTTAGGTGGAAATTGTAGCAAAATATTTCTTTGAAAGGTTTTTTTTGCACTCAAAAGCATAATCTTCAATCTTATTATTCATTTAAAATTAGTAAAGTATTCTTCCCTGTTGTTCCATAAATTATATATCCATTCTGTAGTAAAATATTTATTGGATTTGTTAAATAGGGTTCATCTTGTAAAATCGTTTCTATACAAAACATCATGGGTTTGTATAGATTAAAATCAAAGGTACTTAAAATTTCATACTCGTGACCTTCTGTATCAATTGTAATAAAATGTACACGCCCTGAAATGGAAGCACAAATGGAATTCAATGAAACGGATACTTTTTCGCTTTCTCGAATTAACTTGTACCCTTTTTTCTCGTGTGTTTTCACCACCTCAGCATTGAGTGTACTCACCAGATTAGGTTCCATTTCATAGAAGATTAATAACTTATTATCCTCTGCGGACACCACATTTTGCATTACCCGATCATTGGGTCTTATTCTTGTATATCCCGCAATCATAGCTGGATTGGGTTCAACCACAATACCTGTCCACCCTTCTAAATAGAGTGACATCGTATTATTACCCTGAACTGGAGAGTTTGCTCCTATGTCTATGTAAGTACCCTGGTGGATTCCACTCAAATCTTTGAAATATCTAAGTACCATTGCATCTTCTCCACATTCGGAAAAGCTAAAATAGGGCACTACTGGCTGTACTTTCCACAACTTGATTCCACTCCTAACCCAATGCGGGAAAAAGTTTACAATGGCTTTTAAAGTGTCACTCATGAACAAATTTAGGATATTTCTGTCAGATTAGTTGATTTTTAACAAAAACAATATCCATAAAAAAAAATAGCACCGATTGTATGTCGATGCTATTTTTTTAAAAGTCTATTTTTGCTTATTGAATCATGACAGGATACACTTTTTGTCCTTTTTCAGACTGAATTTTGATAAAATAGAGACCCGGAGCGACGGAAGGCATAGAAACAGTAGCTGAATCTTTATTGTATTGTATTTCAGTTGATTGTATGATTTTTCCATTTACTTCTACCACCTCTATTGTTTGTATTTCCCTATTCCCTTCAATAGTGAATATTCCTTTGCTTGGGTTTGGGAAAATACTAAATTCAATTGTCGGATTTTCATCCATTATACTGGTAATTACTACCGTTAAGGCATTAGAAGTTCCGCTACAACCATTTTGAGTGACAACCACGCTATAGGTACCACTTACTGTTGGATTGTAAGAATTATTGGTAGCTCCGGAAACTGGGGTTCCATTCATTTGCCATTGGTAGGTGGCAGTACCTGAAACACCGCTAATACTGAGTGTTTGTGTACCAGTAATTACGGGTGCGGGAACTGAATTTACAACCACAACCGGAGAGCCATTAATTGTTCCAGGGCAATTTCCACCGCTTACGCTAATCAGTGAGTAAGTTGCAGAAGCTGTTGGGGTAACCGAAATACTGAACGAATTTGCTGTAATTCCATTCAGGGTAATGTTGTTGGTGCCATTTGAATAGACCACATCCCAAGGAGCAGATCCCCCCAAAGATAAACTTAGATTAGCGGTGCTGCCTGCACATATTGTCTGGTCTCCTGAAAGTGTTGCCGAAGCAGTTGGGAGAACTGAAATAATGGCATTCCCTAACACATTTCCTGGACAAACACCAACATCTGTAATGTTGGTCAAGGAGTAAGTGGTAGAAACGGATGGGGAAACTACGATAGTATATACAGTTGAGGTAATTCCTCCGATAGTGGTTGGGGTTACTCCATCCGTATAGGTAATAATATAAGGGGTTACGCTACTGAGAAGGTTAATGGTCAAAATTGTACTATCTCCAGCACAAATACTGGTACTGCCAGACATTGTGGCACTTGGAGGGGAACTTACATTTAGTATGGCTGCACTGCCGGTTATCGTTCCAATACATTCATTAGAAATGCCAGTAATTGTATAACTCACATTTGATCCTGGGGTCAAATTGATTAAATAGGGTGAGGCAGTTAAACCTGTAACAGTAGTAGTATTTGCTCCATCAGAATAGGAAAGATTCCAGGGGCCAACACCAACCAATGCAACTGATAATTGCACTGCAGAGCCTGTACAAATGGACTGGCTACCTGTGATGGAAGCAGAAGGAGGGGTTGCTACTGTAATAACAGAACTGCTAGAAGCGGCTTGTGAACAAAATGCATCATCGACCTGAGTAGCTGTATAGGTGGTAGAGGCGTTTGGTGTTACAGTAACCAAATAAGGGTTGGCTGTTATGCCGGTTTGAGTGGTAGAAACCGTTCCACTAGTATAAGTTACTGTCCAAGGGCTGCTTCCTGTTAAAGCAAAACTTAATTGAGAAGTAGCACCTGCACAAATGGATTGAGCAGAACTTAAGCTAACTGTTGGAAGAGCTCTTACCACCACTTCCGCTGAACCAGAGGTTGTACCAGAGCAAACCGCATTTGAAACTGAATTGAGTGAATAGGTTGTTGTTGCGGTTGGGGTAATGGAAAGTAGAGTTGAACTTGAGGTAATGCCGGTCATGTTCTGAACTGTTGTTCCATCTGTATAAGAGAATGACCAAGGGGTCCCGTTGGTTAAGGAAACTGTCAGAGTGGAGGAGGCTCCAATACAAATGGAGTTATTTCCAGTTAGCGTGGCAGTTGGAGGGCTGGAAGGGTCAACGGTAATTTCTGAAATACCTGATCCACTTATTGTTACTGGACCGCAATTGTCTGTCCCACTTGTTACTGTGTATGTTACAGATGCTGCGGGAGTTATACCTAAAACATACTGAGCGCTTGTTAATCCTGTAACTGTAACCGGGGTAGTGCCATCCGTATAGGTAATCCCCCAGGGCGCAACTCCAGTCATTGTGTAGGTTAGATTAGTGGAGGTAGAGGTGCAAATAGTTTGGTTCCCAGATAGGGCGGCAGTTCCAGCTACCGTAGCAACCAATATGCTTGCAGTAGAAGTTCCAATAGATGCAGCGCCACAAGGTCCATTCGAATTACTGATGGTATAGGTTGTATTTGCGGAAGGCGTTACAGAGAATGTATAAGGAGAACTGGTTATGCCGGTAACATTAACCGGGGTTGTGCCATCGGTCCAGGTGAAAGACCAAGGTTGACCTCCCGTATAGGTAACAGATAAGGTGGAACTTGCCCCCACGCAAATGGTTGAATTAGAAGAAATGTCGGAAGTAGGAGTTCCAGCACAAGCGACAATGCTTACATCATCTACTGCCATTCCATCATCTGTACCAGCAATGTTGGTATCAAACCACTTTAGCCAGATGCTTTGACCATTGGCAATTGATAATCCTGTCACGGTAAAGGAAATCGTTTGTCTATTGGCAGTTAAATTTCCATCTAGTAGACCTGCTGTGACTAAAGAGCCAAAATTAGCAGAAGGCGTCAAAAAGTTTAAAGAGCTAACATTAGTCCAAGTGCCATTGCCCAAAGTAGTTGCATTGGTACTATAGCTAAAAAATAAGGTATCTGGTATCAAGCGGCCACTTGCTTTTCTCCATTGCTCCCCCGTGTAAGTGATGGTGAGACTGGTAACGGTAGAGCCAGTATTGTTGGTGTATTGAGCTCCTATGTTGACTGTGTCCATGCTTCCGGAATTTAACCCTCCCCAGGCTCGTTCTGGATTACCTGATGCTCCAAAACTATAGGTGTCCCCTGCAGTACCGGAGCCCGTACCTGCGGTATAAATTAGGTTGGCATTGGTCCCAACTTCCAGAAAGTTCCAGTTGGTTGGAACCGAAGTAGAAGTGGAAGAGGAGGCAAGAGAATTAAAGTTTTCTGTATAGGGGGTTCCTAATGCTGTGATAGAAATTTGAGCAAAACTCTTTTGAGAAATACCTAACAGCGACAAAAGAAGCAGAAAGCCTAGTAGGTTTTTAGATGATTTCATATGGATTTAAATTTAGCACAAAATACGGAAAAAAATACAAACCGAATCCGGAAATCGGATTAACATTTAGTTAACAAATTTCACGATGAAAAAAATATTTAGTCTATCCTACAATGATGAGTTTAGTCCTGAAAATGCCGAATTTATTGATAACTCGCAGGATATAAAGCCCCGGACAAATCTCCCCTTTTAGGCGCACTTCTCGCCAGACTCTGTTCCCTTCAGCCTGCGCATTTTCTTCGAAAATAATCTCCCCTTCTCGCGTAATGAGCGCAATATTCACTTTATCCCCACTATTTAAATAGTTAACCGAGAAAGCAAAATCTCCATCGCTGGGATTTTCATACACGACCACATAATCCATAAAAGGCTTTCTGACTTCAATCAAAGAGTCGAGCCGATTGGTACATTTCCCTAAAAACATCGTTAATCCGACCATATACTTGCCTGAACTCTGGTATTCATGCACCGGAAATGAATCTACCCGCTCTGTGCCATCTCCCAAATCCCACCTCAAACTATCTAATTCTGTTAATGTTGGATTGAATAGTACAAATAAGTTAGAATCCCTGCAGGTAAAAGCAGGGTAGGGCTTGGGATAAACCGGTATGTTAAAAGAATCTTTTCGAGTATTCTGGCAATTAGAATTTCGGACTCCTCCAATCTCCAAGGCAATCAGGCTGTCCTCTGTTGAATAAACCCAATTGTAAGGAGATTCTGTAATCCCAGGAATTGAATCTGATTGGGAATTTTTCGAAAAATAGTAAGTCCAAGGTCCGGGTCCAGAGAAATTCAAGGTTAATTCAGCTTCCTCCCCCTCACAAATCCATTCTGGTCCTGAAAGTGTCCAGTTGGGTATCTCATATACTCCAATGCGCACGGTGTCCTGAATGTTCTGGGTTCCGCATGCATTTCCAGCTTGTGTCAAAATGTACTCTGTGTCCACAATTGGTGAACTGTTTAATGTCCAAGGATTTTGAGTAATTCCTGAAACCTGCTGAGGAAGTCCATTTTCCGAAATTGTGATTTGCCAAGGACTGTCACCTGTGAAATCTACTGACAGTATTCCTTCCCCTCCTTTACAAAATGCGGTATCTCCCCGAAGATTGGCCGTAGCGGGATATAAAACTGTAAAAGCCGCATTTCCTCCTACGGTCCCCGTTCCACATTGATTGTCACTCACTACTTGTAATTGATAGGTAGAAGAAATTTGTGGACTCACACTTAGGATATAATTTGCATTACTTATTCCCGTAATCGTTTGATTGTTTATTCCATCCGACCAACTGATACTCCAGGGAGGTGCTCCTGTTAAGTTTAGACTCGCTTGTCCTGTTTGCCCCTGACAAATGGTGCTATTCCCACTTAATACTGCAGTTGGTGGATCTGCAACAAGTATGGTACTCGAGCTGCCCCCAGATCCGACACAAAAAGAATCAGAAACTGTTAGTAGGGTATAAACTCCTGTTCCTGGATTGGCAACATTCATGACCATCGGAGAGGTGTATATTCCCTGCATGGAATATTGAACGGAGCCATCTGTCCAGGTTAAACTCCAAGGGGGACTTCCCGTCAGATTAAAACTCAATTGTAAGGCATTGGGTCTGCAGACTATTTGTGGGCCAGAAACTTGAGCTGTGGGAATTGGGTTTAATTTGAGTTTGGCAATTCCAGAAACATTACCTGGGCAAACTCCGGAATTGGAATTTAATAATGTATAAGTCGTATTGGAAGTTACAGTAACAGGAAGGATAGCAGGGGAGGCCGATATTCCAGAAACAGAATACACTGTTGTTCCATCACTGTATTGAATGTTCCAGGGGGGGAATGCTGAAAAATTGAATTGCAGTAGGCCTGATCCAGATGATCCACAGAAGTTTTGCGAGCCACTTAAATTCGCCGTATGCGTGTACCCTTTTACTACCCGAGGATTTCCACTCAATGGGCTTCCTGCACCGCAAGTATTATTCACCTGAATTAAAGAATAGGTAGTGGATTGAACAGGATTTACGCTAATAATCCAGGGGCTGTTGCTAATCCCGTTTTGAGTGAAAGAATTGACTCCGTCTGACCAAGTTAAATCCCAGGGGGGAATTCCATTTAACTGAACGGTTAAATCTGCGGGAGGTCCTGTGCAGATGGTGTGGTCTCCGCTTAATACGGCAGAGGCCAATCCCCAAGTCAACTCTGCATAGGCGGAAGTGTCTACATTCGTTCCGCAGGAAACTAAGGCTCTATAGCGTGAATCTTGAGTGAGGCCTGAATAGGCTTGTGTGCTGCTTGTATTACCTATTGCATTCCAACCAGAATAGGGAGGGTTGGCATATTCCCATCTTTGAATGAGGCCATTAAAGCCTGATAGGGTGAGATTGCCTGAATTTCCGGGGCAAATAGTCTGATTGCTGCTAACCATTCCTGCACTTAAGGAGGGGAAACTTCCAAAGACAATGGTTTCATTTCCTGCCTGACTCACCCATCGTAAAGTGCCCGTGGAGGAGCTCGCCTGCCATCCATACATTCTAATCGTAATTTGGTCTGTTGCAGTTAGAGCAGGACTGCTCGTTAAAGGGATGGTTAAGGAAAAGGTTGTACTATTCCCAAAACTCGAAATGTCCAGCGCACTACCTATTGCTTGAGGAGCGCCATTATTCAGTAAATAATAAAATGCTACTCTTTGAGGGGGGTTGTTGGCACTTTTTCGAAGCCATAATCTTAAGGAATCCAAGCGAAATGGACAACCCGCACCCGATACAGTGAATTCAAAATAATCCTCATCTGAAAATACTACTGTAGCTCCCGTGGACCAGCTTTCTGCATTAGTTCCCACCGGAAAAGAGTGATTTATACAGCCCAAACCAGGTCCTCTACTCAATGAACTCAATGTGAGGCCATTTACGGGGGCGAACGAATTTGCTCCAGGACAAACTGGGGTGCTGACCGTTAAAGTACTTTGGAAAGTGGGAATTTGAGCATTTACTTTGAGCAGGCCGATCGTTGTTCCCAATAGTAGGGTGACTACAATTAGGTTCCGAGTGAATAGAAATTCTCCAAAGTCAACTATACCTTTAAAGATTTCTGTTTTATCGAATCGGAAGCTGCTACTCACTCTTGCCTTGTTTATTTTAACCTGTAAATTACGGATTTAGATATTAACCTAGGATTAAGTATAGGAAGATTCGGCGTATTTTTGCCTGAATGGATTAATTTTGTCCATCATTTGAAATAAAATATGACAAGTAGACAATTAGGAATTGGTTCCAGAATTACGCACCCTGAATTTGGGGATGGGGTAATTATCAACTATAGCAGCGAGATTTATCGAGTGTCTTTCATGGCCTACGGCGTTAAGGAGATTTCCAAAGATTTTACCGGTTTGGGGATTATCGAAGGCTTGGACCCGGATGAAGACCGAAATACCTTGGAGGATATCGAAAGAATGTTGGTTAAAACCTTACGGAAATGGTCAGATATTACTGAGCCTGTTTTGTTAGGTCAAAGATGGACTGGAGGCAAAATGATTCTTCAGCCAGGAGATAGAACATTGGCTTCGAAAGAAGTGCCCATTGAAACCTTCTTCCATAAAATAGTTATGGTACGGGATCGTCTTAGAACTCTAGAGCAAAGAGTAAATGCCTCAAAACTCAGCGATGAAGACAAGGTTAACATCCAGCAATACATCACCCGGATATATGGCTCTTTAACAACCTTCAATGTTTTATTCCGCTTTCAGGAAGATCAGTTTGTGGGAGAGAAAACCACCTAGTAAAATCCTTTATATGTTGAATCGAATCATTCAGGCTGTTTGTTTGCTGTAATAATATCTCAAAACGATAAGGAGAGAGAAAAACGAGGGAACCAGATGCAGGTAGGTATAGGGTACAAGCAAGAATGCGAAAAAGAAGGCTAAGTAAATTTTAAAGGAGACGAGTAATTTTAAATCATCTGGAACATTTTTCCCGACATAATAGACCAGTAGGCCTGCAATAATTGTCCCTAGAACGGATCCAGCTAGATTTAACATTCTTGCAATCATAAATTTTTCTTCTAAACTTCCTGAGTGAAAAGTGTAGAGGTATGAGGCAAAGCCCATTCCCTGAAATAATTGAAAAGGCGGATCTCCAGCAGCTTGCCAAGCCTGACCTTTCCATTCCCCTAACGCAGCAATAGGGTAGGATTCGAATCCACGCCAAAAAGAAAAAGGATCGGCAATTAAAAAGGGAATTACATACAAAATCAGCACGCCGGCAAATGCAAAAAGTGCGGCTTTGCGAAATTTATCTTCTGACAATCCCTTATACATCATAATGTACAAGGGTAGCCAAAAGGCTAGTAAATATCTGGAAAGTAAGGTGAGAATCAATCCTCCTCCTCGTATCCAAGGTTTGGAATAGGAGAAGCCAATTCCCAAGAGCAAATACCAGGCTGCGATTAAGGGTTCTATGGTGTGTCCAAAGGTATCCGGATTCCACAAAAGCCAGACGATTAATAAGACAAATGGTAGAATAATTCTCATCAAGCCAAAGACTCCAGAAAGTCCGGATTTGCGCAATAAATTCATCAATAGACCAAGGGCAATCCAAAGCATCCCCATGGCAGTCCACCGATGGTCAAAGCCGATTAGCTTGGAAATTAAAAAGGGCAACCACTGCATGGGTAAATAATTGGGGGTACAGGCAATGGTTCCACAAGTACCTTCTGCATATACTGGGCTGGCACTTAAAAAGCGGCTGAGATAAATCGAGTCCAGTGTGGGAATAATATCCGATATACTGGCATTGATGGGGTATTCTTGAATGATGAAGTGCAGCATCCCGGCAGTGCAGGCAACTCCGGCAAACCAAATTCCAATCAAATTTTTTCTTGGCATCTTTTCTCCTGAAATGCCTGGTCTATGCCAATGTTTAGGAAAAAGCAAGGGGATTATTGAAATTCCCAATGCTGAAATCATTAGGACTATAGGCGAAACTAAGAATCCGAGTCGTGCCCTGAATATAGTCAGTAAAAGCGTTTCCGCAATAAAAAATGATAATACCAGGAATGGCGGAATGTGATACTTCAAAGTAGAAATTTTCATCGGATAAATTTAAGAAAAGTCTAGTCGAGTTGTTCTAAAGTGGAAAAGTATTGTGCGAAAGTATTGTCAGAATAATTCTAATCAAAGCAGGCTTGTTTTTCCGCAGGTTGCACAGATAGAACTAGAGTTGTGTATGGGAGGAACGCTTGGCAGATTTTGCAGAAATGTTTGGGGTTGTTTTTCCGCAGATTGCACAGATAGAACTCGGGTTGTGTATGGGAGGATTGCTTGGCAGATTTTGCAGAAATGTTTGGGGTTATTTTTCCGCAGATTGCACAGATAGAACTGGTGTTGTGTAAGGGAGGATCGCTTGGCAGATTTTGCAGAAATGTTTGGGTTTTTTTTCGCAGATTGCACAGATAGAATTAGGGTTGTGTAAGGGAGGTTCGCTTCGCAGATTTTACAGAAATGTTTTGGGTTGTTTTTCCGCAGATTTCACAGATAGAACTGGTGTTGTGTAAGGGAGGTTCGCTTCGCAGATTTTGCAGAAATGTTTGGGTTTTTTTTCGCAGATAGAATTAGGGTTGTGTAAGGGAGAATTACTACGCAGATTGTAGAAATGATTTTTCTTTTTCTTTTTATGAGTTTTGTGAATTCTCACTCAAGCCTGACATAGGTAATTAAATAGACCCACAGACTCTGGCCATCTCCAGACTCGACCTAGTCAAGGTCAACAAACTAACCACTAACCACTAACCACTAATCACTAATCCCTAACCACTAATCAAACTGCCTTTTCATTTGTCAAGTTTCGAATAGCTTCTGCCACTTGTTCCATGAGCCACATAGGCGTGGAAGTAGCACCGCAAATTCCTACAGATTCACATTTATCGAACCAGAAGGGTTCTATCTCGTTAGCATCCGAAATGAAATAAGATTGGGGATTGATGGATTTACATACTTCATACAATACTTTCCCATTTGAGCTTTTCTTTCCGGAAACAAAAATTACCACATCGTATCGGGTAGAAAAAATTCTAAGTTGCGGATCTCTATTGGATACTTGACGACAAATGGTATCGTTAGCTTTAAACTCTTGACTTCTAGACTCAATCAGACTTTTTATCTTGTAAAATCCTTCTGTACTTTTAGTTGTTTGACTAAATAGGGAAATGGGTCTTGAAAAGTCTATTTTCTCAATATCCTCTTCTTTGGTGACAATAATAGCTTCTTGATGTGTCTGTCCTATTAATCCATTAACTTCAGCATGTCCCGGTTTGCCGTAAATGACAATTTGAACATCCTCCTCATAAGCATTGCGAACTCTGTTTTGTAATTTTAATACCACAGGACAGGAAGCATCAATTAATTCAATATTATTTTGCAAGGCGATTTTATAGGTCTCTGGAGGCTCTCCATGAGCTCGTATCAATACGGTGGTATCTTTTAACTCATTAAAATCTGCGTGGTCAATTATTTTTAAGCCTTTAGCCTCTAATCGTTGCACTTCCTTGTCATTGTGCACGATGTCACCGAGGCAAAAAAGCGCACCCGTTTCATTGAGATAATCTTCTGCCATTTCAATAGCATAAACTACGCCAAAACAAAAGCCTGAATTTGAATCTATTTCTACTTTCATGAGTTAACTAAGTCTTCGGGAGAATTTTCCCTAATGATGCTTTGTGCTAGATTGTACACGATTCCTACTTGCTCTTCAATATCTAAATAAGAGGTATCAATCTCCACTGCATTTTCTGCTTTTCTCAACGGACTTTCTTTCCGAGTAGTATCAACAAAATCCCTGTGTAATAAATTTTCCCGGATTTCATTTTCTGCTGATGGGGTGCCTTTTTCTTCCAATTCCAATGCTCTGCGCATAACGCGGATATCTAACTCGGCAGTAAGAAATACTTTTAACTCGGCCATGGGGAAAACAACAGTGCCAATATCCCGTCCATCCATTACTACCCCCCCATTTCTTCCCATCCATTGTTGCTGCGTGACTAAGAGTTTTCGGATTTCTTTCACGGTACTATATTCACTCACCAATCCGGAAATTTCGGGCATTCGAATTTGCTGCTCCACACAATTTCCATTCAAATGGATCAAAGGAATTTCGGAGTCCTGCGTAGGTCTGAAATCCAACTCGATATTGGGAAGAGCTTGGAGGATTTTAGATAAGTTTTCGTAGGGAATTTTGTGTTGGATCAAATACCAGGTTACTGCTCGGTACATGGCACCTGAATCAATAAAAATATATTTCAGCCTTCGAGCCAATAATCTTGCGGTAGTACTTTTCCCACAAGACGAATACCCATCAACGGCAATGTTGATTTTTTTCATTCGTAGAAGCTGATGTAAAGTTACGAAAAAGACTCAAGAATTGCCCCAATTCTAAGCAAATTCATAGAATCGTTTGATAAAGAGTGAAGTCTTTGGGCATTATTCTTGACTTCTTCTGTTATGATTGTTTATCTTGTAATTTCGTTACTGCTTTATGAAGTTATTTCTGCGTGGTATTTTTTGGGTGCAGGTGCTCATACTTTGTGTTTCCTGGATGGAAGTACAAGCGCAGCCCCAATTGTTTCGGGATATAAATAAACATCTAGAACAAAAACCCAAACTTTCCTTTTCCTTTGATAGCCGGAATACCTTTATTGTTGGGCAGAATGCCAATATTTTCGGGCTCAGGGCAGGCTTGGATTTTAATGGTAGATTTCGAATTGGCTTAGGTTTACAGGGGCTTACAACACCAATCCCGAGGATATTGATTTTTCCTCCAGATAGTGTGGGACTTCCACCAGATACAGCCTTCACCCATATTGGAATGAGTTATTTTACCCTCTACACGGAGTATGCTTTTCATAAGTCCAAGCGTTGGGAATTTGGTGTGCCTTTCTACCTAGGAATAGGCAATGCATCTTATCGGGCGGGAGGATATGAATTCTATAAATCCACTATTTCTTTGATTGAAACTTCCCTCTATGGACAATTCTATATTTTCTCCTGGCTGGCATTGCATTCTGGGATGGGCTATCGACTCATGCTCAAAAGTAATTCGGCAATTTCGGGGCGCTTTTCTGGTCCCGTTTATACTTTGGGTGTAAAAGTGTATTTTGGTAAAATGTATCGTTCCGTTTTTCCTAAGAAAAAATGAAAAATTTATTTATCCTTTCCTTTCCATTTCTCCTTTTCTTGTCTGCCTGTCAGAAGGAAGAAGGGAAAAATGGAAAAGCCCTAATTCAAGGAAGCGTTCAACATCATAACCAGGTAATTCCTTTTGCTTCCGTTTTTATTCATTATGGTTCCTTGGAATCTCCGGGAACTCGGCCGGATAATTATCAGGATAGTGTAAAGGCTGATGCTCAGGGGAAATTTGAATTTCGGGATTTAGCCAAAGGAAAATATTACCTCTACTCCACAGGTTGGGACGCTCAATGGACTCCTCCTTCGGTGGTGTTTGGAGGAATTCCTGTTGAGATTTTTCAAAGAAAAGAATCAGTTGCAGTTACCCTCCCAGTTTCAGAATGAAGTTTATTGGAATTTTATTTTGCTTGCTCTCAATTAGTTCGTGTCGTTTTGATAAGGGGCCTGTTCCAGATGGAAATTTCCCCCAAGAAGTGGCGAATATTCTCCAAACCAATTGCGCTACTCCAGGCTGCCATACTGCTCAAAGTAGTGTAAATGCTGCTGGATTAGACCTTAGCTCCTGGGATGCTTTAATGAAAGGCAGTCGTACTGGAGCCGCAGTTGTTCCCTTTGCTGCAGGCGAAAGTTTTTTGCTCAATTTTGTCAATACCTTTCCCGATCTTGGCCAGATGCAAACGCCCTCTATGCCTCCTAATCGTGCGCCCCTGTCTCGAACTGAAGTGGAAATTTTACGCAACTGGATTTTATCCGGTGCCCCAAACAAAAATCAAGAAATTGCCTTTTCCGGAAGCGCTACCCAGAAAAAAATATTTGTTGTCAATCAGGGCTGTGATCTGCTTTCTGTCATCGATATAGAGACAGGTTTACTTATTCGTAGTTTGACAGTCGGCACTTCTGAAGCCATTGAATCTCCCCATAGTGTGCGTCTTCGTCCGGATGGAAAAATCGGATATATCGTTTTTCTCGCAGCTCCCTTTATTCAGTATTTTAATGCCGAAACAAATGAAATACTAGGAGAAATCGAAATAGGCTTCGGGCAATGGAATACCATAGTTTTTTCTTCCGATAACAACTATGCTTTTGCAGCAGATTTTAATCCGGATGGAAAAATTGCTTGCGTGGATTTGCGTCAAAATAAATTGGTTCAAACTTATCAGGGTTCTGGCTTTTTAGTCAATCCACATGGACAAGCCTATCATCCCAAGCTATCCGAATTATGGGTCGCTCCCCAATATGGTAATTTTATTTATCGATTGGATGTTTCGGATCCATTGAATCCCGTCAAGAAAAATTCCCTGCTCCTCGACAATTCCGGTATACCCACTACCAGTCCTGATTTAGATCCTCATGAATTGGTTTTTTCTCCAGATGCTAATTTTTTATTCGTGACTTGCAGCCGAACCAATGAATTACGCGTAATTGATCTGAATACGGAAACTCTAATTCGGACCATTCCCACCGGATTATATCCTCAAGAATTAAGTATTTCTTTGAATGGAAATTATCCTTGGCTTGCGATGAGTTGTATGGAAGATTCCCTCAGTTTTTCTGCACAGGGTAGGGGATCTGTGTTGGTCATTAATTGGAAAACCCTGCAGCAGCAGAGTTTTTTTTATCCTGGATATCAGCCCCATGGATTGGTGCTGGATGGTCGGGATGGAAGCCTATGGGTAGCTAATCGCAATATTTCGGATGGGGGACCAGCCCCGCATCACAGTAGTTCCTGTTCGGGGAAATCCGGATATGTGAATCGTTTCCAAGCCCAAAATGGCACAAAGCTGAATGCTTACCCTATTTGGCTTTCCGTAGATCCATATGGGATTTGTGTGAAGTGAGGTGATTTGCTTCGCTTGCACCAAGCTGAGTTTACCCCAAGCTTCGCTTGCACCAAGCTGAGCTTGCACCAAGCTGAGCTGAAAAATAAATGCTTAGATCATTTGCTCTTTTTGGTTTTTATCCTAAATTGCAGTAAGTATGGTGAACGCTTCCCTCTCTTAGTAATCGCATGCCTGAATTGATTAATACCCTTTTTGGGGTATTCCTCTTGGTTAATATCCAATTCAGCAAATTTTGAAGCTTTAAAATTATCTTACAGGATTGTATGGAAATAAAGAAAATGAATGCTATTGGTTTGTTCTTACTAATTGTATTTGGGATTTCATTTCGATTAAATGCTCAAACCTGGCAGTATTATCAACCTCCAGTAATTTTAAATGGTGATACACTGGATTTAGCCTGGACCGGAGGATTAAATAACCCTGTTTTCTCCAATATTGACTTGAATTTTGATGGGATACCAGATTTAATTGTATATGAAAAAGCCGGAAAGAAAATTCTGCCTTTTCTGCAGCAAGGTTCACCAGGAGTAGCAGATTGGGTGTATGCCCCAGCCTATGCTTCAGCATTTCCCAATGAGACTGCCACCTGGATTATCTGTAAGGATTTTAATTGTGATGGCAAGGAAGATTTATTTATAGGCAATTCAACAGGAAGAATTAAATGTTATCAGAATACCTCTCCAACTGCTGGACCATTGCAATTTACCCTGTTTGCCAACACGCTTAAAACCCGTTACCCATTTTTTACTGATTTATCTTATACCATAACAGATCTTCCTGCTTTGATTGATGTGGACGGTGATTCGGATTTAGACTTTCTTACCTTTGGGGGAATTAGTACCACAGTTGAGTGGCATCGTAATTATGCCATTGAAAATTACAATCGCTGTGATACATTTGATTTTGTATTGGAAACGGATTGTTGGGGTCATTTTGCCGAGAATCAATTTAATAATAATGTCACGCTGAATATTTCCTGCAAAGGCAATACGGGTAGCCCTAAAACCTTGCATTCCGGTTCTACTATTCTGGCCTTTGATGCCGATGGAAATGGTACCAAAGAAATTGCTATCGGAGATATCTCGTACAATACCCTTGTATTTCTAACCAATGGCGGAACTCCCCAACAAGCCATGATGACAGCTAAAGATACTGTTTACCCTTCTAATAGCCTTTCTGCAGATGTACTGGTGTTTCCTGCAGCTTATTTTGTGGATATTAATAATGATGCCAAAAGAGATTTAGTCGTTGCTCCTTTTCCGGAAAATGCCTCTGCCAATGTTTCGAATGTTTGGTATTATGAAAATGCCAATACCGATGCCCAGCCCTTATTTCAATTTAAAACGGATAGCCTTCTAAATAAAGAAATGATAGATGTAGGAAGTGAAGCCAATGTAACCTTATTCGATGAAAATGCGGATGGTCTTTATGATTTATTAATTGGTAATTATTTACGAAAAAATAATAATTCACCGGATGTCTCTACCCTTACTCTATTTCGAAATATCGGTACAGCCACCCAGCCTTCATTTTCACTCGTTCAGTCTGACTATTTACAAATTTCATCTCTCTTGGGAAACACGATTGCCGGGATATTTCCCACTACTGCTGATATCGATAATGATGGGGATGTTGATCTTATTTTAGGAGATATGGAAGGTCGTATTCATGTGTTTAAAAATTCTGCAGGACCTGGGAATACCGCCTCCTTCCAATTGTTTGCCCAGAATTATAATGGTATAGATGTCGGAGCATTTTCAACTCCGCAATTAGTAGATTTAGATGGGGATAATTTACCTGAATTAATTTCGGGTAAGGAAAATGGAACTCTTTCTTATTTCAAAAATATGGGTGGGACTGATGGATTTTCTTTTGCAACTATTGCTGATGATGCTTTCTGGGGAAAGGTGGATGTACTCCCTGCATGCTGTACCGGGTATTCTGTGCCGCATGTATTTAAGAATCCACTAGATTCCACCTGGCAGTTATGGGTAGGATCCGAACAGGGATTTATTTATCAGTATTCTGGAATTAATACCCTTGTAGGTACCCAATTCATTTTACAAGATTCTCTAATTTCTGGCGTGGAAACTCGGGGAAAAATCAGAGTGTATTTGCAGGATATTAATCAGGATGGAAAGGCGGAGTTGTTTACTGGAAATTTACCAGGGGGTTGTTTGCTCTACACTTTAAATGGAAATATTGCGACTGAAGAAGAGGTAGAATCCAATCCACTTTGGATTTACCCAGTTCCCGTAAAGCATCAGATTTATTGGGAAATTCAATCTCTTGCTCAAGTGGATAAAATAGAAGTAATGGATGTAACTGGTAAAATCGTTTATACAGATTACCCCAAGCAAAATCAGGGCGAGATTCAATGTACTTCTTTTACTCCTGGAATATATTTTATTCAGGTGAAATCTGGAGATAAAATATATCAAAGGAAATTTCGGAAGGAGTAAGTGTTTCTGTTTCCTATATTGAAGAATTAATAGGTAACTAGTATTCTACTTTTCATCCCGCTCACTCTCCGTTCTTACTTTGAATTATGCGACTTCTTCGATTTTTAAGTTATTAATAATAAAGTCCTGTCTTTCTGGAGAGTTTTTTCCCATGAAGTATTCCAACATCTGATAAATGCTGGATTCCTGAGATAGAATAACGGGGTCTAGACGGATATTCTGTCCGATAAATCCAGAAAATTCATCTGGTGAAATTTCCCCTAATCCCTTAAATCGGGTGATTTCTGGTTTGTTTCCCAACTTCTTAATGGCAGCCTCCTTTTCATTAAGGTCATAGCAGTAAATCGTTTCCTGTTTATTGCGTACTCTAAATAAAGGAGTTTGTAGAATATACACATGCCCATTTTTGACTAATTCAGGAAAGAATTGCAAGAAGAAGGTCATTAATAATAATCGAATATGCATCCCGTCTACATCGGCATCTGTCGCAATGACAATATTATTATATCTCAATCCATCAATCCCGTCTTCAATATTTAAAGCGTGTTGCAATAAATTAAATTCCTCATTTTCGTACACGATTTTTTTCGTCAGGCCAAAGCAATTTAATGGTTTTCCTTTTAAGGAGAATACCGCTTGTGTACTAACTTCCCGAGCTTTGGTAATAGAGCCAGAGGCAGAATCTCCTTCGGTAATAAATAAGGTGGTTTGAGGGGCTAGGGGGTTATTGTCCGAATAATGTACCTTACAATCTCTTAATTTTTTGTTGTGAATATTCGCTTTCTTGGCTCTTTCATTAGCCAACTTTTTAATTCCTGCAATTTCTTTACGCTCCCGCTCCGACTGTAATATTTTTTTGAGTAAAATATCGGCAGTTGCTGAGTTTTTGTGTAGATAATTATCTAATTCTTTTTTGATAACATCATTAATCCAAGTCCTTAATGCAGGGCCTTCTGGAGCCACCATGGTGGAGCCTAATTTTGTTTTCGTTTGAGATTCAAAAACGGGTTCCATGATTCTCACACTCAGTGCTGCCACGATAGAAGTTCTGACATCTGCCGCATCAAAGTCTTTTTTGTAAAATTCTCGTATTGTTTTGACTACTGCCTCTCTAAAGGCAGCCTGATGGGTTCCGCCTTGGGTCGTATATTGCCCATTCACAAAACTGTAATATTCTTCTCCATATTGAGAGCCATGCGTCATCGCAATTTCAATATCAGCAGCCTTGAGATGAATGATGGGATATAGAATATTTTCGTCTGTATTCCTCTCTAGTAAATCTTTAAGGCCATTTTCGGAGAAATATTTTTTGCCATTTAGAATAATGGTTAATCCAGTATTAAGATAAACATAATTCCAGATTTGCTTTTCAATATATTCCATTCTGAAATGGAAGTTCCGGAATATCGTTTCATCGGGGATAAAGGAAAATAGGGTGCCATTTTTTTCTGTCGTGGTGGTTTCTTTATGGTCTTTCAACATATCGCCCACCTGGAATTCGGCTAATTTAGTTCTGCCTTCCCGAAACGATTGTACAGAAAAATATTTGGATAAAGCATTGACAGCCTTGGTACCTACACCATTCAACCCAACCGATTTTTGAAAGGCTTTTGAGTCATATTTTCCACCCGTATTAATCTTGGAAACGCATTCTATCACTTTCCCTAAGGGAATTCCCCGGCCATAATCTCGAACCTGAAATTTTTGATCGGTCATGGTGATTTCAATGGTTTTTCCTGCCCCCATGACAAACTCATCGATGGAATTGTCAATGATTTCTTTGATTAGGACATAGATTCCATCGTCTGGGGAGGAGCCATCCCCCAACTTCCCAATATACATTCCGGGTCGTAAGCGTATATGTTCTTTCCAGTCGAGGGACCGAATGCTGCTCTCATCGTATTGATTTTCCAGAAGGGATTCTTTTGCCATAAGAACAAAGATACGGTGAGGGAGGCTAAAACGACCGGTGGATATGTGGAAAACGGTCAGGTAGGGTAGTGTTGGCGTGTGTACATCACCCAATGTTAATGTTTGGAATTGTGGGAATTGCCCCTGAATCAAGGGATTGGAGCAGAATTTTTGTAAATTTGCCTCAGTGTAGGTTTTGGTAGATCCCATTATGAAGGCAAAATATTTAAACCCATTTACAGATTTTGGATTTAAAAAAATATTCGGAGAAGAAGCAAGTAAACCTTTGTTGATTGACTTCCTGAATGCCCTATTGCCTATTTCAGAAAAAATAGTTGACCTATCATTTAAAAATACAGAACAACTTGGGCAAACCAACTTGGACAGAAAAGTCATTTACGATATTTATTGCGAGAATGAAATTGGGGAGAAATTTATCGTAGAATTGCAAAAAGCTAAACAAAATTATTTTAAAGAACGAACCGTATATTATTCCACCTTTCCAATTAGAGAGCAGGCCGAAAAGGGTGAGTGGAATTATAATTTGAAGGCAGTTTATTGCATTGGAATTTTGGATTTTACTTTTGATGATTACGAAACGGAACCGGAAAAAAGTGAAGTGGTGCATACCATAAAGTTGAAGAATCAGACTGGTAAAATATTTTACGATAAGTTAACTTATATTTATTTGGAAATGCCGAATTTCAAGTTGACTGAAAATCAACTGAGCACTCGTTTAGATAAATGGCTATTCTTTATTAAACATTTGGAGGACTTTCAATCCATTCCATCAATTATTGCCGATGAGGTATTTAATCAAGCATTTGAGCGGGCTGAGATTGGGAAATTTGAGCAAGCTGAACGGATGAATTATGAAAATAGTTTGAAAATTTACAGAGATTTAAAAGGGGTTATTGACACAGCTTTTGATGAAGGTAAACTTGAAGGTAAACTTGAAGGTAAACTTGAGATTGCTAAATCTGCGAAACTATTGGGGTTGAAGATTGAAGACATCATTCAACTAACAGGGCTAACAAGGGATAAAATTGAAAGTCTTTAACTAAGGGATTTCGCTTAGCAGAAAATTTGCTTAGGGTAAGCCATTGCTTGGGGTAAGTCATTACTTAGGGTAAGTCATTGCTTGGGGTAAGCCATTAGTTAGGGTAAGTCATTGCTTAGGGTAAGCCATTGCTTAGGGTAAGTCATTGCTTAGGGTAAGCCATTGCTTAGGGTAAGTCATTGCTTAGGGTAAGTC
>JBEIHC010000020.1:0-31742 GCA_040381555.1 Bacteroidia bacterium
ATTTTAATAGGGCCTGCAACACTCAAATTAATGAGCAGCAACCCAAGTGTGAAAATTAAAATTGACTTTTTCATTGTTTTGGTTAGTTAACAAATAATACATGCCTACTTTGTGAAGGGGTGTTCGGCATTTCCCCTGGAGGATACTTGTTCAGCGCCTGGCGGCTTCTGTTGTTTGTTTGTGATGGCAATATATCACATGGAAAATGCGAAAATCAAGGACAAATGAACTTATCTGTTTTAACTATTTGATTTTCAGTAAGAAAAATTTTTATTCGCTTCCCTCCGGATTCCGTAAATTTGTCTCAATATAACTTCATCTTTCTCATGAAATACACAGCTCCTGCTTCCGATTTATTTATTCTCAATCGGAAAAACTTTATGAAACAAATGAAGCCCGGAACAGCCGCGGTATTCTTTTCAAATGACTTACTCGTAAATAATGCAGATGGTCATTATCCTTTTACACAAAATTCCAATTTGTACTATTTATCCGGAATAGACCAAGAAAAGACGATATTATTATTATTTCCCGATGCCCCAAGAGCAGAATGGAAAGAAATGCTCTTCATTCTGAAAACAAATGAAACTATCCAAATTTGGGAGGGATGGAAATATAGTCAGGACGAAGCTAGACAAGCGTCGGGCATAAAAACTATTCGGTACTCCGAAACATTTGATGGATTTGTTCGGACTTTTATTTCCCACTGTTCTGGATTTTATCTAGATTTTAATGAGCATGAAAGAAATTCATTAGTATCGTCAGCAGCAGCCAATCGTTTTGCAGATTTTCTAAAAAATGAATTTCCGGCCCATAGCTTGCACCGTGCTGCACCCGTTTTGGAAGAGTTACGCTCTATCAAATCCAAATGGGAGCTTGTGCAATTGCAGGAAGCGATTGACATTACAGAAAAAGCCTTTCGCCGGGTGTTAAACTTTATCCAACCCGGGGTGATGGAATATGAAGTGGAAGCGGAAATTACCCATGAATTTATTCGGAACAGAGCAACCGGTCATGCCTATACCCCAATTATCGCTTCTGGCTATAATGCTTGTGTTTTACATTACATTCAAAACGAAAAGCCTTGTAAAGACGGGGACTTAATTTTAATGGACTTCGGGGCTGAATATGGAAATTACTCTGCAGATTTAACCCGTACAGTGCCGGTAAATGGAAAATTTACCAAAAGACAAAAGGAGGTGTATAATGCAGTATTGAGAGTGCATAAGGCAGCCTGTAGCATGCTTCGTCCTGGTACTCTATTAGAACAGTATCATGTGGAAGTGGGTAAATTAATGGAAGCAGAATTGATAGGACTTAAATTAATCACCAAAACAGATATTAAAAATCAAGACCCGGCTTGGCCTGCTTATAAAAAATACTTTATGCATGGAACATCCCACTTTCTGGGTTTAGATACACATGATGTAGGCAATCGGTATAAGCCCTTCAAAGAGGGAATGGTTTTCACCTGCGAACCAGGAATTTATATTCCAGCCGAAAATATTGGTGTACGCATTGAAAATGACATTTTAATCACCAAAAGGAATCCTCTGGATTTAATGAAAAACATCCCGTATGAAGTAGAAGAAATTGAGACATTGATGCAACAGGGTAAAAAGAAATGAAAGCAGTAATTCCAGTAGCAGGTGCAGGGACCAAATTAAGACCGCACACCCATACTCAGCCTAAACCTTTAATTCCAGTAGCAGGTCAACCTATTTTAGGGCATATCTTGGATAGTTTAATTAAAGCAGGTATTCATGATTTTGTCTTTATAATTGGATATTTAGGAGAAAAAATTGAGGAGTTTATTCAGGAGCAGTATGGGGATAAAATAAAAGCCGAATTCGTATTACAGGGGCCTCGTGAGGGATTGGCCCATGCAATCGGAATGGCATCTGAAGAAATAAAATCATCCTCAGATGGAATTCTAATTGTATTGGGAGATACAATAGTAGATGTAGATTATCCGGCCATATTAGCCTCACCCTATTCCGTATTAGGAGTAGAAACCGTTGAGGATCCCAGGACCTTTGGCGTAGCCCGTTTGGATCCGGATGGATTTATTTCTGCATTGGTTGAAAAACCCAGTATTCCGAAAAGCAATTTGGCCTTAGCTGGCATTTATTTTATTCGGGAGCCCCAAGCTTTGTTAAATGCCATAGACCACAACATTCAAAATAAAATTCGCACTCAAACAGAATATCATCTCACAGATGCCCTGATGCGAATGCTGGAACAAGGAATACAGATGAAAACTCAAAAAGTAATCAACTGGTTTGACTGTGGAAAAAAAGATACTTTACTTTCCACTAATAGAATTTTATTAGGCCGAAAAGATGTTGTGCCTATTGAAATGAAGGGGATGGAGAATACGATTTTAGTCCAACCTGTCAGTATTGCTAAAGGAGCAGTTCTCAGAAATTCCATTATCGGACCTTTTGTAGCTGTGGGAGCCGGAGTAGTGATTGAAAATTCCATTGTAAGCGATAGTATCATAGGAGAATATTCTCAGTTAGACTCCATTATTCTAAAAAGTTCTGTTGTAGGAAATGACGCCATTCTAAAAGGAAAATCTCAAAGTGTCAATATTGGCGACAGTACAGAAATTGATTTCAATGATTAATCAATAAATTTATTTAGTATGGATTTTTCGTCAAACAGAATTACTCAGCTTTTTGCTATTAAGTACCCCCTGATACAGGCTGGCATGATTTGGTGTTCTGGCTGGGAATTAGCTTCAGCCGTTTCTAATGCAGGAGGCTTAGGCTTAATTGGCTCTGGATCCATGTATCCGGAAATACTAAGAGATCAAATTCAACAATGCAAAGCGGCTACCGATAAACCCTTTGGCGTGAATGTCCCAATGCTGTATCCAGACATAGATCAGCATATGAATATTATTGTGGAAGAAGGAGTAAAGGTAGTTTTTACCTCTGCGGGTAATCCCAAAACCTGGACAAATTGGTTGAAAGAACGAGGCATAACCGTAGTGCATGTCGTATCAAATGTGAAATTTGCGCGTAAATGTGAAGAGGCGGGAGTTGATGCAGTTGTCGCTGAAGGATTTGAAGCAGGGGGACATAATGGACGAGAAGAAATTACCACCTTATGTTTAATTCCTCAGGTCCGTCAGGCGGTAGACCTGCCCCTGATAGCAGCAGGTGGCATTGGAACAGGAGCCGGAATGATGGCAGCAATGGCATTGGGTGCTGAAGGAGTGCAAATTGGCAGTCGTTTTGTTGCCACCCCAGAATCCAGTGCTCATGCCCATTTCAAACAGGCTGTGGTGGAGGCGGGAGAGGATGCAACCCGATTAGCATTAAAATCCTTAACCCCTGTGCGATTACTTCAAAATGCATTTTTCCAACAGGTCAAAGAAATGGAAACGCGTGGAGCTAGTGCGGAAGAATTAGCAGAACTATTGGGAAGAGGTAGAGCAAAAAAAGGGATGTTTGAAGGAGATTTAATTGAAGGAGAATTAGAAATAGGACAAATTTCCGGATTAATTTCTTCCATTCTACCGGCAGCGGAAATTGTAAAAGAAATCATTCAAGAGTATGAAGCTCTACGACATACTATTGGCCAAGCAGGGAAATTCGGTAATTAATTTTCAAAACACCATTCAATCAAGATGATCTATCACTTAACCACCCATACTCTCTGGCAAAAAACATTAGACTCGAATAAAGGATTTTACAAACATCCCTCACTAGAGTCAGAAGGATTTATCCATTGCTCATTTCAGGAACAAGTTGCAGAGTCTGCAAATTTACATTTTCCGGAAGAAGAAGAATTGGTGATACTATTTATAGTAGAAAGGCGAATTAAAGAATTAGTCAAATCAGAAGCTTCGCGAAAAGGAGAGTTATTCCCTCATGTATATGGTCCTATGCCATTAGAAGCGATTGAGGAAGTGCGCATATTAATGCGTAATTCAGAGGGGAAATTTGAGTTTTGAGAGAACAAATTTTAGGCAGGGTTTACCCTAAACCGGGGTTTACCCTAAACCGAAGTTTACCCTAAACCGAAGTTTACCCTAAACCGAGGTTTACCCTAAACTGGGGTTTACCCTAAACCGGGGTTTAAACAAACACCAAACCCTGGATGTAAAATATTTATACAGTAGGAATAAAAAGCAAGTGCCACGAAAAAACAGTACAGCATTTTATAGCTACTATAAAAATATAGCCTAATCAATTCTTTTGGGAATATTTATACTGCCGTTAATACTAAATAAATATAATTTCCCTCACTATTTATTTAATATTAAAAAGAGAAAAAAAAACTAAATCATTAGAATTTAGAGAGTAACACAATTCTTTCGTAACAATTCATAACTCATAACTCATAATTCATAATTCATAACTCAAGAAAATCCACCCTTTCTTACTCTAATCTCACGCTCATAATTGAAATATCATCGGAAGCAGATTTTCCTTTGCTAAAATCAGCGAGTTTTTCGAGAAGATTTTGAGTTATTTCGCTTTCCTTGCAATTAAGCAACCAGTTTTTTAATCGTTCTGTCCCAAACATTTCACTGGAAAAATTTTCTTGCTCTGTTACTCCATCAGTATATAAAAATATAATATCGCCGGGGCTAAGGATACGATTTCCTACCTGAGGTTTATCTATAGGCATAATCCCGAGGGGGATACAGCCTTCTGTTAATTCCACGATAGAATTTCCGGATTTAAGGAGGGGGGGATTATGCCCGGCATTAATATAGGAAAAGGTACGAGTACTTAAATCAATTTTTGCCAGAAATAAGGTTACAAATTTTTCGCCCTTATTCAGCGCAAATAATTCTTCGTGTAATTCCTGAATAATATCTTCAAGGCTGCGAGCATACCTTGCCAGAGCCCGCAAACTAGCCTGAACTACGGCCATGACTAAAGCGGCACTAATACTTTTACCTGCAACATCGGCCATGCAGAAAAGGTAGGAGTTTTTTCCAGCAGGAATTAAATCATAAAAATCCCCACCTATTTGCTGATGGGGAATATTCTTTGCAATAACCTTAAAACCTTGAGGCGTTTCAAAAACACTGGGAAGTAAAATCTGTTGAATGCTTTCTGCTAAAGCTAATTCTCTTTTCAAAGAAGCTTGTGCAACATATTCCTCAAAGAGACGATGATTCTCCAATGCCATTGCCAGCATACCGGAAACAGTTTGCATAAAAATTAAGTCATTCTGTAATTCCTGTTCTGATTGAGCAAAATCTCCTACCAACAAATATCCTTCTGTATGGCTATTCCCTCGTAAACATAGAATATATTCAATACCCTGTTGATAGAGATAAGGCTGTTGATTTTGCACCACAGGAATGGGTCGTTTGTCTTGGAGACTTAACTTCCACAGTTCCTCATTAAATTCAGGCTGTTCTTTTATTCCTTTCAGATAAATAGGGGCGGGCACTCCATCTTTAAAAAGATATAACCCCATCTTGCCAATACCTAATTGCCCCACTAAAGTAAGTGCGGCAATTTTTGCCATTTGATCTGGGGAATGGTTACTATTGATTACCCGTACAATTTCCAATAAAGAATCGGACTCCTGCCGTTTAAGCTGAAGCAATTGATCGGTGCTGGCATTATGATAGGCATTAGAGCTCATTCTTTTTCTTTTGGGTCAAGGGCATCTCGAAGACCATACCCAATTAAGTTCAAAGATACTACAATGCAAATAATTGCCAATCCGGGGAAAATGGCCAACCATTGTCCGCCACTTAAGACAATTTGGGTATACCCCTCTTGCAACATATTACCCCAACTGGGCATAGGTGCTTGAATTCCTATCCCCAGAAAACTAAGTCCTGATTCAATAAGAATTGCTGTTGCGAAACAGGAGGTAGAAACTAAAATTACAGGTCCGGCCAGATTCGGTAAAATATGAACCCATAAAATTCGGGGAGTAGAAAACCCTAAGGCTTTAGCAGCCTCAATAAAGGAAGACTCTTTTATACTCAAAACAGAGCCTCTCACCATCCGGGCAACATCCACCCAAAGAGTAAGTCCTACCGCTAAAAACACTTGCCAAAATCCTTTACCTAAAACAAAGGAAAGTACCATAGCCAGCAGTAGGGAGGGCAAAGACCAGATAATGGAAATAAAACCCTGAATGAATCGATCTGTTATTCCCCCAAAATATCCTGCTAAAATCCCTAGGGGAACACCTACAATCAGGCTAAGTAACAAGGCGGCTAAACCCACGCCAATACTCACTCTACTGCCTTTAAGCATTCTGCTCAACACATCGCGACCGTACCCATCAGAACCCATCCACCAAGTGAAGGAGAGAATATTATTGGAATAAACAATAGTGCTCATATCATCTAGACTAGCGAATCTGAACCTCCCATCTTGTTGCCAAATACAATTCGACTTATTGAGATAATAAGGCCTAGAAAAATGCTCCAAACAAAACTGATTAAAAGGTTCCGATTCATCTGGTCCATAAAGTAGTATAGGAATCAAAAAATTTCGAGAATCGCCTGTAAGCAATTGAACCTGGAGGGTATCTGTTAAAATTTTGACAGGAGTATTGGTATCTATCAGCAACCATTTATCGGCCAATTCCTCTCCGAGTAAAATTCTTTTCAGTAAAGAATTTTTAAGAGCCTGGTCATTAGTCAGACATAGAAAATTACCTTCTGTACCAGGAGGAACGCGAATAGCCTCACTTACCTGTCTTGAAGCATTGATTGTACGATCAGGAGAGAGAATTGGGGCGAACAAAGCAAGGAGACAGAACAGCAAAAAAAAGACAAGACCTATGAGAGCCGAGGTATTTCTACAAAAAACCTTCCAAACTCGGGAGAAATTCATCTTCTACCAGAATGTTTCAGCAATCCTTCTTTTGTTGCCAGATAATGATAATCCCGCATGTTATCAGCATCATATAGGGTACTACGAACAAAATCTTTGCTTGCCTCATCAAAGGCCATTACCTGCACCCATCGGGCGGCGATGAGGTTGCGTAATTCGTCCTTAACCACCGATTCAGGAAGGCCGGATTCTTCTATAATTTGATCAAAAGGCTCTACAAAATAGAGAGTATCTAAAATAGCAAACTGGGCGTCATTAAGGTTCATGCTCATATATCAGGGTAAAATTACAGAATCCTTGGCTTGGTGCAAGCTGAGCTTAGGGTAAGCTGAGCTTGGTGCAAGCTGGGCCTACCGAACTGTCCGGTCCTTCCAAGAATATTTCCCAAGATTTCCCGCCATACCCGCCCATAATATATAGGGAATATGCAGTATCTGCTCAGGTAAAAACCACCGAAGTAATTTCTGCTGCCCAAAGAATTTACTGGCAGAATGAAGAATGAGAAATTCCGGAATGATTTTCAGGCCGAGGACAATTAGGAGAAACTGCAGGGGAACCAATCCAGAGAGTACTCCAATTAGAACTAAGGGAATCCCCAAAATTGCCAGATAAATAAGACTCATCGTAAGGGTAATGCTCGAATTTTTATAGTGCGTACTCTTACTTACCCAGCGAATTCTTTGATTTACAAATTGTCTAAAAGTAGTAGAGGGAGCAGTACGAACTATTGCCCGAGCATCTTTTTGAAAGATAACTTCATATTGAGTCAGAGAGTGAATTTTATGCATTAACAACTCATCATCACCGGAAGCGATATGATCAATTCCCTCAAAACCATTTACCTCAAAAAAAGCTTTTTTGCGATAAGCTAAATTAGCACCATTACACATATTCGGGCTTTCGCGAAGCATACTTCCAGCTCCAATTGCAATTAAACCTGAAAACTCTAATGCTTGAAATTGTTGAAACCAGGATCCATTATCCCACATACAAACAGGACCAGATACGAGTCCTGTATGAGCGTTAAAAGCAGAAGTCATACTTCGAATCCAATGGATTCCTGCACGGCAATCAGCATCGGTAGTAATAATAATTTCACCTGTTGCCAACTGAATGGCTTGAGAAATAGCGGCCTTCTTATAGGCTGTACCCTCGGGTTTTTGAAGTGGGATTAATTTCCAGTTAGAACGCTTTTGAACTCTTTCAAGACACAATTCTTCTGTCTGATCATCTGAATGATCATTAATTATAATGACTTGAATTTTGGAAGCAGGATAGTCCTGAATCAAAATATCGTCCAATAGCGCGCCGATATATTTTTCTTCGTTGCGTGCCGGAATAAGAATAGTAACAGAGGGGAGTTTATCGTCGTGTTGAATAAAATTCGATACAGGAAATTTAAAGGTAAAATAATAATAATTCAGTAGTAAGTATACTCCATAGAAGAGCATGCAAGCAGCGAAAAAAAACACTAGAAAATAAATCATGAATTTTTCTTTCCGAAGAATTTTAAGCGAGGCAAAAACACGAGTCCGAAAACGGAGGGAAGGGCAATATTAAATAGATACAAAAGAAAAGTTGAATTAAAAGAGATGGAGGGGTCTGCCACTTGAAATTGCTCCATCACATAAACGGCGATACCTTCTCGCACGCCTAATTCGGATAAAGCGATACTAGGGGCAAAAGATTTTAACAAATAAATTAACAGAATCATCCACACTGCCAATAAAACACCTTTATCGTATCCAAATGCATATAACAACAGTACAAACTGAAAGGTAAATACAGAATAGCGAATGGCTGCCAAGCTGAGGACTTTTCCAAACAATCCAGGTTGAAGTTTTTCTAGCGTGACTTGAGCAATTCTCAAGTACTTATAATGGCGATACTTTCCCAAAATTTTAATTAATTTATTTCGAGAAAATGCCAACAATATCAAGAGAGCATTCACTATAAATACAAGCCCAATTAAGGACAATTTTATTTCACTGGAAAAATCTGAGATAAACCAGATAAATCCCAATAGGGCAAAAGAACCCATCCAAACGGTTATCATCATTTGACATACACGATCAATAAAAGTAACGATGACAGCTTCTAACCGTTTACCGGGAGGGAGCATAAATACTCTTCCTCCATATTCTCCAATTCTATTTGGGGTAAAGATTCCAGTAGTCATTCCTGCAAGAATGGCACCAAAAGATTGCTCGAAAGAAAGTTTGGGATAAAAAGTCCGAACCATCAATCGCCACTTTTGTGCACCTAACCCTAAATTCAAGGGCACTAAAACAAGAGATAGCAATGCAGGCAATACGGCAATTTGAGTGATATCTTTTAATTGATATCCTGTTTCTGTAAGCTTATGAGTCAGATAATAGAGTACTGCAGCACTGATGCTGATTTTCAAAGACCAGGAAAATAGTTGTCTGGCCGAGATTTTCATGCTAAATAAAAAGAATCATTTCTAGAAGGAATTTCAATATTTTTAAATCCTTTTTGAACCCAGGCATCTTTATAAATTACCATTTCATCGTATTCTCCATGGACAAGAAATACTTTTTTCAATTGAGTAGGTTGTTGATTTTTCAGAAATTCAAACATTTCGCGTTGATCTCCATGAGCACTATAGGCATCCAAAACGATTACATTTGCACGAACCGGTAATTCTTCTCCAAATATCATAATGGTATCCGCTCCTGCACGAAGTCTGCCACCAATAGTATTGGGAGTACAATACCCCACAATTAACACCGTATTGTCAGCATTCGAGATATTATTCCGGATATGGTGTTTAATTCTTCCTGCTTCAATCATTCCGGAAGCACTTAAAATAATACAAGGACCGGTTTTAGTATTTAAGGATTTCGATTCATTTACATCGCGGACATAATGTAACTGACTAAACCCAAAGGGATCAGAATCCTTTTGCAGATATCTGGTTAATTCAGCATCAAAGCATTCTGGGTGCATCCGAAAAATATCGGTAGCATTTACAGCTAGTGGGCTATCCACATAGACAGGAATTGGGGGCAATAATCCAAGATGATTGAGGCGATCTAAGGAATATATAATTTCCTGTGTTCTTCCTACTGAGAATGCCGGAATAATTAATTTTCCAGCTTTACGAACACAAGCTTCTGTGACGATTTCCAATAATTTCTCCTCCGCCTCAGGACCCAACTCATGGAATCTACTTCCATAAGTAGATTCGCAAATAAGATAATCCAATGGAGGCATGGGAACTGGGTTATGAAGTATTACCCGATCCTCTCGTCCTATATCTCCAGTGAATCCGAGCGCAAATTCTTTATTCCCTTCTTTTATTTTGAGCGTAACGGAAGCAGAGCCTAATAAATGTCCGGCATCTTTAAAACAAAAAGAGATATCGGAAGTCAGATTAAACCATTTTTCATATCCTACGGTAACGAAAGCATTCATACAAGGGGCAACATCTTCCGTTTCATACAAGGGGTTTACCAAGGGTTTGCGCAGTTTTTCCCGACGGACATTTTCATATTCAGCATCTTTTTCCTGAATATGGGCTGAATCTAGCAGCATAATAGCAGCCAAGTCTCTAGTTGCAGGGGTGCTAAAAATGGGGCCCTCAAATCCTTCTTTTACGAGTCGGGGCAACAATCCACAATGGTCAATGTGTGCATGTGAGAGAATAACGAAATCGATTTCGGATGGAGGAACAGGCCAAGATTGGTTGGGTTCTTCAAAACCATGTTTATTACCTTGGTACAAACCACAATCGAGAAGAATTTTCTTTCCTCCCTCTGTTTCCAGTAAATGTAAACTTCCGGTTACTTCTCTAGCGGCACCCCAAAATGTAATTTTCATTTTTGATAAAAGTTATAAACCTAATTTAGACCTGGAAATTCTTTCCTGCTTTGACTACCTTTGCAAAACGCAAAGATACGCTTATCAAACCAATTCAAAATTCTCGAATTATTTTGGGGGTAGACCCGGGAACGATTCTAACGGGCTATGGAATAATTCGGGTACAAGGAAATCGTATTGAAGTACTGGCTTTTGGCTCTATCCAATTAGGGCGTCAAAAAACAGACAATCCCGCGAAGTTAAAAATCATTTTCGAACGACTATCCGGACTTATCAGAGAATTTGAAGTGGAGGAATTATCCATTGAGGCGCCATTCTTTGGGAAGAACATCCAATCGATGCTTAAATTAGGTAGGGCACAAGGGGTTGCCATGGCAGCAGCACTTTCTCAGGGATTAGAAGTGCATGAGTATGCGCCGAGGAAAATCAAGCAGGCAATTACAGGAAATGGAAATTCTAGTAAAGAACAGGTATTGAAGATGTTAGAGACCATTTTAACGATCCGGATTGAAGAGAAATACTTAGATGCATCGGATGGATTAGCCGCGGCGGTTTGTCATCATTTTCAGAAAGGGAAGACCACAACAGGATCAGGGGGAAAGAAAACTACCACTGTAAGTAAATCTGGGAAAGCTTCTAAAACATCTAACTGGGAGCAATTTTTAAAAGAGAATCCGTCACGAATAAAAAAATAAATCGTCTTTGGTTTAGGGTAAACGGAAATTACTCGTGTCTCAAAGCGTCAATTGGGTCAAGCAAGGAGGCCTTTCTAGCAGGATAAATCCCGGAAGCGAGCCCAACAACGAGACAAATACTTACGCCTAAAATCATCCATTCCCAGGGAGCGATAAAGGGGCTATTCAGAAATATTCCAATCACATTTCCGATTCCAATACCCAGAATAATTCCTAACAAACCTCCTAACTGGCAAATGACCAAAGCTTCAGTTAAAAATTGGAGGAGGATATTTTTTTGAGTAGCACCGAGGGCTTTGCGAATCCCGATTTCGCGCGTTCGTTCAGTTACGGATACTAACATAATATTCATCAAACCAATAGAAGCGCCGATTAGGGTAATGATGGCAATAGAAATAGCTGCAATTCTGAGCGCGATCAAACTATCGAGTAGAGAGTTGACGAAAGTATCACTTTTGGCGACAGAAAAATCTTCTTCATCCCCTGGCTTCATACCTCGAATAATTCTAAACCGGCCAATAGCCTCATCGATTATTTCTGCCATGAGTTCAGGATTTTTCACATAAACGCTCAAGCCAAAAGAAAGTCCGCGGGTATTATAATCTTTCATTGCTGCGGTAACGGGGATACAAATTATTTTGTCCCCCCCGGAACCAAAAGAAGCGCCCTTAGGCTGATACACTCCAATGACCGTATACCTAGAACCATCCACTAAAATTTCTTTACCTAATGCATTGGAATAGGGGAATAGTGTTTGTTTCACTTCAGCCCCAATAACAGCTACCGGTTTTGCGAGTTCGACATCGCTGCGGCTGATAGCGCGACCTTCAGCCGGCGTGAAGCTTTCGGTGAGGAGAAAATTTTCATCAACCCCTTTTAGATCTAAGTTGTTATTGGAAGTATAATTGAGATACCTAGCTTTGGCGGCAAAATTCACCTGAAAAGAAACACTTACCTGAGCCTCTTGAGCAAAAGCTTTTTTAAAGGTGGCAGCCTGAGCATAGGTAATTTCAGGCATAGGTTTTTTGCGTGCTTTACGAGAACCTCCGGAAGTTATTTTAACTGTAGATTCGTAGTTCTGAATTTTGAAGGTATTGGACCCAAGTGTGCTAAAGCTACTTTGAAGTGAGCCTCGAATTCCTTCAATAGCAGTAAGTACGCCCACTATTGCCATAATTCCAAACGCAATAATCAGAATAGTCAAAAAAGCCCGCAACCGATTGGAACGAACGGAACGAAGGGATTCGGAAATATTTTCTTGCAGGTTCAAAATGAGTCTCGCTTGGCACAAAGATACAGCCCTAAACGCTTACTTTATCTATTATTCCGACGAGTTGAAATATTCAAATGCCCGTAAAATGAAATTCCCCTTAAAATATTGGGTTTTTACCCACAAGAAACACGATTTTCCACAAGGAAAAACGATTAAAATTCTGTATTTTTACAGGATAAATCTCCTGAAGGAGCAAAGAAATTTTCACATCAAAAATAGTTAGTTAGCCTAATGTCAGAACAGGACAAAATCATTATCAAAGGAATTGAAGAGGAAATGAAAACCGCCTATATAGATTATTCTATGTCGGTAATTGTTTCAAGAGCTTTGCCAGATGTTCGGGATGGACTCAAACCAGTTCATCGCCGTGTTTTATATGGCATGTCTCAATTGGGATTAGCGAGCAACCGGGCCTATAAAAAATCTGCCCGTATTGTGGGAGAAGTTTTAGGGAAGTATCACCCCCATGGCGATACTGCCGTTTACGACACCTTGGTTCGTATGGCTCAGGAATGGTCCTTGCGCTATCCTTTGGTTGACGGACAAGGCAACTTTGGTTCTGTTGATGGAGATAGTCCTGCTGCAATGCGTTATACAGAAGCCCGATTGCGCAAAGTAGCGGAGGAAATGCTGGAAGATTTAGACAAAAACACCGTTGATTTCCGTCCCAACTTTGATGATTCTGACTCTGAGCCCTCTGTACTACCGGCAAAGATTCCCAATCTATTAGTGAATGGTGCATCCGGAATTGCGGTAGGAATGGCGACCAATATGGCTCCTCATAATTTGAGAGAAGCCTGCAATGCGGTAATTGCCTACATTGACAACAAAGCCATTACCATTGAAGAATTAATCGAGAAGCATATAAAGGCTCCCGATTTTCCAACAGGAGGAATTATTTATGGATACGAAGGAGTACGCGAGGCTTTCTTAACCGGAAGAGGAAGGGTGGTCATTCGCGCAGTTGCAGAGATTGAAGAAAAGAATGGCCGGGAGAGAATCATCATCACGGAGATTCCTTACCAGGTAAATAAAGCGATGATGCTTGAGAAAATTGCTCAGGCAATGAATGAGAAAAAAATTGAGGGCATCTCTGACTTCAATGATGAATCTGACCGGGATGGAATGCGCATTGTATTTGAAATTCGCAAAGATGCCATGGCGAGTGTGGTACTAAACCAATTATACAAGCATTCTGCCTTACAAACTTCCTTTGGAGTAAACAATGTGGCACTGGTAAAAGGTCGCCCCATGATGTTGAATCTAAAGGATATGGTTCAGCATTTTGTAGAGCATAGACATGAGGTAGTGGTTCGGAGAACACAATTCGAACTGGATGAAGCACTGAAACGCGCGCATATCTTGGAAGGGTTGATCATTGCCCTAGATAATTTAGATGCAGTAATTTCACTGATTCGTAATTCGAAGACTCCAGAATTAGCAAGAGAAGGATTAATTACCCAATTCGGCCTAAGTGAAATTCAGGCTAAAGCAATTCTCGACATGAGATTGCAAAGGCTAACAGGCCTTGAAATGGATAAAATCCGGGAAGAATATCAAGAGCTCTTAAAGAAAATCGAACATTACAATGAGGTGCTTTCCAATGAAGAATTGAGAATGAGCATCATCAAAGAAGAACTGATAGAAATCAAGGAAAAATATGGAGATGAAAGACGCACCAAAATAGAATACTCTGGAGAGGACTTCTCTATGGAGGACATGATTGCGGACGAGGAAGTCATTATCACCATTAGTCATGAAGGCTACATTAAGCGAACCCCATCAATAGAGTACAGAACGCAAAGCAGAGGAGGAGTTGGTGCCAAAGGTGCCGGCACGAAGGAATCTGATTTTGTGGAACATGTATTCGTCGCGACCAATCACAACTATCTATTATTCTTCACAGAAATGGGTCGATGTTTTTGGAAACGCGTGTATGAGCTTCCTGAAGGAAACAAAGCGACGAAAGGGAGAGCCATTCAGAATCTGATTCAAATTCCAAAAGAAGACAAGATTAAAGCATTCATGAATGTGACCAGTCTAACAGATAAAGAATATTTAGAGGGCCACTCTGTCGTTATGATTACCCGCAAAGGAACGATTAAGAAAACTTCTTTGGAAGCTTATAGTCGTCCGCGTCAGAATGGAATCAATGCCATTAATATTGTCGAAGGAGATGAGCTCATAGAAGCCAAACTAACGAATGGTAATAGTGCAATTCTAATTGGAATTCGTTCTGGCCGTGCAATTCGTTTCCCTGAAAACACAGTTCGTGACATGGGTAGAAATGCTACCGGCGTCCGTGCCATTTCATTAGACAAAGAGAATGATGCAGTAGTTGGAATGGTTATTGTCAATGATGCGGAGAACACCGATATATTGGTAGTTTCTGAGAATGGTTTTGGAAAAAGATCCCCAGTAAGTGAATATAGAATTACCAACAGGGGCGGCAAGGGTGTTAAAACCATCCAGATTACGGAGAAGACAGGTTCATTGATTGCTATTCGCGAAGTTTCAGATACGGATGATTTAATGATTATGACACGAGAAGGAATCACAATCCGTATGCCAGTTGAAGAAATTCGTGAAGCAGGCAGAGCTACCCAGGGCGTGCGATTGATTCGTTTGAGAGATTCTGATTCTATTGCTTCCATTACTCGAATAGCGGAAAGAGAAGCAACGGAAGAGGAAGGTTCAATTGAGGAAATCAATCCTGAGAATCCTTCTGAAGAATCCGGCACAGTATCTGCTGAATAACATCCATTCAATCATTTAATCACTAAATTCAGTTTACATCATGTATTATTTATCACGAGTTTTTCTGTTTGTTCTTGCAGTCAGCTCCCTGGTTTTCGGACAGAAATCCAAAGTGACTTCCGGATCGATGGCTTATAACAATGGCGAATTCGATCAAGCCATTCGTTATTTGGATGAAGCCCTGGCTAAGCCGGAATTGTTAGAGAATAAAGACAAAGCAAAAGCCCACTTCAAAAAAGGACAATCTCTTAAAGGAGCTTTAATGAAGCAGGATGCGAATGTGCTGGCTAAATATCCCAATGCAGCGTTTGATGCATTGCAAGCCTTTCGAGATGCTAAAACCTTTGACGACATTAAATTGTATGAAAAGGAATTAGAATCTGAAATGCTGATGATGGCGAATATCATGTATCAGGCTGGGTTTGGACTATTCCAACAAGCAGCGAAAGTGGCACTATCCAATCCGGACGCCTACCCTGTTTTAATGGAACAATCAATCAAGTATCTCAAAACAGCCGATGAGCTTCAACCCAACAACATGGGAATTCTGGCAATTTTAGGTTCTGTTTATCATTTTAACAAAGAAGATAAAATGGCAATGCCTGTTTTAGAAAAAGCCATCTCTTTGTATGAAAGCAGAAAGGACAAATCGCTGAAAGACAAAAACATGGCATCCACCTATATGGATTTGGCAAGTGTGTACACTTACGAAGTGAAAGACTTTAAAAAAGCTATGGAACTGTTGGAAAAAGGGAAAGCTGAATTTCCGGATGTGAAGGATTTTGAGATTTTAGAATTAAACTTTTATATGTCAGGAGACAATATGGAGTTAGGGATTCAAAAATTCGAAAAGGCGATAGCAGAAAATCCAAAATCAGAAGACATCCATATTGCCTATGCTGCATTATTGGAGAAAAAAGGGGATTTGGACGCAGCTTCCCGTATTTATGAGAAGGTCTTAACTTTTAATCCAAACAGCTTTAATTGTAATTACAACCTTGCCGCTATGTATGTTAACAAGGCTGTTGAATTAAAAAAGCAGGAAGAAAGTACTGAAGATTATACAAAGGCCAGTGAGTATGGTAAAGAAGCAGAAGCTTTATTTGGAAAAGCATTACCTTACATGGAGAAGGCTCATGAGATTGACTCCAAGGACATGCCCACCATCAGTGGTTTAATTCAGGTATATACACAATTGAATCAGTTAGATAAATCAAAGAAGTTTGTGGATCTGAGGAATCAGATGCAGGGGAAATAATTAGGGTAAAACAGTCAATTCTGTTATAAAAAGGGAGTTTGTGATTAAAAGCAAACTCCCTTTTTAATTGAATAGTACAGAACATTGGGGTTGAGAAAATGGAATGGATAATTGATAGAAGATTTTTAGGTAGGAATCCAAAAATAAGCAAGAGCGTTTTGTTGGGGATAGGAAGAAGTCGGGAGTAAGTTTGTAAAATTGAGTGGGGCAAGGGTACCTTGACACATTGAAAAGCCAACAGTATTTTGGCAAGGGTATCTTGACCAATTTCAAATCCTCAACTTCAATCTGAGTCATTTCTGGCAAGGGTACCTTGACACTTTGAAAAGCCAGCAGTATTTTGGCAAGGGTACCTTGACCAATTCAAAATCCTCAACCCCAATATGATTCATTTCTGGCAAGGGTACCTTGACACTTTGAAAAGCCAGCAGTATTTTGGCAAGGGTACCTTGACCAATTTCAAATCCTCAACTTCAATCTGAGTCATTTCTGGCAAGGGTACCTTGACACTTTGAAAAGCCAACAATATTTTGGCAAGGGTACCTTGACCAATTCAAAATCCTCAACCCCAATATGATTCATTTCTGGCAAGGGTACCTTGACACTTTGAAAAGCCAGCAGTATTTTGGCAAGAGTACCCTGACGAATTTCTAAATATCAGAAATAACACAATTCCAGATTACTGCATAACCTACCTACTCTATTCCCCCCTAAATCAAAGTAACCTGGGAATTAAATAAAATGCCAATTCGGCTCTACAACTCTCAATTGTCTCCCAAGATTGAGCATAAAAATGAATAAGTGCCATAGTCCCTGTAGGAGTAATAGGCACCTGACCCATGCGCAGTAAATAGTTTATCATTTCACTAATAGTTGGATTGTGCCCAAAAATGGCAGCACTTTGAATATCGGAATCCAATTCTTTAATACAGTTTAATAATCCTTCAAAACCTTCCGAATAAATCCTATCATCAATTAATATTTCTTTTGAAAAATCAGTTTGCTTAAGGACCAATTGAGCTGTCGTTAATGCTCTCTTTGCAGGAGAAGAAATAGCTTGATCCGGTATAAATCCCAACTTAGCCAGAGCCTTACCCAATTTAGGAGCATCTTGAAGTCCTCTCTCATTGAGGGGTCTATCCCGATCTGAAAGAAAAGCGCTCATTGATCGATCTGACTTAGCATGCCTCATTAGCAATAAGGATTTCATAGAATCATTTCCATTTAAACAAAGGATTTAATAAAAAAGGCGGCCATTTTGCCGCCTTTTTTATTATTTGAACTTCACGAATTATTTTATGACAGATGTCTTAATTGTCTTAGACCAAGTTTTACCTTTCTCATCAAAAGAGAATTTAACTAAATAAACTCCTGAGTTTAAAGAGTTGACATCCAATTCCTGTACAATATGTCCACTGAATTCAGATCCAGCTTCAACAACTTTAACTAAGTTACCAGTTATGCTGTACACTTCAATTTTAACCTTGGCACTAGAAGGAATTGTATACTCCATTGTTCCTTTTCCAGAAAGAGGATTCGGATACAACTTAACCTGATAAGGATTCAACTCTACCCCTTTATCTGCAGATACTAACCCAGTGCTTCTGAATGCACCCATTCCATAAGTTGCAATATAAAGGGTGGCATCATGTCCAAAATAAGAATCAAACCTTTTAGATTTGATATCATACACTGGCACTCTGGCCAAATCTCCAGAATTAGTCTCTACCCAATTAGGACTCGTAGAGGTGTGAACATTATCAGTAGTAGAGAAAATACCCCATTCTGTTCCTAAAATAAACCCAGCACCTGGAGAGTTTGGATTATATGCACAAGAATAAACTGGAATTGCTGGAAGATTTCCTTGAATATCAAAGAATGTAGGATTGGTACTCAAGGCATCATTCGAACGAAAAACTCTAGTTTCGCCAGTAGCGTATCCTCCAAAAGTAACAACAATGTTATTAGGATTAGTAGGATCGACCGCAATTGAAGTCATCCAACGAGTAGGGAAACTTGTTGAGGTAATTTCAGCAAACATGGTAGAAGTATCCATCAACATTGGCTCATGAGGGCGAAGAATTCTGAATAACTTACCATTAGTGGTTCCAACAAACAAAGTATGATTCACATCATTAGATACACCCATAGCGGAAATACCATTCAAAGGATTTTTCTCTGGGTCAGATCCAATTTCAGTTCCTGCACCTCCTTGGGTTAATAGTGGAGGAGAAATCCTTGTCCAACTTGGCATATCATTACTTGTATTAGAAGGAGTAGCAAATGGATTGCGAATTGTCCAGATATAGCGGTTAGTGGCCATATAGACGAAGCTGGAATTCTTTTGTCCGCCTGTTGGCTCCCCATACTCCAACACTTCATCCAAAGCAAAAGTAGTTATGTAAGCGGCATAATCATTCGGTCTTCCCAAAGCATTACTTTGGGCGGTACTACCTGGAGGAATTTGAAACGGACGATCTATTACAGTATCTCCAGCAGCTGGACCAAAAGGATTCGGAACATCGGGAAGAGCATAAAACAATTCATAACTAGCCCCTTTGGTAGTAGATCGATTTAACAATCCTTGAGGATAGGAACCTAAGAAGTCATCGAATCGACGATTAGCATAATCACTCTTAGCAGGCACGATAGAAGCCGCTACTTTCCCCCCCACGCCAGAGCCTCCAACAGTAAAACTTTGAGCATCACCAGTTAGGGGAAGATTACGATGGATCACACCATGAGTATGAGAACCTGCCACAATAGAACCATCTGGTGACGCTCCAACTCCATAAAGTATAGCAGCCTTATAGCCTTTGGTTTTTGCTATGGTTGTTCTTCCGCCGTTCAAAGAACGGATAATTTCTTTGTCTGTGCCAATAAATAGGGTATTCAAGTTAGTTGGGTGAAAAACCATACAATGAACATTGGCTGGAACATAATTAAAATTAAAAGGACTTGCTGTAGGAACGCCTGATAAAAGCCACGAACCATTTTGATACACCCAAAATTGTTGACCACCTAAATATACTACATCTGGATCTGCAGGATTAACTGCTAACATAAACGCGTAAGTACCTTGGCCTCTGACTTTATTGCTGGCTATAGAATGGGGTGCAAACCAACCCATATTTGCTTCATCCTGATAAGTTTCAGCCGGAGCAATCCGAGTCCAGGAATTCCCTTTATCTGCGGATCTAAATACACCTGTTATACGAGCTCCTTTTACATTATTGCTTAGAGGAAAGGTACCCGAAACATAAACAATATTAGGATTGGTAGGAGAAGGAGCAATAACAATTCTTGTCCCGCCAAGAGTTTCAGTGGAACTGCCAGTAATGGTTGCATCCGAAATTGCACTAAATGAATTTCCACCATCAACAGAAACGAGCAATTTGGTAGCCGTAGCTGCAAAAACGGTCGTCCCATCAGCCATCCAAGCCACATCTACAAAAGTAGCACTGGCTAAATCTGGGTCTCCTGTTGGTTGAGCAACATTGGAGAAATCATCATCGGAATAATATAACCCACGCAAGGTGGCAGCAAATACCCTAGGTCCTGCGGGATTAGCAGCCACTTTTTGAACAGAGGTCCAAGGATCATTAAACATTGGATTCCCGGCATGTGGCCAAGTTGCATTGGAATTTGAAAAGGTCACTCCCCCATCCTGAGAAACATATATCCCTTTACCCATAGCTCCGGTGTAACCAAAATATCCAGTTTTTACAGTATGCGTGGTTTGAGGATTGGTTTGGCGGGTATAAAATACCAGTTCCCCAGTTCCTACATAAATTTTACTTCCACTTACTGCAATACTGGAAACTATCTGATTGTCATTGAAGCCAGTCATTCTGGTCCAAGACTCACCTGAGTTGACAGATTGCCACATCCCGCCACCAGTTGCTCCGGCAAAAACAACACTGCCATCAGCTGAAAAGGCCATTGAACGCGTTCTACCCCCAAGATTGTCAGGACCTTGAGATTCCCAAGTGAGGTTTAATTGCGCTTGGGCATTTCCGAGTATTAACCCTAAAAGGATTAAACATACTGCGCTTAACTTGTATAAGTTGTTCATAGTGAAAACAGATATTCTAGTTTATACAACAAATTAAAAGATTTTACCACAATTTAACAAAGGCTTCTTGAAGGAAAAAAAATCAAATTTTTGGTTTCTTTACTTCAAACCTCATCTTTTGCCAATAAATCCAATCTAAGTACATTCTAATCAATTGATTGTAAGAAGGGTACCAGAAGGGCGCCTAATGGAGCCTAAATTACCCCAAATGTCTTTCTGAGTGATAAGAAGAACGAACCAATGGCCCTGATTCAACATATTGAATTCCTGCCAGCAATCCCCTTTCCTTATAATGCTCAAAAACATCAGGATGAATAAACTCAATTACAGGTAAATGCATGTGAGTGGGCTGCAAATATTGCCCCAAAGTCATTACATCACAACCATGGGCTGCCAGGTCATCCATAATTTCATAAACTTCATCTGGAGTTTCCCCTAAACCGACCATAATTCCGGACTTTGTCCGAATTCCGGCATCTTTAGTTCTCTTTATTTGCTCCAAACTCCGTTCATATCTCGCCTGAGGTCGCACTCTTCTATACAGTCTTTTAACAGTTTCCATGTTATGGGATATCACCTCAGGCTTTTCAGCAGTCACCAGATGTAACGCATCCCATTTAGCTTTGAAGTCGGGAATCAAGGTTTCCATGGTTACTTCAGGCGTCAAAGTTTTTACGGCACGAACGGTTGCTGCCCAAATAGAAGCCCCCCCATCTGATAATTCATCTCGATTGACGGATGTAATTACTGCGTGCTTAACCCCCATCAATTGGATAGCCCGAGCAACTCGTTCCGGTTCTTCAGTATCAAGTTCGGTGGGCCTTCCAGTAGCTACTGCACAAAATGCACAGGCACGGGTACAAACATTGCCCAATATCATAAAAGTAGCCGTTCCTTCGCCCCAGCATTCTCCCATATTGGGACAACGCGCACTTTCACATACAGTGTGTAAGGAATGATTGTCAATGATATTCCGAACGCTTCGAAAACTTTCCCCATAGGGAAGTTTTACCCTAAGCCAATCAGGCCGCCTTCCTTGTCCGGCAGGAATATTTTTTTGAATAACGGGTAGCTCTATCATAGAATAATACAAAGGTAAACACTTAAGCTTTACCAGGCGTTCCCGATTAAAATTCCTATCCCACCGGAAATGAATACTTGTCGGGCCTGATCCCGAATTAGCTCAATTTTTCCTGGAAAAAAATCTGCGCGTAAACTCAAAGTAGCTGCGCGAATAAAATCGTGTTTCTCTCCTAAATCTAGCTGAAGCCCTGCAATTCCAGTAAGCCCAATTTGATATTTTGCACTTCTCGCACCCGATACAAAACCAACCTCGCCTATAATCTGCTCATAGCTTAACTGTTCATAAAAGGTTGAAACTTCCCGGTAGCCTAGGTCTGGATTTCCCTGAAACGGGACAAACTTGTAAACAGAATAGGGCGCGACGACCCCCAATGTTGGCCCCAATGTTAAGCTTGCAGCAAGCCGAACCTTACTAAATCTAGTTTTTGGAATTAGGGAGACAGAGCGACCATAGCCTAAATGTAGGGGTATGAGATAATTCACTTTATTCATCACAAATCGTGTCCCCTCTTGAGCTTGAAACAGAGATTCACGGCGAATCTCACCCGTTTCCTTCAGGTGGCTCAAATGGAGCACAAATTGATGCCTGCCATTTACTCTTACTCGTTCAAATTGCAAACCTACCTCCCAACCACGATTTAGAATTTTCCCTCCAAAGGAAAAATGATTTCTAAGAGTATCTACTTCTTCTTTTATTTCAGAACCCTGAGCTTTCAGCCCGAATCCGGTCAACAGGAAAAGAATCCCGAGGAAGAAGTGGCGAAGCATGGCTATTATCCGTTACTTCCTAGAATTTCAATATTAAAAATAAGGGTAGAATTTGCTGGGATTTTACCTTGTGAAGCCTCTCCATACCCTAAATTCGGGGGGATAATCAGAACTACTTTGGCTCCGACCTTGCAAAGAGGTAAGCCTTCCTGCCATCCCCGAATCACCTGTTGCAGGGATAATTCAACAGGCTGATTTCTTTCAAAAGAAGAATCGAAGATAGTGCCATCTGTCAACATGCCATGATAATGAACCAAAACACTTCCACCTGCTTTCACAGGATTGCCTTGACCTTCCTCTAGCATATAGTATTTCAATCCAGAAGGCAAAGTAACTACTTTAGCAGTATCTATTGGATAGGGTAAATTACTATTGGCGGCAGAAGCATTCGTATTATCGGAATTTTCCTGAGCTAATCCCGTTGCAGAATCTTCTGAAGTTTCTTTTTCTCCACAAGCAGAGAATGAAAGACTTAGACCGCAAAGCATTATCAACAAGAGAAATAAGTTGCTTGATTTTTTCATTTAATATTGAAGTTGAGATTTGAAATCTTCTAACAAATTTAAGAATTTTTTCTCAGTATTCTCTAGGGTATCTTCACTCATGCCCCCAGATGCATTGTGATGCCCCCCCCCTTTAAAATGGGAAGCAAAAATATTAGCAGGAAAGGAACCAATACTCCGAAAACTCATTTTCCGGACGGACCCTCTGTCCACCATCAAAACACCAAAATTTACACCCAAGATGCTAAGGGTATAATTAACCAAACCTTCAGTATCTCCAGTTTGAATACCAAATCGATTCAACTCTTCTTCTGTAATGCACATATAAGCGGTATGAAATTCAGGTAATACCCTAAGCTTTTCGTAAAGGCAATACCCCAGAAATCGAGTTCGGGTTTCGGAGAAATTATCAAATAATTTATTGTGAATCAATTCAGCTTTTGCGCCTTTATCTATCAAATGGGCAATTACCCTATGTACTTCTGGGGAGGTATTGGAAAATTTAAAGGAGCCTGTATCCGTCATAATTCCCACATACAAACACTCAGCAACTTTTGAATTAATGCTACTGGCATCGTCACAACCCTGAATAAATCGAAATATCAATTCACAGGTTGAAGAAGCATGATTGTCCCAAATTCTATAATCATCAAAAACTTCAGGATTCAAATGGTGATCTACCATTACGACACATCTTCCTGCGCGGTTTTTGCCAATCCATTCCCCAATTTCATTTCCTCGAGAAAGAGTACTGTAATCTAGGCAAAATATCGTATCGCTTTTCTCCAGTAGTTCAATGGAATACTCTGGTTTTTCCGTGTATACCACAACCTCTTCGTTTCCGGGCATCCAATGAAGAAAATGACCATAATCTGTTGGGGTAATTACGATAGGATTATGACCTAACATTTGTAAGTAGTGGTATAAACCGAGGCTAGATCCCATTGCATCCCCATCCGGTTTGTGATGGGTAGTGATGATGATATTCTGCGCTTTTTCTAAATGCCTTTTAATCTCAGGTGTTTGATTCATACAATAAAAATAAGGCCATTAGGCCGATGAGCCTGCAAATTGTTAGGATTTTTGGATACTTAGGTTGTAATTTTGCAAAAAATTTGAGAATCATGGGAAAAATTACGCTGACTATTTTGAAGCCGGATGCCGTCGCCAATGGCCACACAGGAAAAATTATTGATCACATCATACAAGCTGGATTTAAAGTTCGGGCGATGAAGTTGATGCAATTGGATGAAAAGATTGCCGGGAACTTCTATGGAATCCATCGGGAAAGACCTTTTTTTAAGGATTTAGTTTCTTTTATGATCAGCGGACCAGTAGTGCCAATGATTTTGGAAAAAGACAATGCAGTGGCTGATTTCAGAGAAATTATCGGTGCTACCGATCCTACCAAAGCGGCTCCAGGAACCATCCGAAATCTGTACGCCAAATCTATTGACGCGAATGCAGTTCATGGATCCGATTCAGATGAAAATGCCTGGAGAGAAGCCCGTTTCTTCTTCTCTGAGCTGGAAGAAATTTAACAAAATTTATCAATCACATTCTTCAAATGCCTCCTTAACAGGGGGCATTTGCATTTTATATCAATCCAGTAAACAGCTTTCGTACTTGTGTTTCCTAAGGATTTTCTGGAAACCTAACTATTATTGGAATTCTGATCCGATTTCTTTCAAGATTGAGATAAAATTTCTTCTAATCGATTAGCCCAAATCTTTTTCCAATGGTGAATATCTTCCCATTTTTCTTCAGAAATCTCAATAGAATCTTTTGATACACTGCCCAGTTTTAAAATCTCCAAACCAGATTCTGCAGCCAAATTGATCAACTTTTGTTCTTGATCAGGAGCCAGACTCACGACTACCCTTCCGGCTCCTTCACCAAACCAAAATGCATCAGGACGAATTCCGGCCTTTGCCTCCACTTTGAATCCTAAGCTCTTGGGAAATGCGGATTCTAACAGGGCAAAAAGCAATCCACCATCTGAAACATCATGGGCAGAATGAATCCGTTTTTCTTGAATTAATTCTAAGATTAAGCTTTGTAATTTCAGCTCATTATCCCAATCAAACCAAGGAGCAGGGCTCATTTTCACCTGATGGTAGGAATAAAGATATTCAGAACAGGCAAAATCTTCGACACAGGAACCCAAAAGCCAGATAGAATCACCTGAATGCTGAAAGGCTAGGGTCATAGCCTGCTGATCGGCCTGTTCAACAATTCCGACCATCCCAATAGTTGGGGTTGGAAAAACCGGGCCATCTGGCGATTGGTTATAAAAGCTGACATTTCCGCCTGTAACAGGAGTAGAAAGTTTTTCGCAAGCTTCTTTCATTCCTAGAATTGCCTCTTTAAATTGCCAATAAACCTGGGGCTGGTAAGGGTTTCCAAAATTCAAACAATTGGTTACTCCCAATGGAATCCCTCCTGAACAAACGATATTACGAGCAGCTTCCGCCACAGCCATTGCACAACCCTGTCGGGGATTTGAGCGAATATATCTTGAGTTGCAATCCGTTGTGGCAGCGATGGCTTTATTGGTGCCATGTAGGTGCATCAAAGCAGCATCGGAAGGGGAGTTGGAACTCATATTGGCCGTACCCACCATACTATCATATTGTTCAGCTACCCATGACTTTGAAATAAGATTCGGGTTAAGAATCAAATTCTCCAGAATGCTGCGCATAGTTACTGGCACAGGAATGCTATCAGGATTCCATTGCGCCAATTCTTTAAAATAATCAGGCTCTTCCCAGTTTCTCTCATAAACGGGTGCTCCTCCCCCTAAAACTAAAGACTCTGCGGGTATTTCGGCGACTTTCTCCCCACTCATAAAATAGCGCAAAACACCCGTATCTGTCACGATACCAATTTCAGCACAGCGAAGTCCCCATTTTTCGAAGATTGCCAAAATTTCTTCCTTTCGATCGGCATGTGCGACTACCAGCATTCTCTCTTGTGACTCAGAAAGCAACAATTCGAAAGCCTGCATACCAGCCTCACGAGCCGGTACTTTATCGAGAAACACATCCATGCCCGTGCCAGATTTTGCAGACATCTCGGAAGTTGAGCAGGTAATTCCTGCTGCGCCCATATCCTGAATTCCGGCAACCGCTCCTGATGCTATGGCTTCGAGAGTGGCTTCGAGCAGTAATTTTTCGGTGAATGGATCTCCCACCTGAACGGAAGGAAGCTTTTCTTCACTGGAATCAGATATATCTTCTGAGGCAAAAGTAGCTCCGTGTATTCCATCCTTTCCAGTTGCAGAGCCAACGATAAACACCGGGTTTCCGGGACCTGAAGCAGCAGCTGAAGCTGTTTGCCCATGTTTTACTATACCAACCGACATGGCATTAACCAAAGGATTGGTTTGGTAACAAGGGTCAAAAAACAACTCGCCTCCTACAGTAGGAACTCCAAAAGCATTCCCATAATGAGAAATTCCGGCTACTACTCCTTTCAATAATCTCTTGGTTTTGGGGTGAGACAAATCTCCAAATCTCAAGGAATTCAAGGTAGCAATGGGTCGAGCTCCCATGGTAAAAATATCTCGATGTATTCCTCCTACGCCTGTTGCCGCACCTTGATAAGGCTCAATTGCGGACGGATGGTTATGGGATTCAATTTTAAAACAAACAGCCAATCCATCGCCAATATCCATTAAACCTGCATTTTCTTCACCAGCGGCTGCCATTACTCTTGATCCGGTTTTCGGAAGTTTTTTAAGCCAAAGAATGGAATTCTTATAAGAACAATGCTCACTCCACATGACGGAGTACATACTCAACTCTGTGAAGTTGGGATTTCGCCCCAGTACGGACTTGATTTTTTCCAGTTCCTCAGGCAAAATACCCAGTTTAGAGGCTACTTCCTGATTCACCTCAGGCAAGGTTGGATGAGTTGTCATAATTAAACTAATAGTTATTACTCAATGGCGTCCGGATTTTCTTCTTCAAATTGCTTTTGGACGGCAAGGGAAACGACACGAACTTCAATTAAATCTCCTACTAAGTCCTCCTCATAACTTAGGAATGAATCCTGAGATTTCCAGAAATAGATAGGTCGGTACGAATCCGGTTTGTTCGCTTCACCCAAATTAGCAACTAATAAATCTAAAAAGCCTTTATTAAAATCGGTATAATCCATCCGCACAATAATGCTATGGATTTGGTTCTTATAGGCTATGTATCGAACCTTGCGAAATCGGTAGTTTTGGTACTTTTGATTTTCTTCTTGGCTCTTCCATTCCTGAAAATACTTGGCGTGTTTCCCGACAAACAAACTTCGAAAAATCGAATCAGGCGGATCCCCTAGGCGAGTCGTTAAGAAAAATGGCTTTATCGAGTTTGACTGCCCACTTAGGGAAAGAAAACTCGAGTAAGAAAAGAACAATAGAAGATAAATTCCGGAAATTCGGATTACCCATTGCTGATTCTGCCTAAGTTTCATAATGCAAAATAACGAAATCCAAGGAAGGTTATTCCGAGTAAGCCTTAAAAAAGGCTAATTTTGTCTGATTATTTTAATTCAATTCTAGCATTCATTCATTTCATGAAGATTTTGGTTACCGGAGGCGCCGGGTTTATAGGATCGCAAGTGGCGGCTCAGTTTTTGGATGCAGGTCATACGGTTCACATAGTGGACAATATGGCGACGGGCAAATTTGAAAATTTACCAGATAAAGCAGTCTTTTATCAACTGGACATTTCAGAACCGGAGATTGTTACGCTGTTAGAAAAAGAAAAATATGAGGTTATTTGCCACCATGCAGCACAGATAGATGTCCGTAAATCTGTATCAGATCCTTTATTTGACGCTAGGATAAATATTCTGGGCAGCTTGAACCTCATAGAAAACGGCCTTCGTAATGGTTTGAAGAAAATTATTTTTGCCTCTAGTGGCGGTACTGTTTATGGGGAACAAGTACAATTCCCTGCATCAGAAAATCATTCCCTGATGCCCATCTCACCCTATGGAATTACGAAATTATCATTTGAGCACTACCTGCATTATTACCAAGTATGTATGGGTTTAGAATATGTAGCCCTGCGATATGGCAATGTTTACGGTCCGAGACAAAATCCTCATGGAGAAGCCGGAGTAGTAGCAATATTCGCTCAAAAAATCCTCGCAGGAGAACAGCCACTGATTAATGGAAGTGGTGCACAAACCCGTGATTATGTATATGTTCAAGATGTTGTGGCAGCTAATTTGGCAGCTCTAACCTATAACAAGAGTGGTTCATTTAATGTAGGTACCGGAATTGAAACCAGTGTACTCGAAATTTTTGATGCAGTACGAGATGCTGCGGGCTCTGACAAACAAAGGCAATTTGCCCCCGCAAAAACCGGAGAACAATCCAGAAGTGTTCTGGACTATTCCTTAATCCAAAAAGAAATGGGTTGGCAACCCAAAACTGAGTTCAAATCAGGTATTGATAAAACTGTTAATTGGTTCAAAGAAAAATTACAGAAATAAGCTAGAATCATTTCTTTCAATATTAATTACAACCATTTAGAGAGTTTAGGCAATTGTCTAAACTCTCTAAATTCATCCTAATTAATATCCGAAATGTATGCTCAAACAATCCATCCAAATCTGCTAAACTCTTGAGGAATTATTGAATAAATTATATTTACATGTATTACCTCAGGACACCCTCAATTATTTCAACTTTATTCCCATCCTACTTTAAATTACCGGGAATAAAACACGGAATAAAATTGACTTTTGACGATGGTCCTGAATTGGGAGTAAGTGACACCATTTTATCTATATTAGATTCCCATAAAATCCAAGCTACTTTTTTTATGCTGGGAAATAAAGCGGAACAAAATCCTGGATTGGCAAAAGAAATCCTAGCTGCAGGACATCAAATTGGAAGTCACTCATATGAACATCTCGATGCCTGGAAGATAAATCCCTCTAAATGGAACGAATCCGTGCAAAAAGGGCAGGATATTTTAGAAGATATTCTCCAATTAAAAATTTTATATTTCCGACCTCCCTATGGACATTTCATACCTGGGATAAATAAACCACCCATTGAATCTCAAATGATCTTATGGAATTTAATGCCGGGAGATTTTGATTCACGGATAAATTTGGAAGACTTCATAAACAGAACTTTAATTCATACAGAAAACAATGACATTGTGGTTTTGCATGACAATTTAAAGGCAGCACCTTTATTATTGCCTGCGTTGCCCAGACTACTCACAAACTGGAAAGAAAAAAAACTTCTATAAAAAAACGAATTAATTAGAATTATAAACATGGGAGCCCGACAAACAAAAAGACATTTAGAAATACCAGAATTAATTCAAAAAAATCCAGGGATTACTTTGGAGGAATTATTGGAAAAACTTCAGGATATTGGCTTTAAACTATCTAAACGAACATTAGAAAGGGATCTTGAATGGTTCAGAAACAATTATGAGGTAACAATCGAATTCAACCGACTAAACAAAGGATATTTCCTAAAAGAGGATGAGAGCAAAGACATGAAGGCTTTTCAAAGAATGCGGGAATATGCGAATCAGACAGAATTATTTAGGATTGTTCAGGATAAAGAATTTAAAGAGTTGATTGAATTTGAAAAAGCCTTAGAAGGCCCGGATTCACAAACCTTTGCACAAATTGCACTGGCAATTCGAGATCAAAAGCTTATTGAAATAGAATATAAACGGTACGGGTATTCTGAATCTAAAACGCATGTGGTACAACCCAGAATGCTCAAAGAATATATACATAGATGGTATGTAATTACCTCACATCCGGACAGAAAAGACACTCTGGTATTTTCGTTAGATAAAAACAGATTGCTTTCGCTCCAAGTTTTGTCTGAATCTTTCAAACCAGTAGAAAAATTAGCCACAATTCGAAAGCGCTTTGAAAATATTATTGGCATATCTGTTTACGAAGATTATTCTGCTGAACTTATTGTGATTGCAGTACCCCACGAACAAGCAGGCTATATCGAATCGCAACCCTGGCATATTTCTCAGGAATTAATAAGAGAATCGGAAACAGAAAAATACTTCTCCTTTTGGTTAAGTTGGAATATAGAACTGGAAAAGAAAATTTTAAATTTTATTCCCTATATTCGAGTAGTTGAGCCAAAATATTTGGAGGAACGAATCATTGAATTATTAGAAAAAAATTTAGCTCTGTATAAACCTACTAATGGCCGATAAAAAATTTATTGATACGCATACTCATCTATTTGTTTCGGAATTTGATTCTGATAGAAATTCAGTATTAAATCGGGCCCAGGAAGTATGTTCAGCCTTAATACTGCCCAACATAGACTGGGAGAGTATTGAAAAAATGACTCAGCTATGCGATACTTGGAGAGATCTTTGTTTTCCCGCGATAGGGCTTCATCCTTCCTCTGTGCCTAAGGATCTAGATTTAATTTTAACTCAATTTGAAATACTTTTACCTACTCGTAAATGGATTGGAATTGGGGAAACTGGATTAGATTTATATTGGGACAAGACCAATTTATCCCAACAAAAAGAATCGTTACAACGGCATTGTTCCTGGGCAAAAGAATTAAACATTCCATTAATACTTCATACCCGGGAAGCTATGCAAGAAACAATTGAATTAATCCGAACCAATCAAAATGGAACCCTTACCGGAGTATTCCACTGTTTTACTGGAACCCTTGAGGAGGCTAAAGAAATTATAGATTTAGGGTTTTATATCGGGATTGGCGGAGTACTTACCTATCCTAAATCCAATTTACGGGAAGTAATTCAAACATTAGATCGATCAAGAATAGTATTAGAAACTGACAGTCCTTGGTTACCACCTGTACCTCATAGGGGGAAACGCAATGAATCGAGTATGATTCGCCACACTGCAGAAGCATTAGCCCAGGCTTGGTATATTTCTATTTCGGAAGTGGCTGAAATTACAAGTCAGAACGCAAGGCGATTATTTTTCAAGGAAGAAACTAAATAACTCAATTTCGCTTGGTGCAAGCTGGGCTTAGGGTAAGCCTCGCTTGGTGCAAGCTGGGTTTGGTGTAAGCTGGGCTTAGTGTAAGTTTCGCTTGGTGCAAGCTGAGCTTGGTGTAAGCTGGGCTTGGTGTAAGTTTCGCTTGGTGCAAGCTGAGCTTAGGGTAAGCCTCGCTTGGTGCAAGCTAAAATACCTTTATCGGTCTACCTCTCCTAATACAATATCCACAGATCCTGCAATAGCAATTAAATCTGCCAATAATGCGCCTCTGCTTATTTCGGGTAATATGCTAAGATTACAGAAACTTGGACCCCGGGCTTTCAGCCTAAGTGGAATATCCGTTTTACCATCTGTCACAAAATAATACCCTAACTCTCCTCGGGGATTTTCAGCACGCACATAATAATCCATTTGTTTTGGCCTAGATTTTTTAGGACAAAAACCACGCGGGTCAAATTCTGGGGTTCTTTTATACTCAGTTGTTAATTGAATTAAACACTGCCGAATAATCTTTAAAGATTCCGCTATTTCCTGAGCTCTAACAAAATGCCTATCCCAGCAATCACCTGTAGTACCCATTTTCCCAGTTCCAATGGGGATATCAAATTCCAATTCTGGATAAACGGAATATCCATCTACCCGCCTTAAATCCCAACGCAAACCAGACCCTCTCA
>JBEIHC010000021.1:0-31363 GCA_040381555.1 Bacteroidia bacterium
CATTCAGGCGAAAGAATTTGCGGGTCTAGTTTGTCTGACAGATCCAAACCCGGAATCCATTACAAGAGCTCAAGCCTATTTGAATTATTATGAAAAGTTTGAAGCTAAATCAATTTACCTGGATTCAGCAGATTTTTATTTAAAAAAATCTACTCAAAATATTCGGGTGCTTCAATCTCAAATTCATTTGGCCTATTTAAAACAGGATTTTACGGCTATTCGTAATTTGGAAGCTCAGTTGGCTCAATCAGATTCTGCCCGGTCAGACGCCTGGACTTGTTATCGAATGGGCGAAGCTTTTCAGCAAGAGGGAACTGCGGATGCAATTGTTTCAGCTCGAAAGTGGTACATTTTCGCAGTAAGGCAATTACCCTATAATCCTGAATTCAGGAATAAACTAGGCGCAAGTTATTTATCGGGTAAATTATATCCGCAGGCTGAATTATGGTTTAAAAATATTCTCCGCGATTTACCTGATTTTGTTCCGGCATTAAATAATCTGGGCTATTTGTATATGCTCTTGAATAAATCCGATTCCGCTCAGAAATTATTGCAAAAGGCCCTCTTGTTGGATCCGGATTATGAATTGGCAATTGTTAATTTAATATCCTGGAATCTTCGTTTTGGAACAAAGGTTGAAGCTCGGAAAATGGCTTTACAGTTAATCAATAAATTTCCTGGAAATCCGGAATATCAAAAGATTTATAAAAGCTGTTTTTGATTAGGTTAGTCTCAAAAAAAAAACGCCCAGCTATTAACTGGGCGTCTTTATTTTTCAACTAGTTCAATTAATATCCGAATACTTCTTCTAAAGTAACTTCTCGAACTGTACCATATTTTTTCAGTTCAATCATATCTACTTTATCTCTTGAACCCATAACCAGTAAGGTTCTGGTTTTCCCTTTTATTTCCTGGTCATGGAATCTCTTGATATCTTCCATCTTAAGGTTTGGTATTTTCTGGAAAATGTCTCTCCGGATATCATGGTTTAATCCTTTCTTACGCGCAGATTCATAATTCATTAAAATACCTGTCCGGATAATTCTTTCGGAGGCAATTTTATTTTTCAAGGCTTCTTTAGCTGATTCGAATAAAACATCTGAAGTAGGCATTTCTTCTAATAATTCCATCATTGCAGTTTTGGCCTGAGGTAATTTATCCGCCTGAGTTCCGACATAAGCTAAACTATAATAGTGATCCTTTAATTTTTCAGGACTGCGATAGGCTGAAAAGGTTGAATAAGCTAAAGCTTTGGATTCCCGTATGGTTTGAAATACAACAGAACCCATTCCTCCCCCAAAATATTCATTGTATAGAGAGATAACAGCAGCTTTTTCAGAATCAAATAAATCATCGGAACGGTTAAGCCAGATTAATTCTGCTTGCACCATATCATAATGAACAAATAATACTTGGTTTTCAGTTGTTGGCTTCATAACAAATCCATCAGACTGAGGAACTGGCATTAGGGCGACAGGTGTTTTATGTAATTGAGTAATGTCCGCAACCAGTGCCGCTGATTCCTTAGGACCATAGTATAATACTCTATGCTCATAGTTGTTTAGCTGTTTGATTAAATCACACAACTCAACTGGATTGATTCCTGCCAAATCCGATTCAGGAATAATGTTCGTAAATGGATTGCGTTCGCCATATAGACCATAGTTTAGCAGGCCACGAAACATGATGGTACGCTTGTCCAGTTTTGCATCTGCTCTTTGCTTCAGAATTCCAGAAACCATTTCCCGATAGGCATCGTCATCGGCCTTCGCATTGGCAAGTAATTCTTCGAATAGGGCTAATCCTTCTTTGAACGATTTATCTACTCCGGTCAAATAGACATATACCTCATCATCTCCTGCTTCCACGCCAAAATCACATCCTAAAGCATAAAATTTCTTACTAATTTCCTCTGCAGACATTTTATCCGTTCCCAGAAATTCCAAATACTTAACAGCCAAAGCTAGTTTTGGATCCTGATTTTTTCCCATGTCTAGGATATAATAAATCGAGAATAATTGGTTTTCCGTATTCTTTAAATAATGCACCGGAATTTTACCAGCTTTTACAATTTGAATGTCTTTATTGTAGTCAATGAATAGGGGTTGAATGTTGCCAGATTTCATTCCCAATACTTTCTCATGGAAAGGAGATTTGATGTCTCTATTTACTTCCACTGGGGTGATTTCAGGTTTTTCAACTTTTACAGTGTTTTCGTCTTTCCCAATTTCTTTGTACACGACCACATAGTCATTTCCATAGTATTTATTGGCAGCCGCAATGACTTGCTCTTTCGTAAGTGCTGCCATTTTATCATTCAAGCTCATGAATTCACCCCAGTTCTGACCTGTTGTGTAGGCTTCAATCATTGAATAGGCTCGAGATTCACTACTTTCGTATTTACGGATATCCGTAATTTGTTGATTGTTCACAATTGCTGGGAGTAAATCAGCTCCAAATTCTCCTTTTTTTACTTTTTCAAGTTGTTCCATCAGAAGATTCTTGGCTTCTTGGAGACTTTGGTTTTCTTTTGGTACGGCAACAAGTAGAGCTACCGAATAATCTTGCATACCTTCAATTGCACTATAGGCTTCCAACACTTTTTGTTTCTTTACAAGGTTCAAATCAATCAAACCCGCTGAAGAATTTGCGAGAATCATGTCTATCATGCTTAGTGCTGCGTAATCGGCATGTCCTACACCGGGTAATCTGAAACCTATTGTAACAGAACCAGCATCAGGGCCTTTCACTGTTACCTCCGTAGGAGCATTCCGACTTACTTCCGGCTTAAAGGTAAATTCGGGAACAGGTTTACTTGCCCAACCTCCCATGTATTTGTCTACCAAGGCAACTGTTGAATCCGGGTTTAAATCACCTGCCAAACACATCGCCATATTATTTGGGACATAGTATTTTTCTAAGTATTCCCGAATACGGACAAGAGAAGGATTTTTAAGATGCTCTACAGTGCCAATAGTTGTCTGTGTGCCGTAAGTATGGTTTTTGAATAATTCCGCAAACAAGGTTTCGTAAACTTTATTTTGGTCATTATCCAAGGAAATGTTCTTTTCTTCATAGACAGCTTCTAACTCAGTATGGAAAAGGCGCATGACAGGTTTGCGAAATCTTTCTGCCTCAATGGTGAGCCATCTTTCCAGTTGATTTGCTGGAATTTTATTCATGTACACTGTTTGCTCAACGGAGGTGAATGCATTGGTGTTTTTGGCTCCGATAGAAGAAACCATTTTATCATATTCATTGGCAATCGCAAAGGTTGAGGCTAGTAGCGAAACAGAGTCTATCTGATGATAAATTTGTTTACGAACAGCTTCATCCTTAGATTTATTATACTTCTCATACAAGCTTTCAATAACTGCTAATTGCTTGCTTTCTTCAGTATAGTTTGAGCTACCGTAAGTGTCTGTTCCTTTGAACAACATGTGCTCCAGATAGTGGGCTAAACCAGTTGCATCGGATGGGTCATTTTTGCTTCCTGCACGAACTGGGATAAAGGTCATGATGGAAGGCTCTGATTTATTGACTGAGGTAAAAACTTTAAACCCATTTTTAAGGGTATAAATTCGAACACCCATTGGGTCGCCTTCCCAATATTGATAGGTGTATTTGCCGTCTTTAGAAGTGCCGGTCTTGGCTACTGGCTTAATTTGAGCAGATACTGAAACAATCAGATAGCCAAACAGTAGAACTAAGGAAAGTATTTTCTTCATAAAAATATATTTGTGGTGAAATTACAAAATTTAACAAGGTGTTTGTAAACCTCTTTATAGTCAATTAATTACAAGGCCATTATTTCCCGAAAACGAATCGCCTGCCGCCTGGAAATTTCAATTCTTTCTCCACTTTTTAGATAAACAAGCAGTCCTCCACTAAAATAAGGCTCAATTTTATCCACTTTCCTTAGGTTAATGATTTCCTTTCGGTTGGCCCGGAAAAAGGCATCTGAAGGTAATCTGGATTCAAGATCATTCAGCGTACGGTGAATCATAGGCTTATTTTCTTCGAAAAATATACGGGCATAATTTCCAATGGATTCTATCCTCCGGATATCTTCCACTTTTACAAACCAGCATTTTTCCCCATCCTTTATGAATACTTGTTGTTGTTCTCTCAATCTTTCTGAATCAGATAGAGTGATTGGTTTATCACTCAGTTGTTTGCGAACTTTGTTGAGTGCATCCCTTAGCCGATCGGCATGCACTGGCTTGAGGATATAATCTAAGGCGTTTGCTTCAAATGCTTTAAGTGCATACTCGTCATAAGCTGTACAAAAAAGTACTATCGGAGCCGAAATTAATTCTTCCAACAACTCAAAACCTGTTTTTTCAGGCATTTGAATGTCCAAGAAAAGCAAATCCGGTTTGAGCGTTTCTATCAAGTCAATTGCCTCATCCGAATTACCTGCCTCCCCGATAAAGTCAATGTCAGGATGCGCTTTCAGGAGTCCTGTCAGTTCCTGACGAGCCAGTCTTTCATCATCTACCAGAATTGTTCGTATCATAAGGTAATTTAATTTTACTTATAACTTCCCCATTTGAGGAGTTCTCAATAACAAACTCCGATTTATTTCCATACAAAGCCCATAGTCTTTGTCGGGTATTATTTAGTCCATATCCTTTTGCCTGTTCCAAGTCAACTGGTTGAAGCATACCTGGATTTCTAATTTCAATTAGAAGATTTCCTTCCGATAATCTGGTATGAATGAGAATTTTTCCTCCTTCTTTTAGTTTCGATATGCCATGTTTGATCCCATTCTCAACCAGAGTTTGAATCATCATAGGTGGTACTTTGCACACTAGTGTGTCTTCTGGTGCATCGATTGAAAAATTTAAGCGCTCCTCAAATCTGATTTTTTCAAGAGAGAGGTAATCTTTAACTGTGTTGAGTTCTTCTTGTAGGCTAACAATCCGCATTTCTCCCATTTTTAGAGAGCTTCGTAATAAATCAGAAAGTTGTGTGATAGCAGTCCGGGCTCGCTGTGGTTCCTCATCTACCAAGGCACGAATTGAGTTTAAGGAATTGAACAGGAAGTGGGGATTTAATTGTGACTTTAACTGTTGATATTCAGCCTCTTTCATTTTGGCTTCCAGTCTGTATCGCTGTTTTTCACTTTCCAAGGATTTACGATAATACTGAAACAAATGATAGATTAATGCCCAAACTAAAATATACTTACTCCAGTTGGAGAGCATGCCATAAATAGAAGAAAGTTGGTAGTTTATTTCCAGCCCGGGAAACATAATTTTATCCAAGGGAATATTTATCGCAGAGAGTATTATGGCCATTGAAATAACGCCTAGGATTCCTCTTGGGATTATTTTGATCAACGGCATTTCCAACCACCCCATTAGGTGGACATAAGTTCGATAGGCGTGCGTGACGGTTATACCCAAAAGAATATTGGTGAACCCATTTAGGAACAATAACAAAGAAGGCGGGACTTTTAAAACAAAAACATACAGGGTCATTTGGTATAGGATGAAGGCGGTCCACCCTCCAATCTGACAAATCCAATACAGTCTATTGATGGTATTCTTTCTCATGCGTAAGCAATTTCCGAAAAAAAACTATTAATCCATTCAACCTTCTTTTTGGCGGTATTTTCTTGGGATAAGCGGAATAAGAGATATTCATTCGTACTCAATCCCTACCTTTGTATCATGTTGTTTTGTTTTTTGCGAATTCTATTGAAAGGTTTAGGAAAATTACCCTGGATTTTCTGGAATGCTATAGGAAGTGGATTGTATTTTTTGTTGGCAGTTGTACTTAGATATCGATATTCCGTAATTACAAATAATTTAGAAAAATCATTTCCGGAAAAAAGCAGTCAACAGATTCATGACTTACGCAAGGCTTTTTATCGTCATTTATGCGACTTGATGATTGAAACAATCCGTTCCTTTGGATTTACTCAAAAACAGGTGGAGCATTCCGTGATTTTTCGTGATAATGAATGCACTCAATCGATTCTTTCCGGAAGCGAAAACGCCATTTTGTTATTCGGACATTATCATAATTGGGAATACATTACTCAGAGTTGCGGAGTATTTTTTACCAAGAGGAGAAATCAGAAAATGATTGGATTTTTTAAAACCATCCGAAATAAAACGGTCGAGGAATTGTTGAATGCCAATCGCACGCGTTTTGGAGGGGAAATGTTTAGTGACAAGCAACCTAGGGCGGTTATAAAACTTTTACAAGGAGATGAAAAAATACTCTTGGGAATGGTAGCAGATCAAACTCCTCCTGGCCGAGAACAGATGTATTTATTGGATTTTTTAGGTCGTTCAACCCCTTTTTTTACCGGGCCAGGATGGATTGCTGCCGCAGCAAAAGTACCTGTCTATTACGGACGCATGAATAGGTTGAAGCGGCATCAATATGAGATCATACCCGAACTATTATATTTCCCGGACCCAAATCATTCGCGCCAGGAAATTATTCAGAAGGTTACAGAAAGTTATGCGCATAAGCTCGAAGCTCAAATTAGAGATCGACCTGAGTTTTGGCTTTGGAGTCATCGTAGGTGGAAATATGCTCCTTCCTCATTCTAGAATAGAAAATTTGCTAGATAGGTTACTCCTGTAATAATGATTATTCCTGCTATATTTAGTATAAATCCAGTTTTGGCCATATCTTGAATTCGAATGGTTTCAGTTGTAAATATCACTGTATTGGGTGGGGTTGCTACTGGCAACATAAAAGCCATCGAGGCACTAATAACGACCGGCATTAGTAGGGCTAATGGGGGTAAATCTACCATTTGGGAAAGGCTGAGTACAATTGGTAATACCAAGTAAGTTGCCGCAGTGTTGGAGGTTATTTCAGTAAAAAAAGTCATGAAGGTTGCCAAAATGATGACAATTATCCAAGGCGATAGATTCGATAACTGCAAAAGATGATTCCCTATCCATTCTGATAATCCTGATTTGAGTATTCCTTCTGCTAAGGCAAACCCTCCTCCGAATAGAAATAATATTCCGAGTGGTATTTTCTGAACTTCTTTCCAGGTCAAAAGGGTACTGCCTTTGTCATCTGGAATTAGTAATAAGAGAATAGCCATCAGTATTGCAACTGTACTATCTTTCACCATTTCTGGCCAAGGTAGTCGGCCACTCCATCCTGGAATGTAGTATTGGTTAATGGAGATATCTTCTCGAAAACACCAGAGGATGACTGTTATTAGAAATAGACTGAGTACCTTGATTTCATTAGAATTTAGTCTTTTGAATGTTTTAAATAATTCAGACTCTGATTCCTTTTTAAGATCAATGAGTAGACCTTTGGAAACAAACAATTTAACTAATACCCAGTAAGTAAACGCAAACATTAGGGCAGAGATAGGAAGGGCAGTGAGCATCCAAGTCAAGAAGGTCAAAGGAGGGGCAGTTGGAAAATTTTTTTCGTAGAATGCGAGAAAGATCATGTTGGGTGCTGTACCTACTAGAGTTGCAATTCCGCCTAGAGAGCAAGAATAGGCAAGCCCTAAGAGTAGGGCCGTATTGAATTTTCTTTTAGTTTCGGTTGATTCTGATAAAACTCCTGCTTCGGCTATGCCTCTTACTGCAGGCAGTAACATCAGCAACGCGGCGATATTAGAAATCCACATAGACAGAGCCCAAGCCGAGAGCATACTGCCCAGCAAAACACCCCGAGCATCTGAGCCAGTATAGCGCAGTATATGCCAGGCTAGACGCGTGTGTAAATTCCATTTTTCTAAACTGAAAGCAAGTAGAAAGCCGCCAATAAATAAAAAGATGATTTCATGGGTGTATAGGGGAGCAACCTCTTGCATACTCATAATTCCCGCAATGGGAAACAATACCAGTGGCAAGAGAGCGGTTATGTACAAACTGACAGATTCAAGAATCCACCATAAGGCCATCCAAATGGCAATCCCAGCCATTCTGGATAGTTCAAAGTCTCCAGTGCTTTGCCACATGATTCCACTGGTAAGAATTCCTCCTATTGGTCCTGCTATTTTCTTTACTAACTTTTGCATCTAAACAAAAGTAAAAAGGATTTTAAGATGAATCCGATTCTTTTGGGTTTTAAGTCATTCCGGTACCAATTTTGGAAACCCCAAAATTGATTCGCTTGGATGGTGCAAATGTTTTATAATTCTTATTTATGTAAGGGGTGTTTTCATCTAACAAGTGTATTCAAGATGATTTTTTTCAGTACTTTAGAAAGATAATTAGTTAAGATTCTCATTTGAATTAAAGTCAAAGATGATTAAAGGAGTAGCTTTTTGCATTAGTGCCACAATTCACCTATTCGGGAGGATAGGGCTTGTTTTGTTCTTCTTAAGTACCATTCTTTGGGCTCAAGGAAATGAGCTAGATCAGCTTAAGAAAGATTTCGAAGATTATAGGAAGGCCGAAAATTCCCGCTGGGAGTCTTTTCGGGAAAAAGAGAATCGGGCTTTTGCGGAATTCTTAAAATCCGGTTGGGTTTCTGTTAAGACCGAATCCGCCTTGCTTTCGATTCCAAGCCCCCCTTTGCCGGATGAAATTATTCATCATAATACGGAACCTAAGAAACAGGCAGAAAGGGATCCGTTGGATACTGAATTACCAAAGGCTATTCTTAACCCTACCCCCCCTCCCGACACCTCCAATACTATTGATTTGGAATTGTCCAATACAGATACTCAATTCCCCCATGTTGAAATTGACTTTTTTGGTTCTTCCATAGATATTCCGTACTCAGAAAAATTATTAATCCAACCTAAAGGATTCTCTGAATCTGACATTTCTCAGTATTGGGCAGAAGTGAGTAAGGCGGACTATTCAATTACGACTAAGAAAATGGAGAAGATTTCAGATCATTATAAATTGGGAGATTGGGCTAGGTTAATTCTCCTTAAACAAGTCTCTGAGAAAATACATACTGAGAAAAATCATCAAATTCTGCTACAATTTTTTCTTTGGAATCAACTCGGTTTTCATGCGAGGGTGGCTGCATCGGGTAAGGATTTAATTCTCTTAATTCCATCCAAGCATAAGTTGTATGGTTTGCCTTTTGTCGTTTTAGATGGTAATAGGTATTATATCGTTTCTGGACAAAATACAGGAATGATGCGTACTTTTTCTCAAGATTTTTCGAAAAGTAATAAGCCAATTGACCTCGAATTGAAACAAAGTCCTCTATTCAATTACAGGCAAAGTCAACGCAAACTAAAAGCCGCAAAGCAAAATGTAGCGTATGTAATGGAGTACAATCAAAACATCATAGATTTTATGAATATTCTACCCCAAACGGATTTAGATGTAATTTTTAGGGCAACCGTAGAGGAAGCTGTTACACAGAAATTTAAAAACGACTTATCGCCATTTTTAGTGGGCAGATCTGAATTGGATCAAGTTTCTGTATTGCTGAATTTTGTTCACCAAAGTTTTCTTTATCAAACAGATCAAGAACAATTTGGGCGCGAGAAATATTTTTATGTAGAAGAGATGCTTCACTATCCCTATTCTGATTGTGAAGACCGAGCGGTTTTGTTTGCCTGGCTGGTCAGAATTTTAGTAGGAATTCCGGTCATAGGATTAAGTTATGAGACGCATGTGGCTACTGCTGTTGAATTTTCAGAAATTACGAAGGGGGATGCAGTGAACTGGCGGGGTAAAAAATACATTGTTTGTGATCCAACCTATATTGGGGCCGGAGTGGGGGTGTCCATGCCTAGTATGCGAAATCAGGCATTTAGGGTGATTGAGATACCTTGAATTTAATGGAAGGGAAGGTTATTCTGGCAGAGGTTTGGAATTTTAAAAGCATTCCTTTCAAGGACGCCTTGGAAAGAACGAAGTATATAATTTCATTAAAGCACTCAATAATATATAGTTATAATAATCAATAGTTATTTAATTCATTTAATTTTAAAACCTAAGGCTTTATTTTTACCAAGGACGCCTTGGAAAAAAGAAGGGTAGGGTATATTTCAATTTCTATTTTATCGTAATCCACCCATATATCTTCTAAATGAACTTCATTTTCCCGGGTGAAAGCTTCCTTTCAAGGACGCCTTGGAAAGAAAAAAGTATAAAATTTATCTAAAGTATTAAATACTAAATAGTTATATTTATTAAGTTCTATATAATTCAATTGGAAATTTTTATTATTAATCCTGTACTTTAACAAGGACGCCTTGGAAAAAAGAAGGGTAGGGTATGTTTCTATGACTTATCATTAGTAATCCTTCTAGTCCTAACAGATGTTCAGAAAATACTCTTAAAGAAAGCTATTTTACAAGGACGCCTTGTAAAAAAAAGACTTAAAAATCTGAAAATTATATAGTTAAGTATTATAACTATTTATTTTATTCGAAAACTTTATACAAGAACGAGTGCACTTTTTCCTCAGCAATTTTTCTCAGGTTCTGATTATTCCCTAAATATTTCAACCCAGCAATTATCAACTCGGCAGCAACATGAACCTATTGATAAGGAACTATCAAGCGTATATTATCTTCCCACAAAAGTTATTTTCTTGGTTATAACGATCTACACTTTTTATTTCCACACCCCCCAAAAAAAATCGCATATTAAGTTTTGCAACTTTATATGCGATTAAATGCATTTTATGCATTGTGTTGTACACCCGTAGGGAGTCGAACCCCAAACCTCCTGATCCGTAGTCAGGTGCTCTATCCAATTGAGCTACGGGTGCAATTCAGAGGTGCAAAGGTAAAATTATCTTCCTTAAATACCAAATATTATAAAGAGATTGTTTGAAGCATTTGTTGAATAAATGCATGGGAAGTGAAGCCATCTGCCTCAGCTTCATAGTTTAATATAATACGATGGTTCAGCACATCGGGTGCTATTTCTTTGATATCCTCCGGTAATACATGGTCTCTACCATTCATAAATGCCACGCATTTTGAGCCCAGATTCAAAGCAATGCTTGCTCTGGGCGAGGCTCCAAATGCAAGATATTTTTTTAATTGGGGAAGTTTATAATCCTCAGGATTCCGAGAGGCAAAAATTAAGTGGAGAATGTAGTCTTCCAATTTTTCACTCAGATAAATCTGGTCAATAAGGCCTCTAATCCTGAAAATGTCTTCTTTACTCAAAATGCTGCGAATTTCAATTTTAGAAGCAGTGAAAGCCATCCTTCTCATAATTTCTTTTTCGTCCTTAAAATCAGGGTATTGGACAAATACCTTCATCATAAATCTATCTACCTGTGCTTCAGGCAGGGGATAGGTTCCCTCTTGTTCCAATGGATTTTGAGTTGCCAAAACCAAAAAGGGCATATCCAGTTTGAAAGAATTTTCTCCAATCGTTACTTGCTTCTCCTGCATGGCTTCCAATAAAGCACTCTGCACCTTTGCAGGAGAACGATTAATCTCATCTGCTAAAACAATATTCGCAAACACAGGCCCTTTTTTTACTTCAAAAGAAGATGTCTGTTGATTATAAATAAGAGTTCCAATTAGATCTGCAGGGAGCAAATCCGGCGTAAATTGAATTCTCTTAAAGTCTAACTTTAGACTTCGAGCTAATGTGCTTATGGTTAATGTTTTAGCTAATCCTGGAACTCCTTCCAGTAGAATATGTCCATTTGTAAATAGGCCAATTAATAGCCGATTGACCATTTTTCCCTGACCAACCACAATCTTTCCAATTTCATTTTGGGCTGATACTACCAGCTCACAAGCCTGCTTAATTTGTCTTTCTAGTTCCGGATTTCGAGTGTTACTCATTCTGTATTTTTGATTTATTGCGAAAATAAGCAGAATTTTCCCGGACATTTCTATTGCAGCTAAGATTTTTTATTTAACTTTGTACAAGATGTATTGCCAACCCCATTGGTCTTTTGATTATTGTCAGCTACACTGTATTTCCGTTTTCCACTTGAAAAAACCGGTTTTGTAAGTTCCATTTATGGAGAACAACAAGCTTTTCGTCACCAATCTTAACTTCAACACACCGTTACAGAAGTTAGTAGAACTTTGTGCAGGTTATGGACCTGTAAAAGATTCGTACCGCCCGGAGGGTAAAGGCTTTGCCTTTATTACCATGCAATCCGGCGAGGATGCAAAAAAAATCATTGATGAGCTTACCGGCACTATGCTGGATGGGCGTCCATTAAGATTTGAGCTATCCGTCCCTAAAGAAAATCGACCCGCCAGAACGGAAGGGTCAGGTCCTTCTAGACCTCCGGCTACCACACAAGATCGACCACGATTTAGCGGCCCTCCTCCTTCATCCACTTCTGCTCCCAATCACGGGCGTAAGGATGATCGAAAAAAGGTGGGGGCTAAAAAAGAAGAAGATTTTAATAAAACCCCTGTCAAAAGTGCTAAGGCCAAACAGGAGAAAATACGCGGTGGTGCAAATCGTAACCGTTGGGTCGATGATCTGGATGAAGAAGATTCTGATGTTGTCATCCCAGATATGGATTCAGATGAACAAGATTCATAATAAAAAAAGCCGGAATTTTTCCGGCTTTTTTTATTATACTGTGAAATTCAATATATCAACTAAAATTCAGGATTGAATTCTTTAGGAGATTTTCTTTTTCTTGTCCAAAATGGAAAAGTCACTCTCCTTTTCTATTTGATTTTCTAATCTGCCTAATCCTGTTATTTCCATTGTGACTTGGTCTCCTGCCTGTAACCATTGTGTCTTATATGCAGGATCGTTTTTTAGCCCTGTTCCATTTAGTTCTAGAAAACATCCAGTTCCAACTGTTCCGGATCCTATCACATCACCCGGCAGTATGTCCACGCCATAAGCACATCTCTCCAGTATTTCCGCAAATGTCCAGTCCATATCTGATACATTTCCCTGAGAAACTAACTTTTCATTTACCCAACATTTCATTTCTAAATTGTAACGCTCGCCTATGTGGCCGTCTTTGGCTGGAACTTTATAACTACTTAGCTCGTCCTTCGTCACCAACCAAGGCCCTAAGACTGTACTGAAATCTTTCCCTTTCGCTGGACCCAAATTGAGAAGCATTTCTTCCATTTGTAAAGTTCGGGCACTCATATCATTCATAATCATGTACCCGAAAATATAATCGTCGGCTTCCTCGGCACTCAGATTTCTGCCTTTTTTTCCAACAACAATTGCAACTTCTAACTCAAAGTCTAATTTCTCTAGGTGATCTTTCATAACCGGGATAGCTCCCGGTCCTTGTACTGCATTATGATTGGTGAAATAAAAAACCGGATATTCATCAAATTCTTTGATCATTTCTACCCCTCGGTTTCTTCGCGCTGCTTCAACATGTTGCCTAAAAGCATATCCATCTCTGCAAGATGTTGGACGAGGTACTGGAGATAGAATTTCAATCTCATCTAATCCTAAGGCTAATTTTTTGTATTTACCGGATAGAAATCTTTCGTTAATTTCACGCGCAGCAGATTCATATTTCTCAAGCTTTCGAAGGAATTTGTCCATACTTCCTGCCATTTTCAAATCATCTTGATCTGCAGCCTGTTCAATATCTAACACTCGTCCTTCATGATAAAGTCCAAGTCTTTCTGTGCCATTATAGGAAAAGCTCACTAATTTCATATTCCAAAAGTACAAATCTTATCCATTGCGACGGGCTATCATTTCTTTATTTTATGCTTTTTTATTGGTGCTTTTGTGTGGGGTAGATTTCTTGCAGGGACAGGATTCTGCATCTGTATTCCGAAGTAACCTGGTTCGACAAAATAATTTTACTATCGGTACCCAACAAGAGTTAGTCGTCACGAAGAATTGGCACGGAACCAACTATCTCATTCGACATTTTCAAGAAGCACTATATAATCAAAGCCTAGAATCCAATAAACTCGTTCAGGGAAATGCCGCCACCCAGATTTGGATTCGCCGCCGACAGCTCAAAAAAGTTCAACCTCTTATTTTTTGGGAATCTGATGCTTTTCTCAACTCAAAAAATGGTCGTTCGCAATGGTACACTGGCTTATCCTTGTTACCCTTTAGAGGCATTGAAATTACCCCTTTGGTTGGGTACAGTTTAGATATGCGAAATGGTAGGGTGGACCATGGAATTACCTATGCGGGTTTGTTTTCTTGGCTCCCTTCTTTTCAATCTCAGAATACTCGAATGAATCTTCGAGGTTTTTCCAGAGTCAAATATATTAACCCTCGCAGGCAAGATAATCATAGAGTCGAATGGGACTTGTCTACCATTCTGCCCGGTGGAGTGAAACCTTGGGTTTTGATGCTTGGGTCATTTCATGAATTGGATGATTACCAAGGAAAGTCAGTCCAAAGAATGCTCTCAGACACACTGGATATTCAAGCTGGAATTCATTACCGAATCCCTAACAATTGGTTTGCTGAAGCAAGCCAGAGAGTTTCTCGACAGCATAGAAGATTTACCTATAAATCCATAATTGATTCTTTACCAGAATTTAATCCCTCTGGTTTTCAACAAGATGAAATTCAATCTTTAGTGCGTGTAAGTTTCGCTGGGAAATTCGTTTCCTTTTCTACTTTGTATGAGTTTATCCTGATTGATAGAATCTATGAACTTGAAAATCGAATGGAACTTCCAACATCCATTTTTGAAGAAAATTTAGATAGAGAGAAACAAAAAAATTACCGTTCGGCATTCCAAAAATGGAATCTTTTCAGCCGGTTAAAATTAAGTACTCGTCATGCTTTGGAAGCAGAATATTCTAGTCAATATTTAAAATACGATACGCCCTTAAATTCCAATCAGGATGATCGAGATGAGATAACCTATATTGTTCGGGCAGCTTGGGAGGCAAAATGGCGTAAGAATTTTTACATGAATTATGAGCTTACTGGACAATCTCGGTACTCAGGTTTTTTGGCTGGTGTGAGGAGCAGGGATAATTACCTTCAGTATAACTTAAAGAATCGACTTGTTTCGGAATGGTCTTTTTTTCCGGGTTATACAATTCGAGCCGCTCACGCAGTATATGTGACCTATAATGTTAAAAGTTTTGGAGATCCCCAATTCACCGACAGGTCTACCCGTTTTTGGGAGAATCAAGTGGACCTGAGTGCTGCTTGGCATCGTAAATGGAAATCTGTATTAGGGGTAGAAAGAAAGGTGCAACAATTGTCCTACCTAAACTGGATCGATTTTGCCGAAACTCCTTTAGATACTACCTGGTTTACCACATTTCAACAAACGAACGAATACACTTGGGGCGGAAAATCTCTAAAGAAAACCTGGACATTGGCATTCGGTTTTAAATATTTTCAATTACAGCGAAATTTACCTGCTAGAATAAGTGGTGGGGTAGGTTCTGTCAATCAGCCTATCGTATTGCGAATGATAAACAGGCAATCTGGCCCAATCACCGAAGGGAAATTTCGCACTCATAAGAACAACTTCCTGAGTTGTCGCATCTGGTGGCAACGACAAGTAGTTTTGAATCAAACTCAAGGTCGAAGTGAAGATGGATATTCCGGAATGACCATTTCCTTAGAAGAAGTTCAATCTAGGCAAACTATTTTTCGGCCATATTTCGAAATAAGCTTATCCTTGGGAATTTAATCTCATCTTTGGTAACGATTTTATAAGTCTTTCTGTTTATAGAGTTAATTTTACTTTCAATCTATCATCCTTTCCCTATTGTGAAGAAGAAAATAGTAGTAGCCATCACCGGAGCAAGTGGCAGTATTTACGCTAATCGCTTATTGTTTCATTTAGAAAAATTGAGAGAGCAATATGACGAGGTTGCTGTTGTTTGTTCCGCTAATGCCGCAATGGTTTGGGAATTTGAAATTGGTTCCCCAATGGATATACCGTTTACTGTGTATGGCAAGTCCGACTTTATGGCCCCTTTTGCTTCCGGATCAGCCCGATTCACTGATATGGTAATTGTACCTTGTAGTATGGGGACTCTGGGAAGAATCGCATCAGGGGTTTCAGATGATCTCATTACTCGCGCAGCGGATGTAGTGCTGAAAGAACGACGCCGATTAATTTGTGTGGTTCGGGATACTCCTATGAATCTCATTCATATCCGAAATATGTTGACTGTAACCGAAGCAGGAGGAATTATTCTTCCCGCATCTCCTTCATTCTATTCAAAACCCCAAGATTTTAATCAATTGGCGGATACCGTTGTTCACCGGATAATTGATCTGATAGGCTTAGAAATAAATGGTTTTAGATGGAATGAGTCTAGTTAGCTTATCAAATCCTGATAGGTTGAGGCAAATGGCCATTGATAGCTAGTAAAAGCTAAAGCTAAAATTGATAAAAATATATCAAGTATTAAAATGCAGAAATAACCCATTATGTTTACACAAATAATTTACACAATTACAATCATTCAAAATATCCAAACAAACCCATTTTACTTTGCCTAAAAATGGAACGAGTACTGTTTGGATAATTTAATAGCGATTATACCGATTACTCCAATTACTGTGGATGTTTGATTGGCAATTTCTGATTTTGTTAATTCACAAATGTATAACATTAGTGATATTGCTGAAATGGATCAAACTCAGATATAAGATATTTATTGTACAACAATTAACTTTTTAACAGCTGATAGTTGTTGTAAGGATTGTTGTAAAAATACATTTGATTCTGTTGTTGTTGTCGGCTCTCCCAGTGTGAAATCTGTCTGAAATACGATATCGTTATTCCTTATCCCAGGTTTACCTTAACCTTTCAATTAAAACTTAGTTTTGGCTGCCTCATAAACCCTTTTCATTCCTTCTTCCAAAGATACCTTGGGTTTCCATTGGAAACGGTTTTCAACATAACTCATGTCGGAATACCTACTATGAACACCTACAGGTTTATCGAGCAGAGGTTTGATTACAGGTTTATACCCGGCAAATTGGGTCATCAATTCAATAATATCCAGAAAGCTGGTTAATCTGCCTGAACCGATATTTATGGCACTGCCATCCGTAATGTTGTCCATTGCCATGAGAATGCAATCGATACAATCATCAATGTGCACAAAATCCCGACCCTGCTTACCTGAGCCCCAAACCTCAAATGGATTCTCTTTTAAGGCCGCTCTTCTGGCAATGGCTGGGATAGGATAACTCAAGTCTTGATCCTCTCCATACCCAGAGAATGGCCGGACCGAAGCAACGGAAATTCCATAATACTGGGCTGCGATTTGCCCTAAATATTCTCCTGTTAATTTGGACCAGCCATAGGTCATATCTGGCTTGCCCAGGTTTCTGGAAAAATCAATATCCGATTCTTTTAATGCGTACGATTCAGATTCTGTTTGCATATGAATCGGGTAGGCGGCCGAAGAACTCGGATACATAACCCGGTCTGGTTTGTGACGGGTTACCCAATAAAAAAATTCTGCATCAATCGCTAAATCCAAGGCCACCATCATCGGGTCTCCATCTATCTTGGCTCTTCCACCCACAATTGCCGCAAAATGAAATACATCGGTAAAATGGGGGATGTCTAAACCAAATTCTTCTTTCAAATACTCTGGTCTTAACAACATATTCATTAAGAGTATTCTAAAATCTCCCTTCCAGAATAATATGCGTTCATCTGCTCCGAAAATCTCAATTCCTTGATGAGTTTTGGATATAGAATCTGATAACCAAGTGGAAGGGTGGGTACCAATGGATAAATCATCCACAATAAATAATCGATCTGTTGTCGTTTTAAGTAATCTTTTAACCAGATTGCGACCGACAAATCCACAGGCTCCAGAAATTAAATGATAGTTCATATTCTACAAAATTAATACACCTTGGGAATAATACCTGTTTTATGTTTGTAAGAATGCCATTCTTCCAAGATTTTGCCCTTTACAAACCTTCCATTCTATTGGATCACAGTATTTTAAATGAGGGGTAAGCTCGATTTTAGAAAAATAGATGCGTTACAATTTAGGCCAACGCTTACTGCTTCTTCAATTTTCCGGTACATTTCGGACAGGCACAATTGAAATGGTAATATTCCTTTAAATAGGCTTGCCTTTCTTTCTTTCCTTTACTGGTATCGCAGTACGAAATGTTGACCTCCTGATTTTGAGCAATATCTTTGGATGCTTCAACTGTAATAGGGCCTCCATTTAGATAATAAATTGTTTTAGCATTGGGAGCGCATGAATGGTTGAGAAAGGAAATTCCCGGAATGACTGCTGCCCCAATTTGATCCCCATTCTTAGGATTGAAATAGCCAAAACAGTTACATTCGTACCGACAGATGCATTCTGCCAAATACTCTGCGAGTGCCTGTTGATCGGAGTTTTCAGGAAAGGCCTTCTGAAGTATTGGGCTTGGGAGGAAGGAAATTAAATCTTCAGCCATTCGTACTCTTTCCTGGAATTTTTTACTTCCATATGCTTCCCGATTGGAGACCAGATCTTCTAAGTCTTTCCAACTTTGCTCGTCTTTCAACCAGTGGGGAAATTCAGTTTGTTGAAGCCATTTTTGTTGTGCTTTTTTTACCGGAATTCCAGAATCCATCAGGTTCAGTCCATTTTCCAAGGCTTTCCGAATAACAGCTCGAGCCATGGTTTTGAGCAATAATTTAAAAGAGGTATTGTACTTACTTACCTGAATTTTTTGAAAAGCTTTGCATTCTAGATGGTGAAATCTAAATCCTAATTTCCGGATGGATTCATCCTCATACCAGACTTCCTTACAATCCGGACAGCCTGTTTGCAGAGGGCCATCGAATGAATCTAATGACCAAGCACAAGTTCTTCGGCTGGCAACTCGGGTTAAGGCAAAAGCGTAGGGTTTCCCAATAATAATTTCTGTTTTACGGAGGAGATTTTTTTTTGCCAGGCAAAAACGCCCCTGATCTTTTGTTTGAAGGACTTTGAGATTCTGATTCACTCTGCAAAATAAGCGGACATTTGCTTAGGAATGCAACGATTTTTGTCAGGAATGCTTAAATTTGTGTAAATGAACAGACTTCCTTCCTATATTTTTGGAGTAGCAGGATTACTGATTCTGAGTTGTTACGGTTTATCTTGTAGAACGAAACAAGTATTTCCGCCTGGACCTCAGATTAAATTTATCTTTTTGGAGCCTTCAGAAATTAAGGCATTAAGTGGTTCATTCGATATTGAAATCAGTTATCAGGATGGAGATGGGGACTTAGGTTCCGATAATTCTGATGAAAAGAATTTTTTTGTTATTGATAATCGGCAAAATCTTCCGGATTCTGTGCGGACCTTTTCTTATAGCCTTCCCAATTTATCTTCTAATGCGCGTAATCCCTCCATTCAGGGTAAAATAAAAGTGAAAGTACCTTTGGCTCTGTCCTCCTCCTTTTTTCCTCCTTATCCTCTACCCGTTCGGGAAGAAACAGATTTTACTGTTTATTTAGTCGATCGAAAGGGAAATAAAAGTAATGTATTGATTACAACCAAAGTAGCTATTCTGCCTTGATACATAAGGGATGATGGGATGAGTCGGATACAGAATACACCCTTTTGGGATACAGAAATTAGTTGGCTTAAGAAGGTAGGACCCAAAAGAGCGGAATTACTCACTGCTGAAATCGGGATTAAAACTTTTCGAGATTTACTAAATTATTTTCCTTCTAAGTACATCGATCGTTCCAGACTGATGAAAATTCAGGAGGTTAGTCCCGAAGATTCCTACATCAGTGTTCGAGGGACTATTTCTGATATTGGGATGGCAGGACAAAAAGGGCCAGGAAGACGATTAACAGCAGTATTCAGGGATGGAGCCGGTGTGATGGAATTGATTTGGTTTCAGGGAATCAAATACATCGAAGAACAACTTAAAGAAGGAGAAGAGGTGATTTTGCATGGGCGTCCCTCTTGGTTTCAATCCAGGTTGCAAATGGCGCATCCCGAGATAGAACCGGTGAAAGGATTGTCTCTCCAGGGCATTCTGCCTTTTTACAGCAGTACAGAGAAAATGAAAAAAGCCGGGTTGGATAGCAGGGGCATTCGACAATTACTTGTACAGCTCCAATCCGAAATTAAAGGTTCAATTCCGGAGAATCTAAGTGAATCCCTCAGAAGAGAATTTGCTTTACCCGAGCGAGAACGCGCATTTTATCAAATTCATTTTCCCGAAAATCTAGGTCAGGCATTTGAGGCTCGAAAGCGGTTGAAATTTGAAGAGCTCTTCTTTTTTCAGTTTATGCTTATTTCTCAAAAATTACTCAGACGCCCCAATCATCAAAGTGCTCCATTTCCTAAAATTGGTCCTTTGTTTAATCGTTTCTATTCAGAGCTAATACCTTTCTCATTGACAGGCGCACAGAAGCGGGTCTTGCGTGATATTCGGGCAGACTTAGGCAAATCAGTCCAAATGAATCGCTTAATTCAGGGAGATGTAGGAAGCGGAAAAACCATGGTGGCATTTTTATCGATGTTGATTGCATTGGATAATAATTTTCAAGCTGCATTGATGGCCCCAACCGAAATATTGGCAGATCAACATTATCGAACAATCTCAGGATATGCAGAAGCTTTGGGCATAAAAGCTGCCCTGTTAACCGGCAAAGTAGGCGTAAAACGACGCCGAGAAATTACTGCTGGATTATTAGATGGCTCTATACATTTATTAATAGGTACACATGCTTTAATAGAAGATTATGTTCAGTTTCAGGACTTGGGCTTAACCATCATCGATGAGCAGCATAAGTTTGGGGTGATGCAAAGGGCTAGGCTTTGGACCAAGGGGAAATTGTATCCGCACAATATGGTGATGACTGCCACTCCTATTCCTAGGACACTGGCACTCACCTTATATGGCGACTTAGATGTATCGGTAATAGATGAATTACCTCCGGGTAGAAAGCCAGTTAAAACAAGAGTAGCCGGTAGCGCTCGTCGGAATGAAGTGTATCATTTTTTAGGAGAACAAATGCGGTTGGGGCGGCAAATTTATTTCGTCTATCCCTTGATTGCAGAATCTGAAAAGTCTGATCTAAAAGCAGCGGAAGAAGCATTCGTCAATTTATCCGAATCCTTTCCAGCCCGAAGAGTAGGATTGGTGCATGGGCGGATGAAGCCAGATGAAAAAGAGCGCATGATGTTGGATTTTAAATCCGGAAATATTCAGATTTTGGTTTCTACTACAGTTATTGAAGTTGGGGTCGATGTACCGAATGCTTCGGTAATGGTTATTGAAAATGCCGAAAGATTTGGACTCTCTCAATTGCATCAGTTACGCGGTAGGGTAGGAAGAGGGGCAGCGCAATCCTATTGTATTTTAATGGTGTCGGAGAAAATTTCCAAGGATGGGAAAGCCCGATTGCGAACCATGGAAGAAACCAATGATGGGTTTAAAATTGCGGAGGTGGATTTGCAAATTCGAGGGCCTGGAGATTTTCTCGGTACCCGACAAAGTGGACTTCCGGATTTCAAGATTGCCAATATCGCAGAAGATGGGGCATTGTTGGCCGATGCTCGGGATGCTGCGGAGAAGTTAGTGGAAGTAGATCCGGATTTACGCATGCCGGAACATGCAGTAATGAAAGTGCACTATCAGATATTCTTTGAGGCCAATCGTAAATTTGCCGGGATTGCCTAAGGTCGATTTATAATCTGAAACTCAAGAACGCTTCTACTTGAATTCCCCGAATTCCATTCCGAGGACTGTCATATAAAATCTGCTCATTCATTTGCCATCTCGATCCACTTCCCCCGCTACCGAGAATTCGAATGCCTGTTTGAGTTCTTTGGGAAGGGAAATTGGTTTCGAGCCAGATTCCAAATTCGAGATTTCGGGCGGAGTTGCGTAAAACGGCTCCAGAGTTACTGCTTAAGGTGCTTGAATGGGAGAGTAAGTCATCCAAGGACGCCTTGGCAGAAAGAACTTTTTCTACATTGATATTCAGGTTCCTAACCTCAAATCCAGCCACCGGTCCTATACTGAAATTACGCATTCTAATCAATTTCCAAACAGCGTACACATCCAAGGCCGCACTCTGATAGTTCACCCCATACCCACTCTTACGCTGAACCCCGGAACTTGACTGGCTAATCTGAAATCCTCCACTCCATTTTTCTGACAACTCCCAGTTTAGACCCAACAATCCCATTCCAGAACCAGAGGGTAGTGTAGGATAATTGTAATAAGAAAACCATCTATTTATACAGGATAAATCACTGAAATACATTCCTGTACCTGCAATTATTTTAACTTTAGGTTGAATAGGATCTGAGTCTGCCTGGACTTTTAATACCTGTAGCATTAACAGGAATCCAACCAACGACGCCTGGACAAATCCGCTCATTTCAACTGAATGTATCGAATGGTTTGACTTTGATCGGCGTATTCAAATCGAATGAAATAAACCCCACCTCCACTCAAAAAAGATTCTGATAAGGTCATCTTTCTTCCTTCCGGCCGCACTTGATGGATCAATTTACCTTCTGTGTTAAAAATGGAAAGCGATTCTGGAATCTGATTAGTAAAATCTAATTGAATATCTCCAGAGCCAGGATTCTCTAAGAGTACTTCAGGGCCTGAGGTATTCTTTAAATCTCTTTGGTTGGACAATGCTTGCGAAACATCTAAAATATACAATCCATTTTGCATGTCTCCAGCAATGAGCATATTGTCTTCCGGAAAGGGCCATGCTCCCCAACAGCCAGCATAAACAGGATCAATGAAGCCTCCTGAGTCATTCTGCCAATAGGTGTCAAAGTATCCTAATTTGTCCGGTATCCCACTATTGTTCAGGTCGTAAAGATGCAAGCCATCCTGATAGGCTGCCATATACAATATTCCATTTCGAATATATGGATTATGAGGGGTGGCACCTAGAGAGGTATTCAGGGTTTGAACCAAACTGATATTACTCATATTACTCACATCTATCACTTTAAAATCCAATCCTTCAGGTACTTCATCCGTGAAAACCAGATACTTACCATTTTCTGTTAGATAACTACTGTGATTAAATCCTTGATCTGGATAAAGGGTATATTGACCAATCATAACAAATTGACTATCCCCCTGTAATTTTAAAATGAACAAACCCTGAAAGCCAGCAGAGGCATAAATGGTGTCATTCCGAACGAACATATCATGTACATAATCTATCCAAGGATAATCCTGTTCTAATTTTCGTATCAGTTGGGGTTTTTCTGGATTGGACAAACTATATACAGCCATGGCTGTGGTGGTATCTGAATAGGTCACCCCCCCACAATACAACTTGTCTCCATCAATATAGAGGGTATGAGATCTTCTAAAAATGGAATCACTGTCGTATACTAACTTTACAGAATCAGGTAAGTAGGACAAATCCACTATTTGAAAACGATTGTCTTCAGAATCATCTGAGGCAAGGTATCCATAATGCCCATAGGTTTTGTATTCCCTCCAGGTACAAGAATCCAAAGCGCCAGGCACAAAATCACGAAGCTGAGGATTAGAAGGTTGGGTGATTTCTATGAAATAGGTGCCATCTGTTCCGCCCAATAGAGCATATCGTTTATTTCGAACAGTATCCGTCCAGCCATAGCAGCCCGAATAGCGCTGATTTCCAAAGTCTGTTATACTGTCTATTGTCGGGTTTGTCCAATGCCCAAGCAAGTTAACATTAGAGGATTGATATTGGGCACGCGTTAAAAAGGGTAATAAACAGCAACAGGCCCAAAGAAATACTTTTACTGTTTTTCCGATGTTTGTGGTTGAATCCATTTGATAGTGCATTTTCCTGAGTCTAAATTACTCAAAATTGGAATAGACGCAGTTCCTAGCGTTTTATTCAATCAACCTATACAATTGCCTTTGACTCAATTTCAAGAATGAGTAATAAGGAAATCAATTACAATTAATAGGATTTTGGAGAATCCGGGTCTGTCACCAAGATAAAGTTTCCTTTTTTTCTTTCTTCTACATTGGGAGCGAGTAAGCCTTCCGTTTCATTTGTGGATAGTACAACAATTTTTAAGTTGGGTTTTTCTTTTTTCAAATACCAAACAATACTTTCAAAATAATCGGAGTGATAGGCTCCATTTAGGTGGAGAAATTTTTCCCCTTCATTAAAATTCTGCAAGATATAATGCGCCATAGTGGCGTCTTTAAGAGCTTGCGCACTGGCGAATTGGTACCCAGATGACTGAGTGCCATGCCCCATAGATAATAAATTTTTATAGCAATTGAGCGTGGTATCAACAGGATAGGGGAGTGGGCATAGCAACCTTTTCTCATTTGCATTGAGTGTATCTAAAGCTTGTTTTCCCATTTTGCTTACAATACGAGCGTATTTACGGGGAACATTCGTGGCTATTACAGGTATGGATTTCTTTAGGGCATCATCCAGCAAAGGCTGATAATCCGTTTTGTGATTTGGCCAAAAGTTTTGGCTTTTCAAAAAGGTTTCGGTGGTAAGCAAACCTCCCAAAAAGGAATCCACTGCAGCTTGTTGATGTGTTTCCAACATTTCCATCCCTATCTTGACTTTCCCGGGATATTGAGTATAAAGTCCTCTAAATACTTGTAATTGATACCAATGTGCAACAGCATTATTATGCAATTCACCAAAAAGAACTATATCGGCCTCTTCACAAGTTTTCAACACTTTTGAGAAATCTGTTTTTTTCCCATTAACTCCATACCATTGAGACAGGGCGTCATTTTGGGCTTCAAGGCTAAAGGAAAAACAAAGAACTCCAATTAGAAATACTTTCAGGAAAAGGACTGAACCAATTGAATTATACAGGTACTTGATTGGTTTTCTTTGATTTTTCTTCCGCATAACGCCACATGATTTTGTCGATACTTAATTTTAGAGTTGATTTTTTCCCTTCATTTTGACTGGGTTCAATCATACCTGTTTCCTGCAAGATACGAATATATTTTTTGGCTGTGGAAGGCTTCACAGCTAGTTCTACTTCCATCTCTTTTGCGGTAAATCCTTTCCCTGATTTTTGTATCAAAAAGGCTGGCATATCAAAAACTACTTCAAATATATGCCCCTTTAAGTACAAATCATGGAACATTAAGCGGATGCCTTCTTCCAGACTGCGACTACTGGAAACTTGTTCATTTAAGAAATTACCTAATCTATTTACTTCATTAAGAGATATATAACTCCGTAAATTGCGATACGAGAATTTTAAATGTTCAGATGCCGCAGGTAAGTCTCCCTTGGTGATAGATATGGTCTGATTGATAATTTTATTCCGAATATCGTTCGGGACATCCTTGAAGTCCTCCCAACGCCCTTGGAGAAAGTGTAATGGGTTTAAAGGATTTTCTATTTTACGGATAATTTGTCGCGCAATTTCATATCCGGGTGAGTCCTGATTGAATCTAGCGGAAAGAGCCAAAACCCTGAGCTGAAGCATGTAAGTGGCCAAACTCGAATGAATATTGTGTTTGGTAATTTCTTCAACTTTTTTGAATTCATTTTGATAGACTCGAAACAATGAAATTCCAGTTTCCTCCGGAAAGTTCTCTTGTAACATTATAAACCGAGTATGATATTCAAGGTAGGCTGGAATGTTGTTAATTAACGGAGATACGCCTGGTTTTCTAAACTCTCGGAGGTAAACATAATTCAGTTCCTTAAACAAATATACTAAGGTTTCTGCCTCAAAAGTTTCCTTCCGATGTAACAAAAATTGGATGTTTTGAACCAGGAACTTTTCGGCCATTACTACTTGGTCCACCTTTAGCCAAGTATGTCCAAAAAATACACCGAGTTGGATCAAAGAACGGAAGCATTGTACTTGTTTTAAGTAAAAGATAAGCTCATTGGTTTTTTCCAACGCTAATTTATTTTTACCGGAATATACAAGCAAAGGGATCGTGAATGCTTTAAGACGATTCTGGATCGCTTCATTATTTGCTATGACCTTTGGGATCAGCTTAATGGTTTCGGATAGTTTTAGAATTTGTGAGGAATACAAAGTGGATTGACTTGTTTGTATTCTCAAAAACAAAGGATTTATTTCCGAGAGTAAGGTGAAAAATAAGCAAATTGTATTTACTCCTGAATATTTATCCTCCTGAGTTAAGTCAGTGATTGTTTTAGCCAAAAAAGAGGGCGCTTGTTCCGGATATTCAATCACTTCGCGAATCCGATTTCGAAATCGCATCAATAAAACTAAGTGCTTGTCTTCTGGCTTTACTGGTTCAAAGTCCTCTATCGAGTTTACCAATTTCTCAATCTGAACAGACGAAGATTGCTCTGGCAGTGAAAGGTGGTAATCATATAAAAAGGTCTGAGCAAGCAGGTGAAATGGATTCTGATCCTTGGGATTGGTCAATCTTTCAAGCCAAGGCTTACATTTTTTGCGTATTTCCACTTGATCCTCTTTCAAGTAGATGAATCCGATCAACATTATGCTGTATTGCTGTATAGACTCCGGTAGTAGGCTCCAATCAATCTCTTCCAGACTGTTTTCGAATTTTTCAATAGTATCCTTCCTACATAATCTTTGGGTTGCTGCCTTAAGTAGGGTTAAATAAGCTCTTGCCCATTCTTCCTCTTTCTCTAAGGAATCCGGAATTAATTGTTCTATTCGGCTAGCTGAGATAGAATCCTGATTAAGCAAGTGATGCATCACCAGTATGCTTGCCTGAGTCAAATCCGACTCTGAGGAGGTGAAAATACCTGAACTAGAGGAAGATATCTGCTCCGGGGTGGAAATAAACAACTCAAGAACCTTTTGATTAATGTCCTGATTGGTTGGGGACAATAATTCAAGCTGCTTGGAGGATTTTGAAAAAAAATGAAAAAGAAAAAATGCGTTCATAAAAAAAGTATTCCATTAAAAGTAATTCAGCTCTTTAAGGTTACACGAATGCTGAAATAAAAAACATGCAAATATAGAAAATAATCAGCCGATTTCGGAAACTATCCCCTTCGATTTGGTATTTTTGCCCTGTTCATTGGATTCTATTTTATTTTCTCCAGGATTAGGGTAAATAATTCTTTTCAGGATATTTTAATAACAGGATTCAAAATCAATAAATTAATTATTTTTTTGTACGAATATGAATAGGCAATTTGATATTGCAATCATTGGCGGAGGAATGGTAGGTCTGGCTTCTGCTTGGAAATTGAGTCGCCGGTTTCCTACATTGAAAATGATAGTGTTTGAAAAAGAATCTGGGCTTTCTAAGCATCAAACAGGGCGAAACTCAGGCGTAATTCATTCGGGCATTTACTATAAACCCGGTTCTTTCAAATCCCAAAATTGCGTAGAAGGCAGAAGAGAATTAGTTGCCTTTTCCAAGGAACATAAGATTGCCCATGATATTTGCGGAAAATTAATCGTGGCAACTAATACCTCTGAACTTCCCTTCCTCGAGAAAATTTTTAACCATGGCACGCAGAATGGTATTGAGGATATGGTAATGATTAGTTCTGATACCATACGGGAAATTGAGCCCTATTGCACAGGCATTGCAGGTATTCGAGTTGGATGCACAGGCATTATCGATTTTCCCGGTGTTGTTCATAAAATGGCAGAGTTGTTTCTTGCGATCAATCCCGATAATGAAATACATACAGGAGAAGAAGTCTTGGGAACAGTAAAGCAAGGTGAATTCTCAATTATTCGAACTCAGAAGTCAGATTATCAAGCAAATGGACTCATTTTTTGTGGAGGCTTACAAAGTGATCGTTTAGCTTTACAGGACGGAGTAGATCAAAAAATGCGTATCCTGGGTTTTCGAGGAGATTATTATGACCTCTCTGATTCCGGAATGCATAAAGTTCGAAATTTGATTTACCCGGTACCAAACCCTCAGTTCCCTTTTCTTGGAGTACATTTTACCAGAATGATTCATGGGGGAGTGGAATGTGGCCCCAATGCTGTCTTTACTTTCAAACGAGAGGGATACGGAAAATTGGATTTTAACTTGAAAGATACTTCTGAAGCATTGGCCTTTAAAGGGACTTGGAAATTTCTTTCCCGGCACTGGAGATTCGGCTTAGATGAGTATCGGAGAGCATTCTCCAAACGCTTATTTTTGAATCGTCTGCAAAAGTTAATTCCTTCACTTGAGATGAATGACTTGGTGCCGGGACGCTCCGGTGTTCGAGCAATGGCGCTTGACCCCGATGGTCAAATGGTAGATGATTTTAGAATTGCAACCGGACCTGGTTCTATTCATGTTCTAAATGCCCCTTCACCAGCAGCTACTGCTGGACTCGCAATTGGGGAATCTATTGCCGAAAAAGCTATTCAACATTTTAATCTACCTGTATGAACAAAGGGGATTTACTTCCGGAATTTCTAAGCCTCGTATATGGGGAAAAACTCTATTCCATTCCAGATTTTAAACAGCCAGCTATTAAAATCATTCATAAACCAGACGCCGGAATTACCTTCTTTGTTCGGGAGGCCGAAATGCAAAGGAAGGACCTAATGGAACTGCTAAAGAAAATTGTGGAAGCAATGAAAATCCCCTTCGCTGAAGTGAGTTTCGGCAGAATGGTTCGTCCTGCACAAAAACAAGATTTTCAATCCATGAAAACTCCTTATGGGGTCATTTTGGATTTAAACTATTTTCCCCTCGATCCTGGTATGGATACCCGAACAGATTTTACCGGTCTATATGTATTGCCTTGCTTGGCAGATATGCAGGAAAATGAATCTGTCAAACGAAAATCTTGGATTGTTCTTAAGCGGTTATCTGAAATCTATTTGGCTAAATGAAAAATTGGGTTCTCGCTTCCTTCAATCCTGATAAAGTAAAGGAAATTTTGGCTTTGATGCCGGATGGTTTTTCTATTCAATTATTGGGCTCTTTTCCCAATGCTATTGAACCAGTTGAAAATGGATTAACTCTGGAAGAAAATGCTGAAATTAAATCCTTGTATGCTTCTCAACTTACCGGATTACCTGCACTCGCCGACGATACCGGATTGAGTGTGGATGCCTTGGGCGGCTCCCCGGGAGTTTTTTCCGCCCGGTATGCTGGCGAACCCTCCAATAGTAAAGCTAATATTCGAAAGTTGTTGGATGCTTTAGATATCCACGAAAATCGAAAAGCCCATTTTGAAACTGTAATTTGCCTGACAGGAATTCCAACTGGAACTGTTTTTCTCAAAGGAAAACTGCATGGTTCTATTGCCCGAGAGCCCATTGGTGCCGGAGGTTTTGGATATGATCCCATTTTTATTCCTGAAGGATCTTCTCGGTCTTTGGCCGAGTATTCAAAAGAAGAAAAAAATTCTATTTCTCATAGAGGATTAGCCATTCGCGCTTTTCTACAATGGCTCAAACAAAATGCAATTAACTAAACCTTACTTTGTTGGTGTTTCGGGTGGAAGTGCATCCGGAAAAACCTATCTCCTCAATCAAATAATGAAACGAATTCCTGAAAATCAGATTACTCTGATTTCCCAGGATAATTACTACAAAAAGTTAGAACATCAGAGTAGGAAGTCCGATGGTACAGTCAATTTCGATCATCCTGATTCCATTGACTTAGATAAGTTTACAAAGGACCTGCAACTATTGATGGAGGGTAAATCTTTTAATATTGAGGAATACACCTTCAACAATCCAACTATTACTCCGAAGATGCTGACTTATCATCCAGCACCGATCGTTTTAGTAGAAGGCTTGTTTATTTTCTATCAATCCGATTTATTTGATTTATTGAATCTAAAAGTTTTTGTGGATGCAGATGAGCACATCAAGCTTTCTAGGCGTATTATTCGCGATTATTCTGAACGAGGGTATGGCCTCGAAGACATTTTAAAGCAATATGAGCTGGATGTAATCCCCATGTACAATAAGTTTGTTCGTCCTTACAAGGAAAGTTGTGACCTGATTATTCCGAATAATCACCACATGAATAAGGCCCTTGAAGTATTGTTAGATCATTTGCAAATCAAAGCGGCTCAAAATGGAAGACAGGAATAATCTCAATACGGGTGCTCTGTCGGGATTGGTTTGTCGTATACTTTATTCCCTATTTCTGCTTGGCATACTAGGTAATGACTGGGTTCTAGCGCAACCTAATTCTTTAGGAACATTGCGTGCAGAGGCTAACTCCGGAAGCATTGAGGCGAGATTGAAATTGGCAGAATGTTTTGCCTTAGGTCTGGATTGTCCTGAAAACCAAGACTCCCTGTTGTATTACCTGAAGCCTTTATTAAAAATCAGCAATCCAGATGCTTGTTTTTTGGTAGGTAATACCTATTTACGCAGTGGAACACGAACTATTTCAGATGGTTTGCGCTATTTGGAAATGGCAGCTGAGAAAGGAATGGTACAAGCCGTTCTTGTATTATTGGAGGTATATTCTGGTAAAGATGCCAAGGGCCCTTTCGCAAATTCAGCCTTGGCAGCCAAGAAAAATGACCCAAGTTTATTTAGAATTGCCTCTAAGGCAAGTACATTGAAGGAGCCTGTTTCTGCTTTTTATTTGGGAATGTGTTACTTGGAAGGAAGAGGTACCCTGCCTAACGACAGTTTAGCTTTACATTGGTTATCCTATTCTGCAACTTGGGGATATTGCCCAGCTCAATTGGTGATGGGAGATATTTGGTTTAGAGCAAAGACAGCTCAAGGGTATAATTTGACTAAAGCCTTGGATTATTATTCAGCAGCAAAAGAAAATTATAAATGCACAATCGAACAAAAGGGCGGTGGTATTGAAGGGGAGGCTTGGGTGGAGCGTTGTTTCAGCATGCTCTGGAATTCAACCTGGGAGGCTACTTGTTTGCTTTGGGATCACCGAATCGAATTACTAGTTCCCGAGGTAAAAGAAAAAGATTTTCAAAAAAATAGATTTCCTTAACTGGCTTTGGGCAAAACTTTTATGCTCAGCAAGGTTTGTCTAATACCTATTCTGTATGATTTTATTGGCTCTACGCCGTTTTATTTGGGTATAGTAAAATTTTCAATAAAATCTTATTAGGGCTTGCTGAGAAAGTATAAACCCTCACTATAGCTTAATTACAAGCATACAGTTATTATTTGAACGCAAGGAATTATTATTGGATGTATTATAAAGTACGCATTAAGTTGAATGCTAACCTAAAATAATAAGAACATCTAAATCCCTGTTTAGGGTAAACCTATTTATTGCCATTGCTTTCTTACGAAACCCTTACTACCCTAAGCTACATGTTACACGCATAATTAAATCTAATGCACAGTGGCTTATGGGTGGCGTCCCTTCAGGGAGGGGTAGGGAGGGGGCAGATTACAGTGTATCGTCCTGAAAAAAGTTTACAGTTTATTCTTCTTAGTACTGGTATTAGTTGACAAATATATTGATAATCCTGAGTCATGTTTACATATGAATATTATGTAAAGTAATAAGGGCGCCAAAGTCGTTTCACATTCAATGGCTCGTGTGAAAAATGAACCTGATCAGGAGTTAGATTACCTATGCTCATGTGGGGTCTCTCGGTATTATATAAAGCTATTGCCTGGGGTAAATACCTCATCGCTTCATCTATTGTTTTAATATCC